>DLYT01000156.1:4026-10283 GCA_003447595.1 Porphyromonadaceae bacterium
CTGGTGTTTATGCATTTGCAGAGAGCAAACCAACGGTAAGTGATTCCTTCGTTAAGGAACGCACAGCAACGATTGAAAACTTAATCGTAAGTCAAAAACAAAAAATTACAGGTACTATCCTTGATCAGGCCGGAGAGCCAATGATTGGAGTTAACGTTAAAGTAAAAGGAACTTCAACCGGAACTATTACAGACCTGGACGGTATGTTTACCCTTGATGCCGCACCAGGAGAAATGCTTGAGATTACGTATATCGGATACAAACCGATTACAATTCAAGCAACAAAACAATCCATGAAAATCAAAATGCAAGAAGACTTGCAGAATCTAGACGAGGTGGTTGTTGTAGGTTATGGTGTACAAAAAAAGCCAACCTAACCGGATCTGTATCATCCATTAAAGCTGAAGCTTTGCAATCACGTCCTGTATCTAGTGTATCTGCGGCGTTAGCAGGACAAATGCCGGGTGTAACATCGATCCAACGCTCGGGTGCACCAGGTGGACAATCTGGTTCGATTACTATTCGTGGTAAAAACTCAATTAACGCAGCTAGCCCGCTTGTAATTGTAGACGGTGTGCCGGGAAGTATGGACACAATCGACCCGAATGATATCGAAAGCTTAACTGTACTTAAAGATGCTTCTTCTGCAGCTATCTATGGGGTACAAGCAGCGAATGGGGTTATCGTTATTTCTACCAAACAAGGTAAAAAAGGAGAAAGACCACGCGTAAGCTATTCTGGAAATGTCTCTCTAACCTCTCCTGTTACTCGCTTCAAGTATTTGGGTGCTGCAGATTATGCAACATTGTATAACGAAGCTACATTAAATGAAAATCCAAATGCTGTATTAAAATTCACAGAAGAGGATATCGAGTTGTACAGAAATGGAACTTCTCCATACACACACCCCGATACAGATTGGTATGCAGAAACATTTAAGAAACATGGTTTCGAAACAATGCACAACATCTCGATCAATGGTGGTACTGAGAAAACTACATACAATGCATCGATTGGTTATACGCAACAAAATGGTATCATCGACGCAAACAAATATCGTCGTTTCAATGCCCGTTCGGTAATCAACTCTGAAATTACGAAATGGCTTTCTGCCGGATTAAACCTTTCCGGTTATAGAGGAACTCAACACGATGGATGGAATAGTGCTTCCAGTCTTGTACAATTCTCGAATCGTATCAACCCAACCGTTCCTGTATATAACGAAGATGGTTCATTCCACTATATGGGACAAGACAACCCGGTTGCAACAAATGGACAAGATGGACATCGTAAGAGTATGAATCAACAGGTGAATGGAACCATTCATGCTACGATCAACTTCTTACCAAACCTTTCTGTAAAGGGATTATTCTCCGTACGTAACGATTTCCGCAACAATGAAGGTTTCAAAAAGAACTTCCAATATGGCCAAGGAACAAACATCAAGGATTCTGGTCTGAGAGAAGGTTACGACAACTACTATACATGGAACTGGTATACAACTCAAGTACTTGCCAACTATAATGAAAAATGGGGCAAACACGGGCTTGCAGTTCTTGCAGGTTTTGAGCAAGTAGACCAAAACTACAAATATACTGAAGCTTCAAGAAAAGGTGGAGGTAATAATGAATTAGGAAACTCTCTTAATACATTAGACAAATCTTCTCAGACAAACAATGACGGAGGTAATGGTATTGCTCGTCGCTCCTATTTCGGTAGAGCTCAATACGACTTTGCAGATCGTTATTTGTTTGAAGCAAATGTTCGTTTTGATGCGTCATCTCGTTTCCCTAAAAACAACCGTTGGGGTGCTTTCCCTGCTCTTTCTGCAGCATGGAGAATCACAGAAGAAGACTTTATGAAAAATCTTGATCAAAACTGGTTGTCTAACTTAAAGCTTCGCTTAGGTTGGGGACGCACCGGTAATGAAGAGATCAACGAAATGTATCCTGCCATCGCTACATACGGTTATGAAAGCTATATGTTCAATAATGGACTATACTCTACTATTTATGAAACTCGCTACGTAAACCCTAACTTAAAATGGGCTACAGTAGAGAACTATGAGATTGGTCTTGAGGCTGGCTTCTTTGAAAACAGATTGACTTTTGAACTTGCCGGATACAAAAAGAAAACAAACGACATGCTCTTGAAGCTTCCGGTTCCGGGAATCTTAGGAATGGGAGCACCAGCTCAAAATGCAGGTAGTGTAGAAAACATGGGATTCGATTTGCAAATCGGGCACAACAACTCTGTAGGTCCTGATTTCAGATACGATATCAATGCCAACTTAGCATTTGTACACAATAAAATTACCAACATGGAAGGAACTGAAGGTCCTAATCCTGATAATGGTAAATATTGGTTCATCGAAGGAGAATCTATTGGATCTTTCTACGGCTATAAAGCAAATGGATTCTTCAATACACAAGAAGATCTTGATTCTTATCCAAAGCGTACAGGTAAGGAAAAGCTTGGAGACATCAAGTATGTAGACTTAAATGGTGATGGCAAAATCAATGGTGATGACCGTACCGTTATTGGTACAGACTTCCCTAAATGGACTGCCGGGCTTGGTGCAAACTTGTATTACAAGAATTTCGATTTGAGCATGTTCTTCCAAGGTGCATTCGATGTTTGTGCTTACTACACAGGAGAAGCTTCTTACGCATTCTTTAATGGTGGTAAAGTAATGGAACGTCACCTTGACCGTTGGACTCCCGACAATCACGATGCTTCATATCCTCGTTTGACAATCAGTGATCAAAAGAACTTCGAGACATCATCTTTCTGGTTACAAAACACATCGTATGTTCGCTTGAAGAACTTAACACTTGGATATACCCTTCCTTCAGCTCTTACTGCTAAAGCAGGTATCGAACGAGTTAAAGTATTCCTAACCGGTGAGAACTTATTCACAATTGATGGTCTTGATGGAATCGATCCGGAATCACCGGCAGACACACGTGGTGGATATTATTCAAACGTACGTAAATACTCTTTAGGTCTTAAAGTAACATTCTAAACAAAACTCAACGATCGAGCATTATGAAATTAAAATATATCTCAATTTATTTGTTTGCATCAGTAACCCTCCTTGGGTTAAGCTCTTGCAACGACTTTTTAGACAAATATCCGGAAGAAGAGCTTTCGGATGCCAGCTTCTGGAAAACACCAACCGACGCCGAAATGTTTGTTGCAGATATTTACCGTAGGGTAATGCCGGGTGATGGTAACGGTGACATTGACGGAGACATCAATTCAGACAATGCTGTACATGGTATTAAATGGGCTGCCGGAAATGTTTCTAAAGGTGTTTACGACCCTAGCAACTTCGGATGGTCAGGAGATTATGGTGCTATTCGTGCTTGTAACAAGCTTTTTGAAAACATCGATAACATTCCTGATTACAATGAAACTGAAAAGAAAAAAGTAATCGGTGAAGGTAAGTTTTTAAGAGCATTCCTTTATTTCGGACTTATCCAAAACTACGGCGATGTTCCTTATATCGACAAGACATTAGACATCTCCGAACTTGAAGGTATTACTCGCACAGACTACAAAGAAGTATATAAGAAAGTAATGGAAGACTTTGATTATGCAATTGCGAATCTTCCGGAACAATGGCCAGCTGATAAATACGGACGTATCACAAAAGGTGCTGCGTTAGCCATGAAAGCACGTGCTGCGTTATACTTCAAAGATTATCAAGTTGCTGCTGATGCGTCAAAGGCTGTTATCGATAGCAAGCAATATGAATTGTTCGACGCTGAAGGTACCGGCAAATACGCAGAACTTTTCTGGGAAAGCCAAGAAGCTTGTAGCGAAGCGATTCTTGTAAGACAATTCAAAGCTCCTGAAAAAACAAACTACATCATTGGTTGGGGTTGTTTCCCTACTAAAGGCTGGGGTGGCATCAATCCAACACAAAGCTTGGTGGATGCGTTTGAATGCATCGATGGTGCACCTATTACATCATCTCCGTTGTACAACGGAACAGAACCATTCAGTAATCGCGACCCTCGTCTTGAGGTTTGTGTACTACACGATGGTGAAGTGATGTATGGTGAGACAATCAAGGTTGCCCCTCTTAAATCGAGCGGAAACACTGGTATCGGTCAGCACAATGATGCTACTGCGACAGGATATTACAACCAAAAATACTTAGATCCTAGCATTGACCCTCAAGGTGCCGGTTGGGATATGGGTAAAGACTGGCATGTAATCCGCTTTGCTGAAGTACTATTAACGTATGCTGAAGCAAAGAATGAGTTGAGTGGACCAGATGCTTCTGTTTACGAAGCGGTAAACAGAGTTAGAACACGTGCAGGAATGCCTCCACTTCAAAACACAAACGCAACACTTCCTACATTTGCGGCAGACCAAGAAACTCTTCGTCAACGTATCCGTAACGAATGGCGTGTAGAGTTTGCCATGGAAGGAAGCAAACGCATGTGGGACATTCGCCGTTGGGGTATCGCTAAAGAAGTATTAAATGCACCATTCTACGGATTGAAATACAAAATGTCTGCAGATGGTACCTCTTGTGAATTATATGTTGGTGAACCGGTGAAGCTTGCCGGTAGCCGCTATGAGGATCACAACTACTTGATGCCAATTCCTCAAACAGAGATTGACTTGAACCCAAGTTTGACTCAAAATCCAGGCTATTAATTAATGGTTTCGAGCCATTATCTTTTATACTAAATAACAAAGAGACCATTTGTCTATTCAGGCGAATGGTCTCTTATTCTCTTTTAGCAGACCCACAATGAAACACACTATTTTAATTATTTCCACCCTTTTGTTTTGCGCTTGCTGTTGGCTTTTCACCGGCTACTTCGAATACATACCTTCGTATCACGAACAGCACACCCCTTTATTCCGCTACTCTTCCGCGTTTATAGAGCCTTATCTATCAGCACCGGGAGGAATTACCGGCTGGATCAGCTCATTGATTTCCCAGTTTTTTATTCATACCATTTCGAGTGCAATATCATTAGGTCTTGTATTTGCAGGAACATTTGCACTATTAAGTGGCATGAACAAAAAAGTATTTGGAACAAATGATTCTTTCTCACTGGCACTAATTCCGGTCATCTATCTGCTGATCCGTTTCTTCAGAATAGACTTTACCCCCCTGATGCTACTTACTGTGATACTGAATTGCATTGCATCATTCATATGGCTATCCATTTCGCAACGAGGGATAAAACAGAGCATACTCAGTGGTATTATTTTACTTCCGACAATGTACTTTGCGAGTGGAATCGGTTTCACAATTCTTTGCGCAACAATGCTATTTAGTATTGTTTACTCCTTGTTTGCAAAACAAAGCCCACTTCCATTTCATAAACAGTATGCATGGAGTGGCGGTACCTTTATACTTCTATCTCTGTGGAGTCTTTTTTCATTCGAAATCATCAATACCCTCACGCTACATGCAGAACCATTCGTTGCTAAACAGATTCTAGCTCCCTGCTATGTCGTGGTTGCTATGTTTATCATAGGCAGCATCACACATCTACTAAAAGCAAACCGATATACGGCATATTTTCCATACATTAGTTTACTTATTTACGCTGCAATCGGAGTATTCGCACTTACAAAAACATTCGACATTCGAGAGAAGCGCATGATTCAAGCGCAATATTATGCCGATCATCAGCAATGGGATCAAGTACTAGCAATCGCCAAAGAATACCGAGGTAAAAACCAACTCATCAACATGTTGGCAAATATAGCCTTATACAAGACCGGAAAGTTTGAAACCGACTTCTTTTCGTACCGCCAAAGCTTCGGTCTCGAATCGTTGTTCATCCCTTGGAATGGCGCCAATGCGACTCAAAGTTTATATGGAAGTCTCATTTATTCAGAACTAGGGCTGCATGGAGAAGTGGTAAGAAGAGCTACCGAAGCCATGAATATCGAAGGACACACTCCTTCAGTGCTGAATCAGCTCGTTGCCGCACATGCGGCAAATGGAAATCAATTGGCAGCAGACAAGTTTGGACGCATCTTAGATCAAAGTCTTTTCTATTCAAGTAAGGCACCGCTTCGCAAAGCAAAGAATGAGACCCCTGACACAAATGCATCACAACACTTTATCAACCATCAGAATATTGTTACTGATTTATTATTAATCAGTCAAGCAAACCCCGATAACGAACTTGTACAATTGTACATTACAGCGGCATATATCCTGGGGGGATATCATGATGCAGCTGCTCAGTTTGCTCAAACATGCAAAAGTGAGA
>DLYT01000156.1:10559-12409 GCA_003447595.1 Porphyromonadaceae bacterium
ATGACAATAATGTGTTGCTTATTCATTCTGAGTTGCAACACCCCTCAACCATCCAATGCAATTAAATTAGACATAACACCAACATTATATCCCTCCATATCCGATATAACGATTCCTACGGGTATTGCTCCTGTTCAGTTTCAGGTACAAGACGCTGCCGAACATATATACATTGAGGCTGGCAATATCAACAGCAACACTCCTATCGTTTCAAAGCATTTAAAAGATGGAAACTCAAACTGGTCCTCCAAAGAGTGGCAAGCACTGATATCAGCTTGCAAAAACGACTCTTTACAGTTGCGCTTCTATATTTCTAATCACGACGGTTGGAAACAACTTAACGATATTCAATTGTTCGTTTCGGATGCACCCATAGATCCGGTACTCGTGTATCGTAAAATATATCCCGGTTATGAACTGTGGAGCAAAATGGGTATTTACCAACGAGAACTCTGTAGTTATGATGAATCGGTGGTACTAGACAACAGTGCGTCGAAAGGAAGTTGTGTCAACTGCCATTCATTCGCAAAGAACGATCCACAAACGATGATGCTGCATCTACGCGGCAATAAATCGGGAACATTCATTCGCCACAATGGACAAGAGGCCGTGCGTAAGCTACAAACGGCACTCTCACCCTACAACGCCACCTATCCCAATTGGCATCCAAGCGGGCAATACATCGCATTCTCCCATAACGATGTAAATCAATATTTCCATGCACATGGAGACAAACCCGTAGAAGTAGCTGATGCAGCTTCCGATATCTTAATCTACGATGTCACAAACAATCGCTTCCTCGAGAATTCACCTCTGATAGGCGAAGGTATGATGGAAACGTTTCCGGGATGGAGCGCAGATGGCAAGCAACTTTACTTTTGCGCAACAAATACGCCCGAAAAAGGAACCCTTCTTAGCGACATCAAGTACGATTTATACGCTTGCGACTTCGATGCATCTACCGGCACACTTAGCGACAAACGATTGATATACGAAGCTTCTGCCAATGATAAAAGTATCGCTTTTCCTCGTTGCTCACCCTGCGGAAACTTCTTATTGATGACCAGAAGCGACTATGGCACGTTCCCTATTTGGCACAAAGAAAGCGACTTGTGCATAATCGACTTGCGCAACAATCACATGCGTGTAATGGATGAAGTAAACAGTGACAACGTAGACAGTTATCACTCGTGGAGCAGCAATGGCAATTGGATCGTATTCAGCAGTAAACGAGAAGACGGCCTTTGGGCAAGACCTTACATTGCTTACTTTGACCAAGCAACCGGATATGCGCACAAACCATTCGTTTTGCCACAAAGCAATCCCTGTGCATATCTAGACGAACTCAACTCATACAACATCCCCGAGTTTGCCACATCAAAGATTGATCAAGCAACGATCCGAACATTATTTACAGAATAGGCCGTGCGTATGGTTCTTAAAAATCACTAGAAGTAGTGATTGACTCTCAACGAAGATTGTGTGTTCTTTGCAATGTTTTTTACAATAATAACAAACTGAAATCTCACACACGACTCTTCTTGTATGAAAAGAACTACCATTATGGTTGCTTGCTGCTTACTCTGTATATATATACAGCAAGCAACTGCCCAAAACTACGCCAAAGAAGCGCCTGTGCCATCTACAGAAGGTGACACTACTGGTGACTCAATCGGGATGAATCTACGTCTCGACGAAGTTACGGTCTTATCCTTTAAGCAAGACAAAAACTTCAAAAACACTCCCATTGCCGCAAGCAGTGTTAGCAATACAACCATCGACAATCTTAATATTACCAATATAAAAGAGATAGCCGGTCTTGTTCCCAACTTGTTTATGCCCGACTATGG
>DLYT01000156.1:12671-18187 GCA_003447595.1 Porphyromonadaceae bacterium
GTCGGATTATACGTAGATGGAGTTCCATACTTCGAAAAGTCAGCCTTCGATTTCGACTTCGACCAAATTGATCGCATCGAGGTATTGCGCGGACCGCAAGGAACCTTGTATGGTAGAAATACCATGGGAGGGATTATAAATGTATACACCAAATCGCCGTTTCGTTATCAAGGCACCAACATTCGATTGGATGCCGGAAGCTATGGCATGGTGAATGCTTCCGCCTCTACATTCGGAACACTTGGTTCGAAAACCGGTTATTCATTGGCCGGAAGCTACAAACATCACAACGGATATTTCACCAATACGTATTTAGGTAAAAAGGCCGACAAACTAAACTCTGCTTCTGCCCGAATGCGTATCAGCAATCACCTAACCGATCGATTAGACCTGCATCTTACCGCTTCGTTCGAGCACATGAAACAAGGCGGATATCCTTACGCGGAATTCGACTCTTTGACCATGAAACCGGGTACAGTAAACTACGACGAATACAGTTCGTATAAACGAAATATGGTAAATGCCGGATTGACGTTTGATTACAAAGGAAATGGTTTTAAGCTAAATGCTCAAACATCATTCCAACACACCAACGACGATCAAAACATCGACCAAGACTTCTCTCCTGCCCACCTCTACTTCGTGAATCAATCACAACGGATCAATACCATCGCGGAAGAGATCAACATCAAATCCGCTACCTCGTCTCACTATCAATGGTTATTCGGATGGTTTGGTTTTTATCAAAAGAGCGACAACGGCGTTACGATGGATTATCACAAACAAGCGATGAGCACTCACAAAACATACGATAATCCTACCATCGGTACGGCCTTGTACCATCAATCTTCATTCAACGATTTTCTTATCGAGAATCTATCATTGGTGCTTGGACTTCGTTTCGATTACGAACACGCATCGTCAGATTATACTGCAATGAAGTATACACAAGATAAAAGCGAACAAACAGATGCATTCGACGCAAGCCTAAACTTCACACAGTTACTTCCGAAGTTGGCATTGCAGTATGCAATTACCGATCAGCAAAACATCTATGGTTCGATCGCAAAGGGATACAAAACCGGAGGCTTCAACACATCGTTTGTTACAGACGACGAAAAAACATTTAAACCCGAACACAGTTGGAACTACGAAGCCGGATACAAATCGAACTTCCTAGACAATAGACTCAGTCTGGACTTCTGCATGTTTTACATCGACTGGAGAAATCAACAAATCTACCAACCGTTGTCGACCGGCAAAGGACAACTTCTCAAAAATGCAGGTAAGTCATCGAGCAAAGGTATTGAGCTCAGTATGCAAGTACGCCCTATTCGCGACTGGAACATCAACGCCAACTATGGATATACGCACGCTACATTCAAAAAGTATCAGCGCAATGAAACAACAGACTATGCAGGAAATAAATTACCCCTTGTCCCTTCGCATACCTTATCTGTAAGCTCTGATTGCTCGTGGGCTATAGACAACCATTGGTGCGACAGACTTGTATTCAGTGCTCAATGCAATGGTGTTGGCAAAATCTACTGGAGCGAAGACAACAAGAACTATCAGCCGTTTTATGCAACGCTCAATGCTAAAATAGCTTATGTAAAGTCATTCCTTACACTCGAGTTGTGGGCTAAGAACATAACCAACACACAGTATACCTCATATTACTTCGAATCTCAAAACAAAGCCTTTGCTCAACGCGGCAAACCTTTTACCTGTGGAGTAAATGTTGTATTAAACCTCTAAATACCATACCGATATGATGCTATCAGCAAACACAACCAAGAAATTGGGCATCTTCTTTTGCCTGTACATCGCACAAACGATACCGATGAGTTTTTTCTCAACGGTAATACCAGTGCTCATGCGACAGGAAAACTTCTCACTTGCAGCCATCGGAATGTTGCAACTGATTAAGCTTCCATGGATCCTAAAGTTCCTGTGGTCTCCCTTTGTAGACCGTAGCTCCACCACACTGAAGCATTACAAGTATTGGATCTTCTCGTCCGAGCTCATTTATGCATCCATCATCTTTATGGTTGCTTTTCTCAATTTCACGACAAACTTTTATGTGATACTCGGACTCATTATCACGTCATTTATCGCATCAGCAACACAAGATATCGCAACCGATGCATTGGCCGTGCTTTCATTTAGCAAGCGAGACAAATCGTTGGCAAACAGCATGCAATCGATGGGTAGCTTTGCCGGCACAATGATCGGGAGCGGACTATTACTCCTCTTGTTTAAGCAATTTGGATGGGAACGCATTTTGCCCTTTTTAGCAGTGTTTGTATTGGTCGCACTTATTCCCCTTTATTTCTACCGAGGAAAAGGTATTGATACCGGAGCGATGAAACAAAAAGCAAAAAAGGCCGACGTATTGTTATTCTTCACACAAAAAGGAATCGGCAAGCAAATCCTCTTCTTATTCTTCTTCTATTCAGGCCTTATAGGTATACTTGCTATGTTGAAACCATTTATGGTCGATCTTGGCTATGACATGAAAAAGATTGGCGTCATGTCGGGTATCGCAGGCACCTCTATCGGATTTGTTTGTTCGTTTGCCGGAGGCTTTATCCTGCGCAAACTCGGATTATATAAAACGCGTATCACTTTTGCGGGACTTATTCTACTTACTTGTGCCTACTTCTATACCATTAGCCTGTATACACCATCTACCATACAACTCTATATAGGAATCTTCCTTTTGTGGGGAAGCTACGGAATGGCAACAATCGTAGTGTATACTTCGGCTATGCTTAGGGTAAGACCCGGGCGTGAAGGCACCGACTTCACCATTCAAACCGTTATTACACACCTCAGCGGCATGTTTATGGCAATCGTAGGCGGTCGCATTGCCGATCATTTCGGCTACACTGGTTTATTCCTTATCGAAACCTTCATCGCAATGATATCTTTCGTCTACGTTACTGTTGTAATGAAAGAATCCAAACAAGAAGAAACATCAGACATTGCGTCTGCAAATTGTACATCCATCGAAGCTATTCAAGAATAATTATGAAGAACGAACTGATCACAAAATACAACATACCGGTACCTCGCTATACGAGTTATCCGCCGGCGAATTACTTCCATACCGATTTCACGGCAACAGACTATTTGCAAGCAATCGAAGAGTCGAACCATCAACAGCCTGCAACACTCTCTTTTTACATACATATTCCATACTGCAAGCACCTTTGCTTTTATTGCGGATGCAACTCGTTCGCAATGGCTTGTAACGAAGAAATAGAACGCTACATTGGCGCTGTAAAAAAAGAAATAGAACTCGTGTGCCAACGAATCGATAAAACCAGAAAGATCTCTCAAATTCATTACGGCGGAGGAAGCCCTACGGCCATACCTGTGCATTATCTAAAAGAGATCAACGACTTGTTACTTTCGAAGTTCAAATGCGTAGACAATCCCGAAATTGCCATCGAATGTCATCCCGGATATCTAGACAAAGCAGCTTGGATAGCCCTCACCCAAGCCGGATTTAATCGCTTTAGTATCGGAATACAAGACCTAAACGAGCAAGTACTGAAAACGGCCAATCGCCGCAAATCACTCCTCCCTCCCGCTGAAATCTTTGAGATCCTTCGTGCGGCAAATGCAGGAGTCAACATGGACTTTATTTATGGTCTTCCGCATCAAACCGTAGAATCGTTTACAGAGACCCTCCGTCGAGCCATCGCTTTGAAGCCCGACCGCATTGTCACCTTTTCGTATGCTCACGTACCTTGGGTAAACAAGCTACAATTGCAGCTCGAAAAAGCCGGACTCCCTTCGGCACAGGAAAAAAGTGCCATCTTTGACGCAGCCAAACAACTGCTCGAAGAGGCCGGATATAAGAGTATCGGACTCGATCACTTTGTGCTACCCAACGATGCTTTGCACAGAGCTGCACAAAATCACGAGCTGCACCGCAACTTTCAAGGCTACTGCACCCGTGAAACTACCGGTCAGGTATATGCGTTTGGGGTAACCGGCATTAGTCAACTCGCCAGTGCATACGCCCAAAACACCAAGGACATAGCCGAATACATAACCACTGTTGAAGACGGAAAACTGCCTATTTGCAAAGGTTATCGCCTTACCTCAGACGAGCAACTTACACGCGAGGTGATCACTTCCCTCATGTGCAACAACCGCCTTAACTGGCAAAAACTGGCACAACAACTTCACGTTACAGCCCAACAGTTGAAAGCGGCGACGGCCTATTCCGAAACAGCATTAACCGAACTTGCTACCGACGGAATTATTACATTCAACGACGAAGAGATCACTATGCACCCTGAGCAATTGGTCTTTTTGCGCAATGTTGCCGCAAGCCTCGATAAGTTGATGATCAACAACAGCAAATCTTTTTCGAAACCCGTATAAACAAGAAAGATGGAAACTACAAATCAAACAGCCGATGTGGTTGTGATCGGAGCCGGACTTACCGGACTTACCACAGCTTATATGCTTGCTCAACAAGGAAAACAAGTGGTTGTAATCGAAAAGGAAGAGCGCATTGGCGGACAAATCAAAACCTTACACGAGAATGGATATACCTTCGAGGCCGGCCCCAACACCGGAGTTTTGTCTCATATAGAAGCAATCAATCTATTCGAAACATTAGCAGATCGTTGTGAAATCGAAATCGCCAATCAGCAGGCAAAGAAACGATTGATCTGGAAAGCCGGACAGTTTCACGCACTTCCCCACAACCTTCCCTCTGCCATTGCGACACCACTTTTTTCATGGTACGATAAGTTGCGTATACTTGGCGAGCCATTCCGATCAAAAGGAACTGACAAGAACGAGTCGGTAGGAGCTTTGGCCCGTCGTCGATTGGGTAAAAGTTTTCTCAATTATGCTGTAGACCCATTCCTTTCGGGTATCTATGCCGGAGATCCGCATCAGCTTGTCACCCGATTTGCTTTGCCAAAGCTCTACAACCTCGAGCAAAATCACGGTAGTTTTATCCGTGGAGCAATCGCCAAAAAGAAAACACAAACCAAAACCGATAAAAAGGTAACCAAAGATGTATTTTCAGCAAAAGGCGGACTCGAAGCCATTGTAAAAGCACTCGCTTCTCAGCTTCCTTCGGATGCGATACAACTGGGATGTAGCAGTGCATCGATTATGCCCGATGGCGATGCGTGGATGGTTTCCTTTACGCAAAAAGGGAAACCTCAGTGCGTAAAAGCACAAAAGGTCATAACTACCGTGCCCGGTTTCGAACTCGAATCCCTGCTTCCTTTTATAGACAAAACGATGCTAGAACCGATCTCCAATCTGGTTTATGCACCCGTAATACAAGCATCAGTCGGTGTAAAAGCAACAAACCAATCACAGTTCAATGCCTTTGGCGGACTCGTACCTTCTATCGAGAAGCGCAACGTATTGGGCATCCTTTACCCATCTGCTTGTTTTGAAAAGAGAAGTCCCGAAGGCTCTGTACTCTTTTCCTTCTTCATGGGCGGCGTAAAGCATCCCGAAATACTCAACAA
>DLYT01000156.1:18541-19723 GCA_003447595.1 Porphyromonadaceae bacterium
AAGGACTGATTCTCGCGGGAAACATTCGAGACGGAATCGGAATGGCCGATCGCATCAAACAAGGCTGCAATATAGCCTCGTTATAGTTCTGTACATACTTCTTAATATTTGGTAACTCAAACCAAGCCCATACTCTTTTTGTTAGATGTGAAAGAAACATCGTATGGAATTACATAAAGACAAACTCGGGCTGGTAGGTCTTACCGCCATTGTATTCGGCTCCATCATCGGCGGAGCCGTATACAATCTCCCACAAAACCTAGCCTCGGTATCTGCGATCGGACCTTCCATCCTTTCGTGGTGCATCACAGGCGCAGGTATTCTTTTCTTGGCACTCACGTTTAAGATACTTGCCGATAAAAGGCCCGATCTCAACTCCGGCATTTATCAATATGCCGAAGAAGGCTTCGGAAACTACATCGGATTCAATATGGCATGGGGTTATTGGATGGCTGCGGCAATGGGTAATGTGGCCTTGGCCGTGCTACTCAATGATGCCTTTGGCTACTTCTTTCCGGTACTACTCAATCACGGCATCGAAACCATCCTTTTTGGCTCCTGCTTTATCTGGATTATGTTCTTTATCGTTTCGGCCGGTATCAGAGGAGCCTCAATCATCAATACCGTGATCTCGATCTTGAAGTTCCTCTCCATAACCCTCATCATCGGCATACTCCTTACGCACGATAAAACCCACTTGTGGGAAGGAGACTTTTGGGGTAAATCGCAAAACATTGGTACCATTGCCGATCAAATTCGCAATTCGATGTTTATCACCCTTTGGGCCTTTATCGGTATCGAAGGAGCCGTAATCGTCGCAAACCGAGCACGCAAAAAGAGCGACGTTGGTAAAGCGAGCGTCATTGGTTTTCTGTGCTCGCTTGTCATTTATTTGCTCATCAGCACACTCTCATACGGAGCACTCCCTCGGGCAGAAATGGCAACATTATCCGACCCTTCGATCGGTTATGTACTCAAAGCCCTGGTAGGACAATGGGGAATCGTATACATTGCTTGTGCCGTAATCGTATCGTTATTGGGCGGATGGATTTCATGGACCATTATTGTAAGTGAAGTACCATCTACGGCAGCACGGTTGAAGATCATGCCGCGCTTTCTTGCGCATGAAAACAAAAACGAGTCGCCTACCTACGCCCTCTTTTGCTCGAGTATATTAATGGA
>DLYT01000156.1:20036-25226 GCA_003447595.1 Porphyromonadaceae bacterium
AGCATTACATTCGATAGTAGAAAGTCTGCCATAGGCAACAGTATGATCGCCATCATGGCTATTGTATTCTGCATCTGGCTGCTCTATGCCGCAGGTTGGCAACTTATCATGATGTCGTCTATTGTATATACGATCGGACTGATCGTGTATCTCATCGCACGCAAAGAAAACACATCACGCATCAAAGACCAACAACTCGAGAAAGCACGCGTATTTACAATAACCGAGTTTGGCCTTGCCTTGGTATTGGTTATATTGGCTGTGGCTTCGGCAATACTTCTTTCTACAGGAGTATTCACGATATAACGAGATATTCTTTTTCTTAGAAAAACTTATTAAACTTATCCTCTAATTTCACTGTTTTTATACAAAGTAGATTCTATCAAAAAGAATAAAATTTACTTACTTTGACAAAACATTGAATATAGCGGAATATTGAAAACAAATATGTGATTATGGAAAACAAAAGACAGATTATCGTACAAAGTTCTCTCGGGTCTATGTTTACTTACCAAGGAGAAGAAGAACTAAGAGAACTATTGGCCGAGGATGATCATCTGGTAGCATTATCAGGTCGTATTAACAAACCCGGGATATACCGTGTTTCTGCCGGAACCACATACAAAGATTTATTAAACTTTGCGGGAGGAGTCAAAAACAACAGACAGCTAAAAGCGATGCAATTAGGGATTCCTTTTTGCGGATTCATCACTCCCGATATGCTTGATAAGCATGTAGACTTGAAGCGATTCAAGGACAATCAAATTAGAAGTATCATTGTATTATCAGACGAAGACTGTATTGTACAGTTCTCGAAGTTCTACATCGAGTTTATATCCGGTAAACTTCTCAACGGCGACTACTTCGGATTCAAAGCCGTAGAGTACGAACTTGCCCGCACATGGCGCATCCTTGACCGCATCAGTAAAGGCAAATCAAACAACCGCGATATCTACTTGCTTCGTTATCTCAACGAAAACATCAAAACAAAGCTCAACCAAGAATACAATCTGGCACTTGCCGTAATCGACAACTTCTATGAAGAGCTCGAAGAGCACATCGAAGAACACCGCTGTTACATGGGCGAATGTCCGCAGTTGGTGAAGCTTCGCATCACAGACAAATGTATTGGTTGTGGCGCATGTAAACGTGTATGTCCGGTATCGTGTATCAGCGGCGAGAAAAAAGAACGCCACTTTATCCATACCGACAAATGTACCTATTGCGGACAGTGTATACAGGCATGTCCGGTCAATGCCATTCATGCGGGAGACAACACCGTACAGTTCCTTCGTGACATTGCAACACCAAACAAAATCGTTATCGTACAAGTAGCTCCGGCTATTCGTGTTACCATTGGTGAGGCTTTCGGTTTCGAACCGGGCACCAACCTCGAAAAGAAACTAGCCGCCGCACTTCGTATGATTGGTGTCGACTATGTATTTGACACTTCGTGGGCAGCCGACCTTACCATCATGGAAGAAGCTACGGAATTCAAAGATCGTCTTACCCGCTACATGGAAGGCGACGATACCGTAAGTCTGCCTATTCTTACATCGTGTTGTCCGGCTTGGGTGAAGTTTATCGAACAAAACTATCCGGAGATGCTAAACGCGCCATCATCGGTGAAGTCTCCAATGCAAATCTTCTCTACAATCGCAAAAGACATTTGGGCAAAAGAACACGGCTACGTACGCAACCAAGTTACCAGTGTTGCCATTATGCCTTGTATTGCCAAGAAGTACGAAGCATCACGCTCTGAGTTTTCTCGTGGCGACAACTTCGATACCGACTACGTACTTACAACCCGTGAGCTGATCAAGATCTTTAAAGAATCAGGCATTGACCTCAACGACATCAAAGACGAAGACTTTGACAATCCGTTTGGACAATACTCGGGTGCCGGCGTTATCTTTGGTAGAACAGGTGGTGTGATTGAAGCAGCCGTGCGTACAACCGTAGAGTTGCTTACCGGAAACCGTATCGGACAAATCGAGTTTGATCAACTTCGTGGTTGGGACGGATTCAGATCGTGCGAAGTTCCTGTTGGCGACAAAACATTACGTATTGGTATTGCTCACGGACTCGACGAAGCAAGCAAGATGCTTGACAAGATCCGTTCGGGAGAAGAATTCTTCCATGCCATCGAGATCATGGCCTGCAAAGGTGGTTGTGTTGGTGGCGGCGGACAGCCTAAACCTCAAAAGCGTCAAGAGACGTTGGAAAAACGTGCAGCCGGACTTAATGGTATCGATAGCGGATTAGAAATACGCCGCTCAAACGAAAACCCATTTGTTCAAGCCATCTACGAAAAGTATCTCGACTATCCGATGAGCCGCAAAGCACACGAGCTTATCCATACGAAATACTATCCTAAAATTAAGTTTGCAAAGAACCGCTAATATAAAAACCTCTTGCCTACGTGTAGATACACCGGCAAGAGGTTTTCTTCTTTATGGAGCCAATCGTTCAATTTTCCAATGATTATCTTTGAGCAAAGTATAGCGAAGGCGATCGTGTAGCCTACTAGGCCGCCCTTGCCAAAATTCAAACTCAATCGGTTTCACCACATAGCCACCCCAAAAGACCGGACGCAGGTTTTGATACTCATCGGGAGTCAGCTTGAGTCGTTCGAGTTCTTTATCGATCCATCCCGCGTCGATCACCCTACTTTGCGGAGAAGCCCATGCCCCTATCCTACTTTCGGGCGGACGCGACAAGAAATACTTATCGCTCAACAAAGGCGACACCTTACTCGCCTCTCCTACTATGCGAATCTGACGTTCTACCTCGGGCCAGAAAAACAACAGCGCAACCATCGGATTCTGAGCTATCTGCTGTCCTTTGTTACTTTCATAGTTGGTAAAAAAGCAGAACCCGCCATCGTGAATCTCTTTGAGTAATACCATTCGCGAGTGCGGAATCCCTTTGCTATCTACCGTAGACAAAGCCATTGCCGTAGGTTCGTGCGCTCCGGCACTCATGGCTTCCTCGAGCCACAACTCAAACTGCTCAAAAGGAGATGCTTTCAAGTCGGCCTCGGTAAGATGGGCAAACATATAGTCTTTGCGGATATCGTGTAGATCTTTCATAATTTATACGTTTGAAATATGTCTCTATTATGCAAACTAAAAATCTCCTGTTTTGTTCTTCAGCGCAACTTGTAGAACAGAAACAGGAGATCTCGTTATGAAACGTTAGTATCAAAATGCTATTCACATAGCGTCAAAACAAAAAACCAATACACGTTATTAAATCAGTAACAATATATATACGTGCTTACATTAAAATGAATGTGTGAAGTACTCGACTTCGAAAAATAAACAATATAAACCCGATACTTGTTCGAAAACTCCAATCTATATCAACATCATTTAATATTACCGCTTAAATACGCTAACAGAAACCCTCAAATCCTTACTCTTTTCAAAAAAAACTAGAATGAAACAACTGTATCAATCAGAAATGATATAACTTTGTATATCTATCATTCAAACGAAGAAAAAAATAATACAATGTACAAAGCAGAAATACACACCGAGAAAGGTGTAATGAAAGTAAACTTCTACGAAGAAGACGCACCGGCAACAGTAGCAAACTTCGTAAAATTGTCGAAAGAAGGTTTTTACGATGGTTTGACATTCCACCGTGTAATCCCTAACTTCGTAATTCAAGGTGGTTGTCCGCAAGGTACAGGTATCGGCGGTCCTGGTTACACTATCAAATGTGAACTAGACGGCAACAACCAATACCACGATCGCGGTGTATTGTCAATGGCACACGCAGGTCGCAACACAGGCGGTTCGCAGTTCTTTGTATGCCACAACCGTGACAACACAGCTCACCTAGACCGTCACCACACTTGTTTTGGTAAGGTTTATGAAGGTCTTGACGTACTAGACTCAATCAGACAAGGCGACAAAATCGAGAAAATCGTTATTATCGAAGAATAATCGACCGCAGTCTTAAGAAATACCCAACGCGGATACGAATCGCAAGATTTGTATCCGCGTTTTTTTTTATAAAAGATATTCGTATATTCGCAGGTGTAATACCAACAATAAGAAAACGCTTAATCAACACAATGAATCCTAAGAAACAAGCCCTTATCATGCTAGCCTCGCTTGTAGGTTTATCTACATCCGCAGTGGCGAATACTACAACAACGGCTTCACCGCAAAAGAAGTCCGTTTCGAAATCGAAGGTAAAATTCAGAGACCTGAATAAGAACGGCAAACTCGACGTTTACGAAAACAGTTTGTCGCCAAGAGAAGATCGTGTACAAGACCTTATGAACCAGATGACACTGGAAGAGAAGGTAGGACAATTGGCTCACCCACTAGGTTGGTTCATGTACACGAAGATCAATGACAAAGAATGCGTTCCTAGTGATAAATACAAATCGGAATTAAAAGACAGACACATTGGTTCGTTTTGGGCTACACTGCGTGCCGATCCGTGGACACAAAAGACTTTGAAAACGGGTCTCAATCCGGAGCTGGCAGCCAAAACAACGAATGCACTTCAGCAATTTGCACAAGACAGCACCCGCTTGGGTATTCCGGTAATGCTTGCCGAGGAGTGTCCGCACGGACATATGGCCATCGGAACCACCGTGTTCCCTACGTCGATCGGTCAGGCCAGTACCTGGAACACCGAACTCATCAAGCGCATGGCTGCTTGCATTGCCGAGGAAGCGCGTTTGCAAGGTTCGCACATCGGCTACGGCCCTGTGGTAGACGTGGCACGCGAACTTCGCTGGTCGCGCGTGGAAGAAACCTACGGTGAAGATCCTGTTTTGAACGGAAAAATGGGTGTTGCGCTCGTGGAAGGTTTCCAAGGAGACAACCTAAACTCGGGCAAAAACATTGCCGCAACCTTAAAACACTTTACCGCCTATGGCGTGCCCGAAGGCGGACACAATGCAGGTATGGCGCATGCCGGAAAGCGCGAACTGCTTTCGGAGCTTACCCTTCCGTTCGAAATGTCGGTAAAGGCAGGCGCGAAATCGTTGATGACAGCTTACAATGAGATCGACGGTATTCCATGTAGCGCAAATGAATACTTGCTTACTGAGGTTTTGAAGAATGAGTGGGGATTCGACGGCTTTGTCGTTTCCGACCTTTATGCGATAGACGGACTGGTTTCGCAACGTGTGGCATCGAACAAAGAAGAGGCTGCAATCGAAGC
>DLYT01000170.1:0-1048 GCA_003447595.1 Porphyromonadaceae bacterium
TTTATTAGGTGTTTATTTTGTATATTGAAGAGAATTAAAGATCTAATCACATGGAAAATTACTAACAACCTTTTCGCATCAGGGCGTATGCCTTTACCGAGTTAGCTCAACTGTATTTTATCGGCGACACGCCCACAATGGCCACCAAGGCATTGGGCCGTTGGATTCACAGCACGCCCGGCTTGCGCGACGGACTCCTTGCCGCAGGATGGCGTCCGTACATGAAGATGCTTCCGCCCAAGGTGGTGGCTTGCTTCGTGGAATTCCTCGGTGCTCCGTGACTCATTCTCGAGAATGGGTCACCCCTGACCCATTATTTCACCTCAAATACGCACCACACACATACATCAATCAACTATATACCAACATATTAAACACCACACAATAAAGAATGGACCAAATAATGGACCATTTATGGGTCACCTTATATATTTCAGGAATTAAGCTTTTCTCTTAAGTATTATATATGATAATATAGTATATTATTTATTTATAATACGAGAATGTATAAAAATATAAGAGTGACCCATTATTGGCCGATCCTTAAAAAAAAGAGGGTAAAAACAGACTTTAAAACTGCATCAATAAAGGAAACATACATACTTAAACAATGGACCACCCCTGACCCATGTGGTCCATTCCCCAAAAACAGCATCAATTATATTGACCTGTAAACAAACTGTTAAAATGGACATCACTGTAACCGATGGTATAAACCGAAAAAACTCCCGCAATACGAGCCAATGTATTGCGGGAGTTTTTACAATAAGTCGGTATTTTAAGAAGCTTCTTGTGCTACTTTTTGATAACAACCTTTTCGCTGTTTTGCCAAACGATTCTCTTTTACATACTCTGCCAACAACCGTTTCATCGTTGTTCCGGAGATCTTCAAGGTCTCGCAGAGGTTGAGGGCATCGCGGGTTTTGAACTCGGCGGGGAGTTTGGCGAAGATTTCGTCTTCGTTGGTTTGGTGGGCGAGCTTCTTCGAAAACTCGTCGGTAGAGACGAGTCCCGACAGCAGCAAACGGCTGTGCTCGAGGCTGACCAT
>DLYT01000170.1:1300-2190 GCA_003447595.1 Porphyromonadaceae bacterium
CGGTGCGCGCTCAGCGTCATGGCGGCACGGAAGGCAATGAGTCCGATCCGTTTCACCACGCTGGGCTCGTTGGCTAGTCCGAGCAGATGTGCGCGACGCAATTGCGGTGCCATGATGCTGTTGAAACGATCCCACTGTTTATCCGACAGGGTAAAGGTGGTAGGATTCTCGCGCAAAAACCGCGCATGCTCGAGCACGATGCTTGCCAGGGCATCGTAGTGCTGATCTTGATTGGCGAGGTTGTCTTTTGGGGCCGGACTGTACCACTCTTCTTCTTCGCCGAAGGCATAGGTGCCGATACGACTGTAGAGTCCGTTGTCGGCACTGCGCACCAGTCGTACAAACTGGTCGGGCGTACCGGTGAGCACAAAGGCGAGCCGTGGCATTTCGATGCGTGTATTTTTCTCCTTGTCATTCCGTGACATCGAGATGGTATCATGGTGAGCGGAAGCACGAAGCAACACGTCGATATCGCCCCATTCGGTTTTGTTGTTGGTAGACATCACATCGGCCTCGGTCTCGAGCGCCACCATCCCGTAGGCACCGTTGCGCGAGAGTCGGTCGATGAGTTTGGGCTTGCTAATGTTGCCCGAATCCCAAATTACGATCTCGTGTTCTTCAACCGGTTCGCGAGTCACGTCTATCGGCTTACGCTCATGCTTCATTTGCGCACAGTAGGCATCGTAGTTTTTCACTTCCTGCTCGTAGTTCCTTACACGCGCTTCGGCTTCGATTTGAATGAATGCCGAATACTTGCGAATGAGGCGAAAAGGAAGCGCGGCTTTCCCCTTGCCGCTACCGGCCTTGGCGATGATAAAGTAATAACTGTGGGGGCTATACTTTTGCCCGCCATACTCACCGGTAACACCCGGCATGCAGCCGCTCAGTAC
>DLYT01000170.1:2462-3190 GCA_003447595.1 Porphyromonadaceae bacterium
TCAAACAAGGGCGGCAGGTTCTCGAAAATCGAATCGGGCAAACACGGTGTATGCTTGTAGAGCTCGTCTCCCTTGGGCATCTCCTCTCCTTCTCCCTGCGATGCTTCTCCGTCTTCTGAGGCAAAAGGCTGCTCCTCGTCGGGAAGCTGCAACAAACGGGCTTCGCTTCCCATGAGCAGTGCGTTTTTGACGTACGCACTTTTGATGGTTCCGGCTATTTCGGCTTTGCCAAGGTCTTTGCACAGATAGCGATCTTCGGCCCACAGACGTGCTACTCCTTCGGGAATACCGCCCTTGCAGGCTTTGCAGGCCCATTTGTACAGAAATGTGTTGCGGGCTCCCTCTTTGAAGTCTTGCCAGGCCTCGCAACGGGCACTGAGCAGAGCGCAACGTTTCATTTCACGATCTACAAACTGCTGCTGCGACGCATCGAGCGACAAGGGCAAGGCCGAGTGCTGTGGCTGCCCCGAAGGCGCAGGTGACACTGGTGTTGCAGGAGTTGTAGTTGCCGCAGAAGCTGCTGCCGGTTCTACGGTGGTTGCCACAGAAGCTGCTACCAAGGGCGGAGCTACGTCGGCACGAGTACCCAGGTGCGACAAGTCGAGCGGTTGGGCAAACGGATTGAAGTAAAGCTCTACTCCGGAGACCAGAAAGCAAAGACGCGAAATGTCTTTACCGCTCTGATCTACCTCGAGCTGTAGCAACGCTTCGAAATACTTACTCGTAGC
>DLYT01000170.1:3496-3695 GCA_003447595.1 Porphyromonadaceae bacterium
ACCGAGATCTGCCGACGCAACAGTGCCAGTGCGACCTCTACCTGCTCCAACGAGAGCTTGTCGAAGTCGAGCACCACCAACCCACTCCCTTGCACGAGGTTGCTGATGGCATGTCCGCCCCGAAACACCCCTCCGAACACAATGGCCGGAAGCGAACGCTTCAGCTTGTCGGCAGTGTCTTTGTCGCCCCGGGCTGCCG
>DLYT01000170.1:3918-6089 GCA_003447595.1 Porphyromonadaceae bacterium
AATCACTTGCTTGTGCATAGGATCGTTGGCACGTTTTACAACCTCCTCAAGCTTCATTACGGTGTGTGTTTTTCGATAACACGAATCAAACCAAGTTACCTGAATGTTTTTCATGGTATTTTCTTTAGATTTAAACTGTTTTGCCTGTGGCCAGGCCTCTTAACGGTGTGCAAGCTAAAGAAAGCCCTTGGATAAGAAATCCCATTTTAACATCCATTTAAAACACTGATAATAGAACAGTTATCCGATATTTGAAAATTAATTATGAATTACCCCTTCAGAAGCAATACATAAAACTCTCGGATATATCCAGATTTCAGACTAAAATACCAACATTGAAAAATGGGATTGAGAAAAACACACCTTTAACACACATGCACACAAACAGCCCTTATTAACAATTGCCTGCCTTTGCCATATACTTCCGATAACTTTCAGCATAAACAAACCCTCCCGAAGATGTCTGAATCGTTGCCAACAGGTTGCACCACCCCTTGATATAATAACTGATATACCCGAGCATCATGGCCTCGCGAATGTGCTGCGCAAACTCTTCGGGCTTGTAAATCATGACTTCTTTTTTGGGAGATTGCCCTAGCAGATTGCCCGAAGTCGTTAAACGCTCTTTTTCGGGACATAGCTGATTGTACCTGGCTAGAAGTTGAAAAAAATAAAGATACAGTTCACTAATAAGCACAAAAATCTCCGCGATATACACCCCGTATTTCACAACCTGTTTTTCGGGTAGCGAAGAGATCTCATAATGAATGTTCTTAAGTATAGACAGAATCACCTCTGCGTTTTTCTTGAATTTATTAATCATGGATTAGCTTAAATTGTAAAACAGAGTTGATCAGGCCTTATTCTACACTATTAATTAAAATTACTTTTGAAATGCAAATTAACGAATAAAAACTCAATTTCCTACTCGCTTACTGCCTACTCTATCTCTTTACTGCCTACTTTTACCCCAATAGTAGGCAGTAAACGTATAATAGTAGGCAAGTCAAACTATGAACAACACCAACCGTTGTTAATTTGTTAAATAATAACACATTGCAGAACAATGTCAATTTTCAGGTTGACAAATCCAACAATTAATTGTTATATTTGAAACAAACTTTGCAGACCTGTTTATTAATCTAATATCTAATTATAGAACACCGTGGAAATAAAGATCATTTTCGAACCAAACTTATACTCAATAGCTTATGATAAAAACGAAACCTATGCATCAATCGAGGATCTTAGTGAGTACATTGAGGAAGAAGAATTTTTAGATGAACTCACTAAAGCATTAGAGCTATGGACAAATCCTGAATATCTGGAGCAGTTTTTTCACAAAAATCAAAAACATCTGCAATCTGAATATTGGGGAGCTATATCAATCGAGGAAGCAATTTCCAAAACAATAGAACTTGCTCATGCATTAGAAGAGTTTTTAGTAGAAACAAAGGCTGATAATATTGAATATTATTTTAATCCGTTGGATAATTTAACGACAAGACTTCGGCCTCTAGGAAAAAGCAAGTTTAAGGATAACTGGTTACGACTGTATGCCATAAAAATAGATGATAACCGTTTTCTTATCACTGGTGGAGCTATTAAACTTACACGAACCATGCAAGAAAATGAATATACTAATAATGAACTATACAAACTATCAAAAGTCTGCAACTTTCTTAAACAAGAAGGCGTGTTCGATAGTGATAGTTTTGATGAATTACTATTTGAAGTTACATTGTAAGATTTAAAGCACAGATTATGAACGTAAATATTCAAAAGTTTGAGTCGTTGGTTAGCAAAAACGATTTGAAATGGCACGAAAAGAGATTGAGCAGAGCACAAAATCAAATCTGGAGTAAAAAAGCTACTGATATCTCAATAAAAATATTGACTCACCTAAGAAAAACAAATACTACCCAATCTAATCTTGCTGAGCAAATGGGTGTTACCAGACAATACATCAGCAAAATAGTACAAGGTAAAGAAAACTTAAGCTTGGCTACGATCTGTAAAATAGAGGAAATTTTAGGGATCACACTTATTGAAGTACCAGGTATTTCAGATGCTACAAATTGCACCCAAACCCAAACAAGGGTTCATAGCCAAACGAGGGATGTTTCTCTTAAAAACAGAAGTAAACAAATAGAATAAACCCAGCCATTCAA
>DLYT01000117.1 GCA_003447595.1 Porphyromonadaceae bacterium
GAAGGCATCTATTTCGAGGACTTCGAAAATGTAGATGAAGGGTGGGGGCCATTCACAGCCGCAAAGCCAAGTTCGTATACGACCCACTTATCCAATCGAAACGAAGGCTATACCAACGATGTATTATTAGGCAACTGGTCGCTCAAAACCTGGCGCGAAGGAAACGGTGAAGTCTATCGAACGTCACCGGCCATCATTCAGTTCGATTCCAATCAACGCTATCATCTGGCATTTGTCTATCAAGCATCAAAAGACAACGTTTATGGAGTATCGGTGCGCAGTGCCAAGACCGGAGACGAACTCTTAGCTGCGACACTTGACGGAGCAGGCCGATTTGCGCAGGACTTTACGACAGGCAATGCCGACGATTATTATGTTGTGATCACCAAGAATGGAGACGGAACATTTTTGCTCGATAACTTTATGCTTGTGAAACAAGAAGAAAAACAATAAACTATTCAATATTTATCTATGAAACGATTAATGGTATTACTTACTTGCCTAGCTACGGTCATGCAAGCACAAGCCCAGCGGGAGCGGGTTTTGATGAATGCCGACTGGAAGTTTGCAAAGGGGCATCCCCTTCCCCAAAAAGACTTCAATTACGGACGGGCATTATCTTTCTCCAAGATTGCCTTTTTGCAAGAATCTACAATGCTTGAGGATGATCAGGAATCCAGACTAACCGTTCCGCATACCCAAGACTTCGACGATAGTAAATGGGAAGAGATTTCACTTCCACACGACTGGGGAATGCTAGCCGAGTACGCTCAAGATCAGTTTAAAGTAAAAGGATACCGTAAACTCGGAGGGCGTACCCCCGAAAATAGCATAGGTTGGTATCGAAAAACCTTCAAGATGAATGCGGAAAAAGGAAGCCGTTATCACCTTGAGTTTGAAGGAATATTCCGCGATGCGGAGATTTGGATCAACGGCATATTGTTGGGGCGTAACCTCAGTGGTTACACACCGGCACAGTTCGACGTAACAGAGTGTCTCAACTACGGAAAAGACCAAGACAATGTAATCACCGTACGTGTCGACGCAACACATTCGGAGCTTTGGTCGTACGAAGGCGCCGGAATTTACAGGAATGTGTGGCTTACCAAAACCGCACCTGTATATGTGCCGCAGTGGGGAACATTTGTACAGTCGGCAGTCGATGCAGACGCGAAAAAAGCAACAGTAAACGCTGCGATCGAAATCACGAATGATACGGATAAGCCGGCAGATGTTCGTTTGGTACAAACCATTCGCAACAACAAAGGCGAAGAGATAACCTCAAAGCAGTCTTCTCTGTCTGTTCCCGCCCTTGAAACGATTGAAACAGCCGAAGACTTTACGGTAAACAATCCCGAGCTTTGGGACTTGGCTCACCCTCACTTGTATAAACTATACACAGAAGTATGGCAAAACGGAAAGAAAGTAGATGAGTACATTACTCGTTTTGGTATTCGTACCATCCGTTTCGATGCGGATAACGGATTCTTCCTTAACGGCAAACGCGTACAAATACAAGGTGTTTGTTGTCATCAAGACCACGCCGGAGTGGGAGCGGCAGTACCGGATCGACTCAACTTCTGGCGCATCGGTCAATTAAAAACGTATGGAGTAAACGCATACCGAGCTTCTCACAATCCACCTACGGTATCTGTACTTGAAGCCTGCGACAGCTTGGGTATGTTGGTGCTAGACGAATTGCGCGTGTTGAGCAGTACCGACGAAGGGCTTGATCAGATGCGTAAAATCATCAAGCGCGACCGCAACAATCCGTCAGTTATAGCTTGGTGTATGGGCAATGAAGAACCAGCTATTCAAGGAAACGACAAAGGACGCATGATTTTGCGTCGCATGAAAGAGATACAGCACAAAATGGATCCTACCCGCCTATGCACAGCCGCGATGAATGGCAGCTGGGGAGAAGGGTTTACCTACGAAGCCGATATTCAAGGTTCAAACTATTACCACATCGGAGATGTTGATGCCGTACATAAGAAGTTCCCAGATCTGCCCATTCTTCTTACCGAAGAAGGAAGTACGGTAACTACACGCGGTATTTACGAAACATCGCCCGAGAAAGGATTTCATCAAGCCTATGATCGCGATCGTCCGGGATGGGGAGCAACAGCACAAGAGTGGATGCGTTACGCGGATGCCCGCAAGTTTGTTGCGGGAGCATTTGTATGGACCGGTTTCGACTACGGCGGCGAATCGACTATTCATTTCTGGCCGGGCGTGGTTTCACACTTCGGTATTCTTGATTACTGCGGATTCCCGAAAGATGCTTATTGGTTCTACAAATCGTGGTGGACAAACGAGCCTGTTGTACACATCCTTCCGCATTGGAATGGTATAGGAACAGATTCGGTCGATGTGCATGTATATACCAATCTTGAAGATGTAGAGCTTTTCTTGAACGGGAAAAGTCTAGGAAAGAAACAAGTTGAGAAATACGATATCCCTGCATGGCGCGTGAAGTATACACCCGGCAAACTCGAGGCAAAAGGAAAGAAAGACGGCAAGCGTTATACGCAAGTGATTGAGACTACGGGAAAACCTGCAGCGTTGAAGATCTTAAGCGAAACCGGCAGTGAGCTTTGTAACGATGGACGCGATATAGCCGTTTGTACGGTTCAAGTTCTCGATGCGAAAAAGCGATTGATTCCCGATGCATCAAATAAAGTGACATTCGAGATCGAGAATGGAACAATTCTCGGAGTAGGCAACGGACATCCGTCGAGCCACGAACCCGATCAGTTTGCCAAAGGAGAACAAGTTTACCGCAACGCATTCGGCGGATTACTTCAAGTAATCGTAAAGCCCGATCAAAGTGGAAAACCGGTTGTGTTGAAGGCCGCTTCGGAAGGATTAGCCGGCAGTGAAATAACATTTATGATAAACTAATACCATATCAACAAATCAATGATCAGAACAAGATTTTTGCAGCTTTGTGTTGCTGTGTTGTGCGTGACGGGTTTCTTCTCATGCCAGACGCAGCAAGCACGAACAGAGCTAAACCTGAATACCGACTGGGCTTTTTTTAGAGGCGACACAGTGGGTGGTGAACGCGTCGATATGAACGATGCAAACTGGATACCAACAACATTGCCGCATATCATGCAGTTGGAAAAGAAACACTGCGGAGGTGATATTATTTACGACGGAGTAGGTTGGTATCGTCGTTACTTCAAAATGCCCGAATCGTATAAAGGAAAACGTGTGGCACTCGAATTTGAAGGCGTAATGACCAATTGCGAAGTGTTTGTAAACGGGCAGGAAGTTGCCCAAAACTCGGGAGGATACGTTGGTTTCAATGTAGACATTTCGGACAAACTAAAATGGAACGGCGAAAACAATGTCTTGGC
>DLYT01000008.1:0-28393 GCA_003447595.1 Porphyromonadaceae bacterium
ATAGTAATCCTGATACAAAGACAGCGTTATCGGATAAGGGTTTGTAAGATCAATCGTTGTGTCATTTCTTAGAGTTGAACGAGCTTGATCTGTTATTTTCATTGACTCCACATATACCCTACGAGGGTTGACACTATCGGCCAAATTGACTACAACGGTTTTAGTTTCGTTATCTATTTGTGCTGCACTAGCAGCTCCTCTCACGTTTAATTCTGTAATAAATAGCTGAATTTGTGGATATGGAATATCATTAACGATACAACTATTCAACACAAGAATCAGTAATAAGTGCAACAATAGAAGCTTCTTTTTATTTCTTTTCATAGCTGACAATAGACTTAAATGCAAACAGTTATACCTAAATTAATATTAAGGATATTGATTTTGAAGTTTGCGCCACTCGATCTCCTGCTTCCTTCTTCCCCATCACTTGAACGTTGCTTTTCTGATCGATATTTCAAACCAGCAACGCCAAAAGACATCTCGGCACATACGTTTTGCATAATAAATACACAAACTCCAGGACTTATACCCAAGTTTACCTCATTAATATCCGTATCGGTACGTTTTGGAATATCTTCGTGCGTTCGCGTAAATGATCCGCTTCCACTTTTATACATCAACGATGTTTCATTGAACAAACCAAAACGCTTTCCGGGGTCAAGTCCTAAGTAGGAACGATGAAAGAATGCTACGGTATACAAGTCTTCAGCAAATCGAATCCCACTCAATGAGAAATTTAGATCGTCTGCTATATTCAGATTAATATTGTCGAGATTAACAACTGTATGATTATATCCAAACTCCATACCTATAATAACATTGTCGCGAATTGCATATCCGATAAAAGGTCTGAATTTGAATGTTTTTGCATTAGATGAGAAATCTTTTATCAATGAAAAAAGCATACTTGCATCTGAA
Source organism: Porphyromonadaceae bacterium (assembly GCA_003447595.1). Taxonomy (GTDB): domain Bacteria; phylum Bacteroidota; class Bacteroidia; order Bacteroidales; family CAMTPD01; genus UBA12018. Next base: position 922 of record DLYT01000008.1, read on the forward strand.
CTCTCATAGTTGACATAAGAGAAAGTTGCTCCGCCTATCCACTTCTTTTTAGGAATAAAGCGGTAGTTCGTAATTCCTCTGTCATATCTACCGATCGCTCTAGTTCGCAAAATATCAGAAGTGTCAGATTGAATAGCTATTGAATTGGGTTCTGGCTGTTGCGCAAATGTAAGAACCGGCATTATGGCAAAAAGCCATATACTTAAATAGATTATTATTTTGTTTTGCATAAATCAGTAGTAAAGCGTTACAAGTAAAAGGCAATTCCTAAACCAAGAGAGAAGAGATTAATCTTAAAGTTACCGGAGCTCATTGATTGTTCTCCAATATAAACTTGATCTGTAACTTGGCGCTGTCTGCTAAAGTTAAAGCCCATAACTCCAACACTTAATTCCACAGCCATGAAATTATTTATAAACGCAACCATTCCTGGCGTCACTCCAATTCCTACATCTGTAGAGGTTTTGTAGGTTCCTGTTAATGATGTACCGGAACCACTCACTACCTTCGACTGACTTTTGCCAAACTCTAATTGTGTTTCACAAAACAGGGCAAAACGTCTGCTACTACCTAAACTTATATAGTTTCTTAAGATAGCCATTGTCGCAAATGAGTGCTTTAGATTGTACAAATTAGAAACGTTAAACTCATTATCCGAATCGATCACAATATCTGTTTCATCAAGACGTGATAGTGATCTGCCATACGAAAAGCGTGCTCCGGCAGCTACATTATCTCTAAAAGCATAACAAACCAAAGGTGTTACTGCAAATGTGTATCCATCGGAATTTAATCCTTCAACAATAAGAAACTGATAATTCTTTTCATTGTGCTCGGAATAAGAAACCGAACTTCCAACAATCCATTGTCCTTTGGGTACGAAAGTTTTAAATTCTATGTTTCGGCGAAAATCTTGCCCCTGCATGCAGCAAGCACACAGAAGCAAGATTGATAATACTACTAATTTTTTAACCACTTGTCTTTTATTGATTTTAATGTCTGATTATTCATAGATAAACTCAAGACTATCGAGCCACATTGTACTACTTGAACTTCCAGAGAAGTAATCTCCATATTTACTTGCCGATGCAACTAATATCAATGATATAGGCTTACGTGTATCTCGATAATCGAGCGGTATAGTAAACTCTATTAATTGTTCCCCTTCTGTCGCAGCAGATAGTTCATACTCTCCATAAGCGATTGTACCCGTATTTGCAGGTGAAGGATCAAAGAATTGCTGTTGCTTCGTTTTTACGATTTGTGACCAATTAACACCATCGTATTCTTCACCAGCCCAGTCTCCCAACGCAATATATACGATACCTTTATCTAGATCACCTTTACTAATCTTATCAGTCGAAGAGTAATCAACTGTACCCGGACGGTATTTAATGTATCCACGAAGGGCTGAAGGGCGGCTAGCAAATGGACGGCCCCAACCTAAAATACCATCGGTTCCGTCTGTTTTTAGATACTTACCAACAAAAAGATTTCCTGCAGCAAACTTACCAATGATACCTAATCCTACAAATTGAGATTGTAGTTTTATAGAACGTGCACCAGCATGAGATATTGATTCATCAGGAGTCGTTACATTCTTACTCATTGTTGCTGAACCATGATTTCCGCTATCCCAGAACATTTCTTGTCCATTTCCAAATATTAGAAGTGGCGAAGAACCTGACCAATCCTCAAAACTATTGTTTGGCAATTGAAGCATTGATTCTGTTGTGAACGTAGCAGTAATTGTTGAAGCACCTTCTCCAGCCATTGCTTGATATTCATACGTTGCACCAGCTTTTAATCCCGAGATCGATGCATAAAAAGCAGTACCTTCCCTTTCAGCTATAATACTAGTCCAATCTGATGTTCCTTGTTCTCTATATCTGAACCCTAAAATCTCATCAGTTTCACGAATAGTTTCACCTCTCAAAATGGCTCTATTGGTATAGATAGAAGACTCTATAGGATTTAACGTTGCAACAGTTGCATTTGAAACAAGCATTTGTAATGTTGCTGATTGCTGTTTTTCGTTTTCATCTTTTGCAGTTATCGTGATCGGAAATACTCCTTCTACAGCTGTAATTTGACTAATTAACGTCGACTCCAATGTAACTTGCATATATCCTGTTCCGTTAGCAGCATTATGCTGATTCAGAACAGTAATACCTTGCGACTGCAATTCTTCGAGTTGTGTATTATCTAATTTTCTCAGATCAATTTCCTTCGACGCGAATCCCCAATTTGGAAACGACTCACAAGCTAGAATAGCTGCGGTGAGTTTAGATGATGTTGCTATAGAAAAACTTACAGGAATCACACTTCCTAATTCTAGCTGTAAAGGACGAGCAAGATCAAACTGATCTCCTTTAATCTGAGGACGCAAATAAACTGGAATTTCCGATTCATTTTGCTCCAATGGTGTCGTATCAATAGTCAGATTTAGAGAACCTCCCCCCGTTGATGTATCATCATTTTTATAGGAAAATGCTAAATCATATCGAGTTGTCGGCTCTACAAGTAGTTCTCCGCTACGCTCAAACTTACCACCATTAATTGTTGTTGCAATAAGCTTATAATTTAGCACCTTAGCATCAACCTGATTCATAAAATAGCCAATAGAGTCTTTATGTTCTGGGGTGAATACTAGCTCTCCATTAGCATTAGCGATTTCAACTTTATATGAAGAAAACACCTCATTCATACTCATGTCGAAGGTCACAGTTACTAATGAATTGACAATACGACAAACTAAATCTACAGCTGTAGGTTGTCCGGCTTTGATTTCAAAAGGCTCTTCACCTCTAAAGTATCTATTATTAAATGAAGCCGGAACCGAATCTCCTGCTGTTGCATTTACTTTATACCCACCTGCCGAAAGCATCATCGATGTTGGTATTTCAGCCAAGGAATTATATCGACGAATCAATCCATCTTTACTATATATTTTTACAACACAATTTTCCTCAGGAGATGTATTCGTTTTGGTTTTAACAGAAACATCTGTTCTTACACCTACATGCAAATTTAACGAGCCCTCACTATCTTTCTCCAGGTCATTTATGCACCCCATCAGCATGGATGATGAAAGTGTTGCAAAAACAAAGGTCTTTATATATCGTTTCATCCGAGTTATTCAGTTATCAATGTTAGTGTTTGTTTTTTTGTATTAGCAGGATTAGCCTGATCCACAACTGTAATGATAAAATTGTGTGTACCGGCTCCATAAATACCTAATAGAGGCGTGAACTGTGTAATATCAAAGACAAGCTCATTTTTACCAACGACATCTGCGCCAATTGGAAACCCTAGACTAGATAGAGCTTCAGCCAAAACACCAGGGTCAGCAAGATCAAATGATTTAGCAAGACCCACTTCTTGTAAAATATCTTCAGTTAATGTTTCTGAATCAATTTCAACAAACAGATTATTAATTCCATGTTTAGCAGTAATATTAACAACAACAGTTGTTCCTCCAGCAGGCAATACCAACGGTTTAGTGATATCGAAATCCTTACCGACAATTGTTGGTTTAGAACTCTCATCACCGCCTTCGCCCGGATTCCCTGGCTCAGAAGGTTCATCTGGAATAACATCTTCTCCCGGATTTATGACAACATCCTTATCTGCAACAGTGCAGCTCATATCAATATTCATACTGATACTAGCAGAGCCACCTTCCGGATCTGGTTCGCCAACTCCTTTGAGCGTATATTTAATAATACGATGCTCTCCTGCTTTAACATCCGGAAATGCTTTTGAGATATTAACTTTCTCTCCATCAATTGTACCTGCAAGAGTAGATGTTAACAGATTTTGTGCATCGTTTTGTGCAATAAAGTGACCTGCCTGCTTATTATTTTTGTCATACTGCAACTCCCCAGTTCCAACACGTACCGAAGCTAATACATCATCTCCAAGTAATGCTTGTAATGCATCATCGTACTCTACTGTTACCATAATACTACGCAAAACACAACGAAGTGTTTCAATATCTGTCACCGAGTTTTCCTTTATTACAAATGATTGCATTCCATAGATAAATGGACGATCAAACTCGGCAGGTAACTGTTCATGAGAATAAGCAGCAACGTTGTAATTACCGACTTTTAAAGAGAACACTTCGGGCATCTCACTATATTTCCACTCTTTAACTAATTTATTATCATGGTCTTTATCAAAGATACGAACTATAAAATCATTTACATCAATACTTGATTCTTCAGCCTTAGTCTTAAATCCGAAATCAAGATCTAAATCTAGCTTAATAGATGCTAGACTTACACTACCTTCGGGTCTGTTATCTACGACCGGTTTGTTTGTACCATAATCAAAACCTTCTCTATCACACGATATAAGGAGAAAACTTCCAATTAGAAAAAGACCTATTATATAGAATTTATGTTTCATTTGTTCGTTATTTAGTATATCAGTTTAACATCGTCAATAGTAAGGATACTTCCAATATGACGAGAATCTCCATAGCCTGCATTCCATGCCCCCTTACTACCTTGAACTGCAATTGTAGCTGGAGCATTGGCATCAGTTGATATAAATTCAACACGAAGAAAAGCTGCTTTCTTATTCACATTGTACACTACAGGTACAATAGCCTGTGTAAAACTCTGAGTATCGCCGACACGTAATTCTCCACGTCCTATTTCCTGATGAGACTCATCTTCTAGAATAATAGTAGCTTTTCCTTGCTCTTCGTTGAGAGGATAATACTTGTAGTAAAACTCTAATGCGGATGGACGTGATGAAAATGGTTGCCCATGAACTTCTACTTGAGAAGCTCTATCATAAGTCCCAATATATAGGAGTCCAGCTTGCTTGTATTCTGCAGACGCACTACTTTCACTTGTCCAGTTATTCTTACCCCAACCAACTGTAGAAATTTCCATTGCTGCACTTCCTGAATGAGCATCAATTACATAGGACTTTCCATCAAAACGATTTAAATGATTCGCTGCCGTAAAGTTTGACTTCGATGTTGGAACCAAACCAGGATAAGCACAATAAAACCATGAAGCATCACCTCTAGGCTGTGTCGTTTTATCATTATAGCTAGCCCAAAAAGCACTACCTCCTGCTGCGTTCGGATAAAAAGCATACACGCTTTCGCCCCCTGACAAGAATATCGTTTTCTTCCATACCATCGCTTCAGTCCAGTCTTCGAATCCCGCATTTGGCAATTGCATTGGAGCTTCCGTCATAAATTCAATTACAGACGACTCTTTTTGAGTTGTACCATCTGTCAATTTTGCCTTGACTTCAAACAAAGATGCACTTGAATCGACATTTATCGGGAGACCTTTTATTGTTACTCTATTTTCACTTTTATATTGTTCGGGCAAGATCCAATTATTTGCGCCTTTTTGAGTATATTCAAGTGATACACTCTTATCTTTAAGATATTCTGTTGTACCTTCTGTTGTGCCAACAACTGTAATTGTAGCTTGACTAGCCCAAACATCAACACTATTAGCGACTTTAATTTGAAAATCAGGAGTCGTGACATCAACATTAACCTCTGTTTTTTTTCCACGATAACCAACTTCTAGTTTTTCCTTTTTAAGCAGATATGGGGTGAAATACGCACGGATAACATGAGACTCATTATTCGTTGTAATGACTTCTGTAGTTAATTTTACGCCTTCTTTTTGTCTTAAAAGAAAAACTTCGATATTTGAAGCATCTCCTAACAATTGAACCGGGATATCTATAAATTCACTTCCCCCAATTTGAGTTAATGGACTCTCCACCTCAAATTGATTATCTAAACTATTTACTGATAAAACAGCAGGAACTTCTGTAACTTTTGAGAAAATATCAGTTGCCTCAAGCGAGAATGTATGAACTGGTGCCTCTTCTGAGTAACTCAAATAAGGTAATACTCCAGTGAAATCGACAATAGCAATCTTATCCATTGTAGGACCAAAACCCTTTATTCTTAAACCCAAAGACTCCAGTACCGTTTTTTGCTCGGTAGTTAATGCTGCTAAATCAATAACCTCAGGCCATCCTTTAGCTAACAATGAAGCAGAAGATGTACGAAGATTACACTGAGCAATACCAGATTTTGCATTTAACACTACTTGATAAGAAGATTCATCTCCTATTGTTCCTTCAATAATATCCTTTGTAACACCAGACTCAAAACCTGTAAGCGATAATATCGGAGGTGCGCTTGATAATGACTCATCTGAAATATCAATCTGCACAGGCACATTTTCTGTTGCCTCATCAAAACGAACATACAAATAAGCATTCGAAGCATCTACATCAAATTTGAAACGATAATGATAACGCGCTTGAGCATTCTCTAAAACAGCTGCACGAATCTCAGAAGTTGTCCCATGCTGATTTGTCACATTTAGATTTACAACTAGCGTAGACGGCTTAAAAAAAGCAGCTCTTTGTTCTGTTTTAGAAAAAGTAATCGGAGTGTTCAAAACACTTGACACTTTAGCAGAATAATCTTTAAAATACCGTTTAAACTCATCTGTATATTCAACGGATACTTTAGTATTGGCAAGATAACTTGTAATTTCTACATGCGTATCTTCTCCATCTGAAATCTGAAATGTTTGATTTCCCTCATAATAAGGCTGCTCAAAACCTTCCTTCTCAATAGCACCATATGTTGCTTTTAGATTAAATGTACCTATAGGGTAAAATACTTGTTGTGGATAATCTGCAAAACGATCCCAAGATTCTATTAATTGATCACCTTGCATAACGAACATTGAGAAATCATCAACAGAAGGAGCAATCTCCTCAGTTATTGACTTTGTAATTGGAGATAAGACCTCCTGATTCGCTTTCACAGCTACCGTTAAGGATCCTTTTCCATTATTATTAGCAACATCGTCATTAGAACATGCGCTAAGGATCAGTAACGATGACAATAAAAACGATTTAAAAACATACAATTTAGTCATCTAATAAATTGTTTAATTTAATATCATTAAAAAGAAATATATACTTTAAAAACACACCAAAAGTATATCAATTTATAAACAGAACTAACATTACCAATATTTTTTAACACGCTCGAATATCTAAAATTATGAATATATTAGAATTGTTTTTTCAATAAATACCATGAAGCTCATCTCTAATCACTAATAATATTAATTACATAGAAAATACAAAATCATCAATTCATAGAAAAAGCTCACCTTATTTCATAAAAAGCAAATATCTTTATAAAAAATTTCAACAAAACAATTTAACAATAAATCTATCTCGGCTAATTACCTATCGAAACGCGAACTATTCCTATCACAAGACAACTTCGAAAGTATTATCTTTGCATTGAAAATAAAACGCGAACTAAACATGAACAATAAATACAAAGAAGAAAACGATCGCTTTCTCCAAGAAAATTTAGAAAACAAAGGCATTCAACAGTTGCCTTGTGGAGTACAGTATAAAATTATCACAAAAGGTAATGGCACAATACCAACTGCAAAAAGCACAGTCGAAGTACACTATAAAGGATCACTCGTGAATGGTATGGTTTTTGACAACTCTTTTTCGAGAAGATACCCCGAAGTATTTAAGGTTACAGAGGTTATCAAAGGATGGCAAGAAGCATTAAAAGTTATGCCGGCTGGTTCTCGCTGGAAAATATTCATCCCATATAACCTGGGATACGGTACAAAAGGTTGCGGAAAAATAAAACCATATTCAACCCTTATTTTCGAAGTTGATCTACTATCCGTAAAATGATATTCAAAACTTGCTTCTCTTCTGACATAGATAATTTAGATCTGAAGCAGGTTTATTATCGAAAACAACAATACAAAGTTGTCAATATCGATTATTTACTAAATTGGAATAAGAATTGTTCAATTCGTAATATTTAAGGTATAATTGTGAACTCTATCTGATACTTATGAGTTTTATATTGAGATCATCTGACTAATTGTAAAACTTAAATATGTATTGGTTATGAAAAAGTTACTCTCCACAGCTCTTTTAGCTACCTTTGCTTTTTTTGCATTCGTAGGTTGTGCCGAGCACAAGAAAGAGGACACAAAAGATGTGGCCAAGAAGAAAACAATCATTGCAGTAATACCGAAAATCAACAACCCTCTTTTTGAAGAAGTCAAACAAAATGCCAAAGCAATGGGCGACTCTCTTGGTATAATTGTTACATGGGAAGCACCATCTGGTGTAGAAGCTGCTGAGCAATCTGAAATTATTGACAACCTTATCAAATACAAAGTTGATGGTATACTCATAAGTTGTGCCAACTCTGCAGAAGTCACACCTGCGATAAATAGAGCCGTTGAAGCAGGAATTACTGTTGCCACTTTCGACTCAGATGCACCAAATAGTAAGCGATTGTTTTACGTTGGAACCAATAACTTACTTGCCGGTCAAATGGCAGGTTTGGAAATGAAACGTTTGTTTGAAACAAAAAAAATGGCTCCTGAAAAAATTCAGCTTATTAGCGGAAATCCGGATGCTTATAATATGATCAGACGACAAAAGGGTTTCAGTGAAACGGTTACCCCTCAAGCAATCAGTGGACTAACCTACTCATTCGACATCAATGATTATGCTGGTGATTTGATCAATGATGCTGTAAAATCAAATCCTAAAGGAATTCAATTCTTGTGGGGTGTTCCTGCTATTGAGGGAATCGCCACAACAGAAAGTCTTGATAAATACGTACAAAAAGGGGGTATTGTTGTCTTTTTCGATACCTCTGACGAATTGATGAAGAATATTAAAAAATATCCGACTGTATCAACAATCAAGCAAGACTTTAAAGCAATGGCAAAAGAAGGAATTCTTCACCTTGATCAATCATTGCAAGGCAAGCAAGTTATGGAAGGGTATATATTTGATCCAATTGTAATAAATCATCTCAATATAGACTCTATTTCGACCAAATAAATAAGCAAAAACACAAACGGAGTTGTTCTATAAAAAGACAACTCCGTTTGTTTATTTCAGACCTTTAAATCTTTTCAAATCACACATTATAAATTATGGAACATAAAGAAGCCAGAATGTTTTGTTTTCAATGTCAAGAATCATCTCGTAATATCGGTTGTACAACAGTCGGTATTTGTGGCAAAACAGCCGAAACCTCAAATCTTCTCGACCTTTTGTTGTTCGTAACACGAGGCATTGCTATATACAACCAACGATTAAGACGTTTATTACAACCTTCAGCTCCCGCAGAGCGATTCATCTTAGATGCATTATTTAGTAGTATTACAAACGCTAATTTCGATGCCAATAGTATCGAGAATAAAATTGCTAAAGGATATTCCATTCGCAAGGAGTTGTGTAATAAGCTTTATCTTCTCAATGATATCACATTCCTCGACTCCAACCTTCCTATAGAATGCACAATGATTATTTCCACGAAACATATTCATAATGAATGGCGAGATGTTGGCGTTCTTCGAAATACAGACAACGACATAAGATCTCTTATCGAATTAGCTACCTGTGGCATCAAAGGCATGGCTGCCTACATAGAACATGCTAGCAATCTTGATCGGTCAGATACGGAGCTTCTATCATTTATCGAATATGCGCTTAGTGAAACAACTCGAGAACATATATCAAAAGAGGATGCTTTGAATTTGGTGCTAGAAGTGGGTACATACGGTACGAAAGCAATGAAGCTTTTACACGATGCTCACGCTGATAAATACGGTAGTTGCAGAGAGTCGATCGTACCCTTAAGCACAGGAAGTAAACCCGGAATTCTTGTCAGTGGACATGATCTTCGAGACTTAGAAGATCTGCTTATCGAAACAAAAGAGCACGGTATTGACATTTATACACACTGTGAGATGCTTCCTGCATTTTATAGGCCTTACTTCAAACAATTCAATCACCTACGTGCGCACTATGGTGAATCTTGGTGGAAACAGCGTGATGAATTTACAACCTTCAATGGCCCTATCCTTTTTACAAGTAATTGTATTGTCCCTCCACTTCCAGGAGCTCAATACAAAGGAAGATTATATACTACCGGCAGTACCGGATTACCCGGAGCAATACATATCACAGACAGACAACCAAACGGTAGAAAAGACTTCTCAATCATTATAGAACATGCTAAAAGTTGTGCAGCTCCTACTCCAGTCCTTTCTGGTGAGATAAAAGGGGGATATAGCCTTGATCAAATTATCGATTACAAGGATAAACTTATTAGCAATATCAAAAGTGGTGCAATTCGTAAATTTATCGTGATGGCCGGATGTGATGGTAGAACGAAGTCAAGAAGTTATTACACACAATTTGCGAACGCACTACCCAAAGACACTATAATACTAACAGCCGGATGCGCTAAGTTCAGATATATTAAACTTCCACTTGGAGATATTAATGGAATCCCGCGTATACTTGACTGCGGCCAATGTAATGACTCCTATTCAATTATCCAAATCGCGCAAGAATTGCAAGAGATATATCAAACGGGATCAATCAACACATTACCCATTTCATTCAATCTTGCGTGGTATGAGCAAAAAGCAATTATTGTACTATTATCACTCCTATCTCTCGGTATCCGCAATATACATATAGGGCCGAGCTTGCCAGCATTCTTAACTCCTGCAATTGCTAAAATTTTAACAAAGGAGTTTGGATTAGCAGGAATCTCTGATGTATATTCCGACGTTAAACACCTGGGATAAATCAACTTTACATTAAAAAAAAGGAAACAGACAGAATAATAAATAGAAGCTTTTAAAACTCAATATTCTACAAAAAACAAGGCTATTTCAAACATTCTACATTGAGAAAAGTTATATCAAAAAACAAATTCACACTATTACTAATTAACAAAACGAGATTATGAAAACCAAATTTTCTATTTTCGCTATGCTTTGCTTTATTTTTATGGGAGTAATTACCTCATGTAGCAATGATGACGACAAAGACAAACAAGTTGTAACACCAGAAGCAGAAAAAGCCTTTAATCTTCAATATCCAAATGCTAAGAATGTAAAATGGGAAATGAAGAACACCTATTATGTTGCTGAATTTAATGATGCAAACTATAAATCAATAGATGCTTGGTATAATGCCGCAGGTGCATGGTTCTTAAGTGAGTATGATATCGCTTATGATGCAATACCAGCCGCAGTACAAACCACTTTCAGCAATTCTGCATATGGAAAATGGAAAGTAGACGATGTTGACTTGATCAGAAGACCATCTTTCATGGACTTGTATATTATTGATGCTGATGATCCTAGTTCAGACAATGATGTAGAAGTATATATTTCGGCTGACGGAATTCTTATCAAAACTGTTGTAGATAGCGACAATAGCCCTGCTCAACCGGTTATTGTACCTAAAGTAATTACAGATGCGATAAACAATAAATATCCACAAGCTTCGATCGTAGATTTCGATCAAGAAAAGAATGGAAACTATGAAGTAGATATCATCTTTGATAGCCAAGCTCTAGAAGTTACTTTTGACAGTAAATATAACTGGTTATATACTGAGAACGAAATCCAAATCAGCGATGTACCTTCAGTTGTTATCAATGCAGTAAATGCAAAATATCCTGGATACACCATCGATGATGACATTACTCTACGTACAATGCCAACACCTCCGAATCAATATATATTTGAATTGGAAAAAGCTGGTGCTGCTGATGTAACAGCAATTTTTGATGCAAATGGTACATTTGTAAAATAATAGAAAACATAAAGCCGAGAATATCAATGGTGTTCTCGGCTTTAATTTTTATAAAATACCTTTTCTCAATGCTTGATAGACTGCTTCTGGCATACTACGTACCGATAATTTACTCATGATATTCTTCTTATGATATTTGACCGTATTAAAATCGACAGACAATTTACGAGAAATCGTGTGTTCACGTTCTCCATTGGCCACCATTAAAAGAATCGTATACTCTATAGACTTAAGCAAAAGCTTATATTCAGGAACAAAAGATTGATCTTTTAAAGAATACAGATAACGCTGCTTAGCTTTGTAAAAGCAAACTTCACATGCATACTTATCCAGATGTATGTTCTCATTTAAAGTTATTACTGAAAATAGCGTCTTACCTCTATCATAAAGCAATGGATAAATTGTACAATCGGTGCTAATAATATCAGCGCTCTTATGCTTCAACCTAAAAAAAAATCGAATATAATAATGAAGAAAATTGGTTTCGTTGTTGTATTTCAGCAAAAGTGATTTTATATCCTGACTCACCTTTCCCACAAAATCGGAGTCTTCTGCATGCAAAATCTTCGAAAAGAAAAAACCATTTGTTTCAATAACCTCTTCCAATGAATAACCTAATAAATCGAGAACCTCACGCGAACAATAAAGCAGCTGACTCGTTGTATTACAAACCACCAAACAAGGTTTATTCAACGCATGCACATACATCCGTATACACCTAACCTTTTCTTGCATTTGATAATGCCAATCATCATCAGAAACATTACTAAATACATCTGGTTTTTTATAGTGATAAATAGGAGAAAATATATAGTCCATACCTTAATTGATCAAACCTTGTTTATAAGCCATGAATATAGCCTCAGATATCGACTTCACTTTCATTTTTTCGAAGACACCAGCTTTCACCCGTTTCAATACAGATAATGAAACATCCAATTGCTCTGCTATATCAGCTTCCTTTTCTCCCATTGCAGAATGATTTAGAATCTTAATTTCAGTTTCTGAAAGCTTTGTTCGATTCTCATCTATAAAAGACTTTGCTCCACATGAATATACTTTCGCTGAATTGTCATCGATATTATGCTTGATGAGTTTGGGAACTCCATAATGGTTATCTATTCCCAATACAATTAGAGTAGCATGCAAACTTTTATTCTTTGCATATATATAAGGCATTATTTTCAGGCAGAGGGCCTCATTCTTCTTTTCCGTAGTACTACGCATACAGAGAATCGTGAAATAAAACACTTTTGCAAGATCTCTTCCTTGATCTAAAATATAAGAGTTGACAAGCTCTATGTATTTATCAACTTCACTTGATGAAATATTGTATTCTACATCAAGCTTATGTTCCAATTCATTTTCATTTTGGCTAAGCCCTAAAATAGCAGACAGATCCTCATTATAATGAAATACCTTAATCGTTGACTTCTTATGATCGATAAAAACCATTGATCGTTTCTCCGTACAAGCTAGAGCCTCAACATTTGCAACAAGACTATCAATCGTTGCATCATAAGTATCATCAAATATCTGATCTGCAAGAATCATCTTCCTCAAAAACATATACACATACATTAAAAAAATTCAACACATTACCAATGTCAATGACATATACAATTCAAAACCACAATTAACAAGTTCAAATATAGGTTTAATTTATCGAAAAACATGCCTGTGAAATCAATTAACCTACTTATTAATTATAAAATGTATAGTATACACCCTGTGTTTTTGATGTAGTCAAAATGAATACAGATCAAATTAGGCTTCCATCAAACTTAAACTTTTCTATACAAATAAAGAATAATAACGATAACAAACTCTGTTATACAACGAAAAACACAACATAAAGCAAATAAAAACCAATTAAAAAAGAAGTGATCACACCAAAAAGTAACAGATTGAAACTGTTTGACAGGTTTTAATAAAAGTTTTTTAGGTAGAATTGATTATTACCAAACTATATCTGTAATTTTTGATTTTGGAATAGAATAGTATATTTGCATTTGTGTTAATAAAGATAAAACATATAAGCTTAGTAAAACTCAACAACACACAATAAAATTTTAATTTGCTATTGGTCTATGAATAAAGGAGAAATGATTAAGCTGATTGCTGATAAGCACGGCTACACAATTCAAGATGTCGAAACGATCATCAATGCTTTCTTTAAGCATGCAAGAAATATACTACACGAACGTGAACGAGTTGCCATTTCAGGTTTTGGATCGTTTGTTGTAAATCAACGTGCCGCGCGCACAGCATTAAATCCACGAACACAAGAGGTTATTGATGTTCCTGCAAAAGAAGTAGTACAATTTGTCCCTGGCAAATCCCTTCTTCTAAAATAATAATGACATCACCGGTTTCCGGTAACACTGTAATGTTTCACATTACAGATTCAGAGCGAGACTCCAACCCCAAAGGAGCCTCGCTTTTGATTGAAACGATAAAATAAAACCTATTTCAGTACAAGTCAAGGCCTATAATTACGAGCTAAAAACCTAACTTGCTTTTTCCACAAACCTAACTAGGTTCTTGAAAAAACCATGTATACTTTTGATAAGAACCAAGCAGCGTTTTCCACCACGACCTACTAAGAGCTCATTAAAGATATCACCTATTACGATTTTGGCTCCGTTGTTTGTATTAAATCAAAATACTTTGATATATTTGGAGTAATAATAAAGAAGAAACGAATAGAACACATTCAATATGGGAATTTTTAGTAGATTATTTAAAGTTGGTCAGTCAGAAGCAAACTCACTGGTTGATAAACTTGAAGATCCGATCAAGCTTACAGAGCAAGGAATTAGAGACCTTAAAAAGGATCTTGAAAAAGCTGTAGAAGCATTGGCCGAAGTAAAATCATATGCAATTCGTGCCAAACGAGATATGAACTCGGCAAAAGAACGTGCTGCCGACTATGAGCAAAAAGCTATTTTGTTGCTTAAAAAAGCGCAATCGGGAGATATCACACAAGAAGAAGCCGATCGTTTGGCTACACAAGCTCTTGATGCAAAAGCAGCTGCTGAGAAAGAGATGTTGCGTCACGAAGCTGATGCTGTACGTTTTGATCAAAACGCAGAAAAGCTAGAAGTTACAGTAAAAACTCTGAAAGAAAAGATTGTAGAGTTTGAAAACGAACTTCGCAACCTCAAAGCCCGTGTACGTGTAAGCGAAGCGAGCAAAAACATCAACAAAAAACTAAGTTCGATCGATAGCTCAAGTACACTTGCTCAACTTGAAAAGATGAAAGAAAAAATCGATCAGCAAGAAGCAATTGCCGAAGCTTACGAAGGACTATCTACCGAAACAAAAACGTTGGATCAAGAACTAGAAGAAGCATTGGGCAAAAAAGGCACTGCATCTCAATCGCAAGCTCTTAGCGACTTGAAATCAAAACTAAACATGTAATCCGATTACAAAAAAAATCATATGCGCGACATTCACTTTAGAACTGTCGCGCTTTTTTATTTTCGTGCATATACGTACCTAAAAAGCAGCCCCATCTTATAAAAATAACAACCTCAACACAGCTCATAAACGTTTCTTTTTTGCACTAAACATTTGTTTTGCATTCTGCGATTATTTTTATGACTATTTTTTGCGATATTTGCGTAAAGGAAAGCCTCGGCACATAAGCTATATGGCACATTACATCATACCGAGAATGCAAACCGATGCCGTGCATTGCGGCAATTTATCCTTATAGAGAAAAATACAATGGGATTATTTGACTTTTTCAAAAAGAAAGATACAAAAGAAGAATATACACGTCCTGATTTTGCTGATCTGTTTGTGACAGACCTTGAAACAGGATACGTACTCAATTATGATCTTAAAACATGGGTCGTAGTAGAACACATCGAATACGACTGGGGAGATGAACAATTCTCTCAAGAATTTAAAATCGACAACGGAGAAGAGGTTGCCACACTTTTTGTAGAAGAATCTGACGACGTAGCTATTTCGATTGTTAGAGATGACAACTCGGCCGAAGTCCTTCCGGCATGGATAGAACACTTCAAGCAAGTGGGTACTCCACAACAAGAACTCACCTACAACGGCATCACATTCAAATACAGTAGTGAAAGCGCGGGATATTGCCGCAACATCACAACACAACCCGAAGTGTGGCGCGAATTTATGTTGTATACCTACCTGGATTCGACCAATCGCTATTGCATTAGCATCGAGCAATGGAACGACAACGATTTCGACATCTCATGCAGCAAACAAATTGCCGATTACGAGATTTCGTCGATCTATCCAAGCAAAAGAGATTAAACAAACTTTGAATACGAATGAATAGAAGCGTAATTTATTTTCTGATCGCTGCACTTGGCATAACATACCTGTTTTCGACTTGTGGCGACGAGAAAAAACAACAGCAACAACAAGAGCAAGTGTATCAAAAGACTCCACTCGACAACCTCATTGTGAGTCTGGATGCAGAGCCCAACTACTCGATTATCCTGAAAGATATGGACTATAGTCAAGATAGCGATATCTACAAACACGACTATAAAGTAGTAGTAAAACGCGCACTCGCAGATGGAAGCGACACATTGCTCGTACAAGAGACCGGATTTGTTCCCGTTCCGGCGAGTGTATTCAATCGCTATGCCAACGACTTGGGTATGGAGTTGGTCTCTAAGAAAGATGGTGTACTTGAAAAAAACGTAGCACCTGCCGGCTATGCCAACTACGTGGGTAATGAAAAATACGGACAATGGAAACAAGACAACCAAGGCAACTCTTTCTGGGAGTTTTATGGTAAATACCAATTCATGAGTATGATGTTCGGGATGATGAGTCCTGCCCGCTACGGCTCATGGAACGACTACGACCGCAACTACCGCGGATCGGGAGGATACTACGGAGCAGGTGGTAACGAATTTGGTTCTCGATCTACAACAGCCAATGCCGGAACAACTTGGTCGCAAAAAAGTCCGGACTTCAAAAGCAACGTACAGCAAAAAGCTGCTGCCAGCAAAACAAGATCCGT
The DNA here is from genome assembly GCA_003447595.1 of Porphyromonadaceae bacterium. Lineage (GTDB taxonomy): Bacteria > Bacteroidota > Bacteroidia > Bacteroidales > CAMTPD01 > UBA12018. The sequence continues at coordinate 17,636 of DLYT01000008.1, forward strand.
TACCAAAACGCCATCCAGAGTAAGCACCAAAAAGTCAACAACAACCAAACGCCCTACTATGCGTGCTCCAATGCGACGTATGGGCGGAAGAAGAAGATAATGTAACGCGGCCCTGGTGGCCGCTTTTATAGTAAATAAGCAAACGTGATATATCCGCAAAATTTTGAACAAAAGATCGGTTTCGATCGCATTCGTCAGCTCATTGGCGAACGTTGTCTCAGTGCACTAGGCCAAGAGCTTGTGCTCGAAATGAACTTTATAACCGACTATGACGTAATTGAAGAATTGCAGGCTCAGACCGATGAGTTTATGCGCATCTTGCGCGAAGAGGATGAGTTTCCGGCAAACAACTTTTACGACGTACGCTATTCCCTTAAACGCATCCGTCCCGAAGGAACTTTTCTAGACGAAAAAGAATTGTGGGACTTGAAGCGCTCGCTTCAAACCATTTACGAGATTGTAAAGTTTTTTGGAACCGACGAAGAAGACCAAGAGTATCCGCGTCTGAAACAGATGGCCGGAGAAACTGCCGTTTTCCCGCAATTGATTGCACACATCGATTCCATATTAGATAAATTTGGTCGTGTCAAAGACTCGGCCTCTCCTGCCCTCTCTACCATTCGCCGTGAGATGACCATTACGATGAACAGCATCTCCAAAAACTTGCAAAACATCTTACGTTCTGCACAAGCTGAAGGGGTGGTAGACAAGGACGTTAATCCTACAATGCGCGACGGCCGATTGGTAATTCCAATTGCTCCGGCTTATAAGCGTAAGATCAAAGGTATTGTACACGATGAGTCGGCTTCCGGTAAAACCGTATTTATCGAACCGGCAGAAGTGGTAGAAGCAAACAACCGCATTCGTGAGCTCGAAAACGAAGAGCGCCGTGAGATTGTACGCATCCTTACCGACTTCACCAACAAGGTGCGCCCGTTGGTACCGGAGATTCTCGATTCGTATTTGTTCTTGGCCCGCATCGACTTTATTCGTGCAAAGGCACTTTTTGCCATTGCCATCAAGGCGATCAAGCCGGTATTGGAAAACAAACAACAGATCGATTGGGAACGTGCCGTACATCCGTTGCTTTACCTTTCGCTTCAAAAACAGCACAAAGAAGTTATTCCTCTCGATATCCGTCTTACGGAAAAAGACCGTCTGCTGATCATCTCCGGGCCCAATGCCGGTGGTAAGTCGGTATGTCTAAAAACGGTAGGACTTCTTCAATACATGATGCAATGTGGTATCCCTGTGTCGCTACACGAAAGTTCGCGCATGGGTATATTCGACCGAATCTTCATCGATATCGGTGATGAGCAAAGTATCGAAAACGACCTTAGTACATATAGTTCGCACCTTACCAACATGAAGTTCTTCGTCAAGAATTGTAATGACAAGACCGTATTGCTTATCGACGAATTTGGTAGCGGTACCGAGCCTCAGATTGGTGGAGCCATAGCCGAGGCGTTGCTTTCTCGCTTCAATACCAACGGTGCTTTTGGTGTGATCACCACGCACTATCAAAACTTGAAGCACTACGCTGAAGACCATGAAGGAACGGTAAACGGAGCCATGCTTTATGACCGTCACTTGATGCAACCACTGTTTAAGCTTTCGATTGGTAATCCGGGTAGTTCATTTGCCGTAGAGATTGCACGTAAAATCGGACTTCCCGAAGATGTAATCGATGACGCGGCAAAAATGGTAGGTAGCGACTACATCGACATGGACAAATATCTGCAAGATATTGTACGAGATAAGCGTTATTGGGAACAAAAGCGCCAACAAATACGTCAGCGAGAAAAGAAACTCGAAGACATTACCTCAAAATATGCTACAGACCTCGAAGAGATCGAAAAGCAACGCAAAGAGATCATGCGTGCGGCCAAAGACGAGGCAAAACGCATCGTAGCGGAAGCAAATGCGAAGGTTGAAAACACCATTCGAGAGATCAAAGAGGCTGAAGCAGAAAAAGAACGTACCAAACTAGCGCGTAAAGGCTTGGAGAAATTCAAACTATCATTGAATGATGAGGTTGAAATTGATGACAAGATTACGCAAAAGATGAACAAAATACGTGAGCGTAACGAGCGTAAAAAGCAACCATCAGAACCAAAAGCTACGAAACAATTCAGACCGGAAGTTATTGAAGCCGGAGATGCTGTGCGCATCAAAGGTCAAACTTCTTGTGGTGAAGTGCTTGAGTTGCAAGGCAAACAAGCTTTGGTTGCATTCGGTATGATCAAGTCGACCGTGAAGCTAGACCGTCTTGAAAAGGTTAGTAAGAACCAAATCAAACGCGAAGCTCCGAAAAGCGGCTTTGTCAGCTCCGAAACTATGGATGGCATGCGTGAAAAGAAACTTCATTTCAGGCAAGAGATCGACGTACGCGGTATGCGTGGCGACGAGGCATTGCAGGCGGTTACCTACTTTATCGACGATGCGATTCAGGTAGGAGCTGCAAAAGTCAGAATCTTACACGGAACCGGAACAGGTGCTTTACGCCAGTTGATTCGTGATTACTTGCGAGGTGTGCCGGGCGTACGCCGCTTTGCCGACGAACATGTACAGTTTGGCGGTTCGGGCATCACGGTTGTAGACCTCGACTAATTCCCTGATCTTTATTTTCACAAGATACCATACGTTGCAATGTATTATTACTTTGCAACGTATGTTCAATACATGACACAGCTAATCTTTTTTCATTCTTAAAAGAAGCATTAATTTAACACAGATAACCCATGAAAAGACGTGATTTCCTCCGATCATCCTTTACAGTAGGAGCCGGAATAGGACTTGGCAACATCCCCAATGTTATGGCCGATGACCAACGCCAACGTGGTGCCAGACCAGAAACGGCACCCGAACGTTCACAATATCAACACAACGGTTCGCAACCTCATATTATCTTCATCATGACCGATCAGCACAGAGCCGATGCTTTGGGCTGCATGGGAAATAAATCGATTTACACTCCTCATCTCGACAAACTAGCCAAAGACGGCACTTTGTTTACAAGCGGATACTCCTCTACTCCGAGTAGTACGCCGGCCAGAGCAGGGCTTCTTACCGGAATGTCTCCATGGCATCACGGAATGTTGGGCTATGGTAAAGTAGCCGAAAAATACGAGTTCGAGATGCCTCAGATGCTACGCGACCTAGGGTACTTCACTTATGGTATTGGCAAAATGCACTGGGCTCCGCAAACAGCAACGCATGGATTCCATGGCACCCTGCTCGACGAGAGCGGTCGTGAAGAATCGCCTTATTTCAAGAGCGACTACCGCAAATGGTTTATGATGCAAGCTGCAGGACAAGACCCCGATGCTACTGGTATTGGTTGGAATGATCATGGAGCCGGTGTATACAAACTGGAAGAACGCGTACACCCTACTCGCTGGACTGCCCAAATGGCTTGTGATATGATTGACAATTATAATTCGGAAGAACCTTTATTCTTAAAGGTTTCGTTTGCCAGACCACACAGTCCGTACGATCCGCCTCAACGCTACCTCGATATGTATAAAGATGTAGACATCCCTGCTCCGGCAAAAGGAGATTGGGCCGAAAACTGGAGTGAACCGAAACAACTCGAAAACATGGCTACCGACGCTCCGTTTGCAAACTTCGGAGATGACTATGCAATCAATTCTCGTCGCCACTACTACGCAGCAATCTCATTTATTGATGATCAAATCGGGGAAATAATCGCATCTCTAAAAGCTCGTGGCATGTACGATAACGCTTTGATTTGCTTCACGGCCGATCATGGCGATATGATGGGCGACCATTACCACTGGCGCAAAACCTATGCATACGAAGGCTCTACAGCCGTTCCATATATTGTGAAGTGGCCCGAAAGCACTAAACTATCTGTAAAGAAAGGATCTAAAGTAGAGAATCCGGTCGAACTCCGCGACTTCCTCCCTACCTTTATCGATGTGGCTGGTGGCTCGGTTCCGGAACGCATGGATGGAAAGAGTTTGTTGGCCCTTGTGCAAGGAAAAGAAAACGAGTGGCGTGAATGGCTTGATCTTGAACATGCAACTTGCTATTCGAACCACAACTATTGGTGTGCCCTTACCGACGGCAAACTCAAATACATTTGGTTCATGCATACGGGCGATGAGCAGTTGTTTGATCTGACTAAAGATCCGCTCGAAGAACGCGAGCTTTCGAAAGATAAAAAGTATGCAAAGCAATTGGAAATGCTTCGTGGCAAGATGGTAGAACACTTGAGCGAACGTGGCGAAGGCTTTGTAAAAGACGGTAAACTTGTAGTTCGCGAGAAAACGCAGCTATACAGTCCGCTTTATCCAAAAGCATAACACTGCATTCTCAACGAAACAACATAAAAAAACGAGTCGCACTTTGTAATAAAGTACGACTCGTTTTTTATTATATGAATTATTGATTCTTCAGCTTTTCACCTTTCCGATAAGTGTTTTTAGTTTTCCTTGAAAACGATTTTGCGTCTTCGACGAAGACTATTTTTTGTTTTCAACGAAAACAGAAATGCGTTTTCATTGAAAACATTTCGCACTACTCAAAATAGAAAAAAAAAGTATGAATCAATACTTTAATTACTTAAAAAGCTTACGACGAATGTCGATCTTGTCTACCATTACACCTCTAGATGGTAACCATAGCTTGACAACATGGTTCTTGCCTCTCAAGAACTTCATATCAAACTCTTGAACAGCCTTTAAATATCCAAGTCCACTCTCTTTTAGTTCAATCTCTACCGGCGAATGTTCGTCAAGAGCTAAACGCACTTTACGAGTTGCGCCTTTGTTCTCTTTACGTTCTTCTTTATCAATCTTATATGTAATGGTCACCTTAAATGTACCACCTGCCATTTTACTTTTAATTCCGTATTCGGCATAAGGCTGAAACAATTTCCCTGGTTCGCCATCTTTAGCATTATCATAGGTTTTAGCTTTACCCATAATAAAGTCACGATTACCATCTTTTACCGTCTCTAGATTACGAGAAGAACGGAAATCGATTGCATTGATCGAAACATGTGAATTACTCATTTGGTGGCGCTCATCGGTCTGAGCATAGATAGCAAGTGTCGCTACAAAACAAAGGATTAGTGATTTTAATAACTTATTCATTCTGATTAAAATATGGAATATATCTGCAAAGATACCTTATTTATATCAATCTTACAAATTACCTGTTTCATCTGGCTATAAATCATAAGTATTATAAAGAATAACCTATTTAAAACAGGACTTCTAAAGGGAGTATAAAATGAGTGAAACTTGCGCTTTACCTCAAAAAAAGAGAACTTTCATAGCAACAACTATTCATCTACGTTGGTTATATATATGAATTTAGTAAATATCATATTTAACGACATGAAAAGTAAATTGGAGTAGATAGATTGAACATCACTATTTTTTCTTTCGATAATTATCATCAGTGTGTTTAATATAGTTTATATCCAATGTCAGTTTTTCAGCTTTGTCGAAGAGAGACAAGGCAGGTGATGATGTCAATTATCTACCAAAGTTCTCTCGTGGTGTCGATCGAAAGATCCCTGCGAACTCTTCAAGCTAACGGAAGAGACTCTCGACTATCTGTATGTCGATCATCCAAAATTGCTCGACGGATAGAGATAGGTTCTATGTAACGCGATGTCTAACTAAAAGTGATTGCCGCGAATTGAAAATGAATAAATACATATCCCTATTGGTAACATGAAAAAAGAGAGTCATGTAACTTGCCATCTATGTGATGACACAAAACAATATTCAAACATATCTATTTAAAGCCGACGTTCGAACCATTATCGAGTCGGCTTTCTTTTTGTATACCCTCCCTGTTTTGGCAGCTAGCGTCTGGATTGAAGGATACGTGAATCTTCGGGCACCGAATGAGTAAGCCATACGTTACCACCTACAACCGAATTACGACCAATGGTAATGCGTCCCAAAATCGTAGCATTTGAATACACAGTAACATTATCTTCCAAGATAGGATGTCGTGGCAAATCTACCGGATTACCCGCCTCATCGAGGGTAAAACTCTTTGCACCTAAGGTTACCCCTTGATAAAGTCTGACGTGATTGCCGATAATACATGTAGCTCCGATTACAATACCGGTACCATGGTCGATACTAAAATACTCTCCAATTGTAGCTCCGGGATGAATGTCGATACCCGTTTGTGAGTGTGCCAACTCAGAGATCATACGAGGCAACACGGGTACTCCGGCGAGCAACAACTCGTGAGCAACTCTGTAGTATAATATAGCATTGATAGCCGGATAACTAAAGATCACTTCACTGTACTTACCTACCGCCGGATCTCCATCGTGAATTTCTTTCACGCTAGTAGACATAAAGTATTTGATACGTGGTAAAGATTGAATCAACCTCAAAGCAACCTCTCCCGCTTTATCTCTGCTACACTCAAGACAGTTAGCATCTGGCATTTCGGCCTGACCTTTGGCATCATATCGATCAAAGCATAAACTAAAGTAAATCTGCTCAGACAATAAATCATACACCTGTTCGAGCCATACTCCGGTATAGTATGCCACGGTACGATCTTGCAGTTCGATGTCTTCACCAAAATAACCCGGAAAAAGTGTTGCTTTGATCAAGTCCATAATCTTTTCTATCTGAGTAGAAGAAGGTAACGGACAGTTATGCTCCGGGATAAACGGATATCGTTGCTCTGTATGCGTAGTAAGCTCCTCTACACATTGTGCTATTTGCGATAAAACTTGAGATCTATTCATAATAATAAAACCATTTAGAAGAATAACAATCAATGAGCTGAGCAAGTTTCACAATCACTTCTGCGTGCAATCTTGAGATTCATAAAATTCATACCCAAAGCATTTACCACACACAGTCGATTGGTTAGTAGTGTCCCGATACCCGTAAGATATTTCAAAGCCTCGGTGGCCTGAATCGTCCCGAGCAATCCTGCTACCGGTCCCATTACTCCGGCTTGAGCAGCAGTAGGCACCACTCCATCAAGGGGAGGCTGCGGATACAAACAACGGTAACATGCGCTTCCGGGCACATATGTCATAGCCTGTCCTTCGAGTCGTAGCACGCTTCCATGAGAAAATGGTTTTTGAGCCGCAACACAAATATCATTTACCAAGAACTTTGCAGCATAATTATCGGTACATTCAATTATGAAATCATACGCTTGCACCAATGCCTCACCATTTTCAGCAGTGAATAGTTCATGGTAGGTATTTACATGCACATGAGGATTTAGTGCAATGATCTTCTCGGCAGCCGAATCTACTTTGGGCATACCGATATGCTGTGTATCGTGGATAATCTGACGTTGAAGATTTGAGATATCAACAACATCGCCATCGATAAGACCGATAGTTCCCACTCCGGCAGCAGCGAGGTAATATGCAACCGGTGAACCTAAACCTCCGGCCCCTACAATCAGCACTTTCGATTGAGCGAGCTTCTCCTGTCCTTCTATACCAAAGCCATCGAGTAGCAAATGGCGACTGTATCGTTGTTGTTCGTTTTCTGTAATCATTGATTTCGGTTTTGAGCAATATTGTTCTTTCTTAAAGTATTCATTATACAATAAACAAGTCTGTTTTTTGTATTGAGGGTGCCAATGTACAAAAATAGCCTGAGTATAGACCTAGAACCATAAAAAAAGAGACTTCATCGTTACGACAAAGTCTCTTTTCCTATTTTTATCTTATCGAGTGAATCGAATGTTTTTATTATAAATCCGGATGATCATTTACTTCAGCTTCCGCCTCAGCTTCAGATTTTGATTGAACTTTTTCTTCTGGTAGAATCAAGTTCAAAATCACACCAAGCAATGCCGCCAAACCGATACCTGCCAATGAGAAGTTACCAACTTGAAGCACTGCACCACCGATACCAAAAGTAAGGATCAATGAAGTGATGATCAAGTTTCTTGTTTTACCAAGGTCTACTCTCGATTGAATCAAGTTTGCCACACCTACCGATGCAATGGTACCAAACAACAGCAACATGATACCTCCTAGTACAGGAGCAGGAATTGTTTTAAGCAATGCACTGATCTTACCAAATACAGAGAACAAGATACCTACCACCGCAGCAATACGAATTACTACAGGATCTGCAATCTTAGTAAGAGAGATCGCACCTGTAACTTCTGAGTACGTTGTAACGGGAGGTCCGCCGATAAGTCCGGCAAAAACACAAGCAACACCATCGCCAAGCATCGTACGATGCAAGCCCGGATCTTTGATAAAATCTTTACCTGTTACCGCATTCACGGTATATACATCACCAATGTGCTCAATCACAGGAGCAATGGCAACCGGAATCATAAATAGAACAGCTTCCCATGAAAACTGAGGAGTCACAAACTGAGGAAAAGAGAACCATGCAGCCTCCTTTATCGGAGTAAGGTCCATATCTGTAAATAGCAACGCTGTAATATATCCCACAGTAATACCGCAAAAGATAGGAATAAGACGTACAATGCCTTTACCCCATAGAGAAACTAAAACTGCTGTTGCAAGTGAAGCACCTGCGAGCATCCAGTTTTGTGAAGCCATGCTTACACCTGTAGAAGCCAAAGAAAGACCGATAAGCATAATAACCGGACCAATTACCACAGGAGGAAACAATTTGCGGATAAAGCCAACACCTCTCCATTTGATAAGAGCCGACATCAACATGTAAACCGCACCTACCGATACTAGACCTGAAAGCGTACCTGCAAGTCCGTAGATTTCTGTAGCTTTGATAATAGGCGCGATAAACGCGAAACTACTACCCAAAAAAATAGGCACCTTTCCTTTCGTGATTAAATGAAAGATAAGTGTGCCGACACCAGCGGTAAACAAAGCCGTAGAAGGATCGAGCCCTACAAGTAGCGGAACCAACACCGTGGCACCAAAAGCTACAAACAAGAACTGCGTACCAACCAAAAGACGTTGTACCGGAGATAATTTCAATTGTTGCATAAATAATTGTTATATAAATTCTTTTATTGGCTGCAAAGATACATGTTTTTTATAAAATAAGAAAGTCCGAAATGTCTTATACAGTCATATAAAACAGTTTCGGACCAACTTGCTTACAGCTTATCAATCGTATATAATGCACATATATATTTAGTCATGAATATGCTGTTTAGATCTTATTCTTATTTTGCTTGTTCAATAGCCGCTTGTGCTGCTGCAACTCTGGCAATAGGCACACGGAATGGAGAACAACTTACATAATTCATACCTACGCTGTGACAGAACTTAACCGACGATGGTTCGCCTCCATGCTCTCCACAGATACCGAGCTTAAGCTCCGGTTTTACCGAGCGACCTTTTGCTACTGCAATTTTAATCAAAGCACCAACACCTTCCTGGTCGAGCACTTCAAACGGATCCACTTTGATGATACCAATCTCCTTGTATACTTTAAGGAACTTGCCGGCATCGTCGCGAGAGAAACCGAAGGTCATTTGCGTAAGGTCATTCGTTCCAAAAGAGAAGAACTCTGCATGCTGTGCAATCTTGTCGGCCGTTACCGTAGCACGAGGCACCTCGATCATTGTACCGATCTTATAGTCGATTCGTATACCACGCTCCTCGAAGACCGTCTCTGCCGTACGCTTGATAATGCTTGTTTGCATTTGTAATTCGGCATCGATACCTACTAGCGGAACCATGATCTCAGGATGCACGTCGATACCTTCTGCTTTCACATTCAATGCAGCCTCGATAATAGCTCTCGCCTGCATCTCGGTGATTTCAGGGTACGTATTCCCCAAGCGACAACCGCGATGACCAAGCATCGGATTGAATTCTTCAAGAGAATCACATGCCAACTTCACTTCATCGAGCGTAAGTCCCATCTCTTCGGCAAGCTCTTTTTGTGTAGCCAATTGATGCGGAACAAATTCATGTAGAGGTGGATCAAGCAAACGAATGGTTACGCCAAATCCATCCATTGCACGGAAGATACCTTCAAAGTCGGTTCGTTGCATAGGCAGTAGTTTCTGCAAAGCAACTTTACGACCAATCTGTGTTTTGGAAAGAATCATCTCACGCATCGCTTTGATACGTTCTCCTTCGAAAAACATGTGCTCTGTACGACATAGGCCGATACCTTTGGCTCCAAACTTGCGAGCAACCTCTGCATCTTTCGGAGTATCGGCATTCGTACGAACAGACATAACCGTATATTTCTCTGCCAATTCCATAATTGCGGCAAAGTCTCCGCTAAGCTCCGGATCTACCGTTTTTATATCACCGTCGAAGACATCACCGGTAGAACCATTTAAAGAGATCCAATCCCCTTCTTTAAAAGTTTGACCACCCATGATCACCGTCTTCGCTTTATAATCTACCTGAATTTCACCGGCACCCGACACACAACATTTACCCATACCGCGTGCCACCACCGCAGCATGCGAGGTCATTCCACCACGAGCAGTAAGAATACCCTGGGCAACATTCATTCCTTTCAAGTCTTCAGGAGATGTTTCGATACGTACCAAAATCACTTTCTGACGAGCTTCTGCCCACATTTCGGCTTCATCAGCAAAGAAAACCACACGTCCGGTGGCTGCTCCCGGCGATGCAGGAAGCCCCTTTGCAACTTTCTTCGCCTTCTTCAATGCTGAAGCATCAAACACAGGGTGAAGCAATTCGTCCAATTTGTTTGGCTCGACACGCTCAAGAACCGTTTTTTCATCAATCATTCCTTCACGAAGCATATCCATCGCTATTTTTACCATAGCTGCGCCGGTACGCTT
>DLYT01000008.1:28688-38260 GCA_003447595.1 Porphyromonadaceae bacterium
GGCATTGTTTCTTCGAGCGAAGGATATTTAGCCGCACGCACCTGCTCAGGCACTCCTTGCAAACGAGCCCATCTGCGAGAGCCCTCAATCGTGATTTGTTGCGGAGTACGAATACCGGCAACCACATCCTCTCCTTGCGCATTAATCAAATATTCGCCATTGAAGACATCCTCTCCGGTTGCTGCATCGCGGGTAAATGCAACACCTGTAGCCGAAGTATTGCCCATGTTTCCAAACACCATGGCTTGTACATTCACAGCAGTTCCCCATTCTTCCGGTATCTGATACATTTGACGATAGGTTATTGCCCGCTCATTCATCCAACTATCAAATACGGCACATACGGCACCCCATAGTTGCTGCCACGGACAATCTGGAAAATCTTTTCCCGTACGATATTTTACAGCGGTCTTGAAACGTTTTACAAGGATCTTGAGATCAGCTACGGTAAGATCCGTATCAAGTGTAACGCCTTTACTCTTTTTTACGTCTTCGAGAATCTCTTCAAACGGATCGATATCTTGTTTCGATTGTGGTTTCATTCCCAAAACAACATCGCCATACATTTGCACAAAACGACGATATGAGTCCCATGCAAAGCGCTCATTTCCCGATTTACGGGCAATGCCTTCTACAGCTTCGTCATTGAGCCCTAAGTTAAGCACGGTATCCATCATTCCGGGCATAGATACTCGAGCGCCGGAGCGCACAGAAACTAACAACGGATTATCTTTATCCCCAAACTTACAATTCATTAGAGATTCAACATGTATAATCGCGTTTTCAACATCGGCCTGCAGCAGTTTAATGACCTCTTCACGTCCCAATTTATTATACTCAGTACACACATCGGTCGTGATTGTGAATCCGGGTGGAACCGGAACTCCTATTAAGTTCATTTCTGCTAGATTCGCGCCTTTACCGCCCAACAAATTCTTCATACCGGCACTACCCTCGGCCTGTCCGTTTCCGAACAAATAAACTCTTTTTTTCTCCATAATGATTTAAAGTTTTTTCAACATTCAATATACCAGCACTTTTGTGATTCTCACAGTTGATATATAACGGTCAATCGCTTTATTTATGCGTGGTATACGGTTTTTTCTATAAGAACGAAGATAGATAAATTGTTTAAACGTGTGCAAAAAAAGGCAAACAAATTTCATGTTTAGCAACATATAACATGGATTGGAAAAGGATTTGAATAACTTTGCATCTTGAAGAAGAAGGTGTTTTCTCATCTGAACTTTATTAGAGACAGATTGAAAGCCCCGATTGATTTGATTTTCGAACATACATAGCATATAACAAATTGGCACGAAAGAAGAAACAACTCCCTATCGTGGAGAACATTACAATCACAGATGTTGCAGCCGAAGGTAAGGCTATCGCAAAGATTGACGACATGGTTATTTTTGTACCCTTTGTAGCTCCGGGCGACATAGTAGACTTGAAGCTATCACGCAGAAAGAAGAACTATGCAGAGGGCAAAGTGGTAAAATTTCATGAATATGCGGCAAATAGAGCCGTTCCTTTTTGCGAGCACTTTGGTATTTGTGGTGGCTGCAAATGGCAACACATTCACTATGCCGACCAATTGAAATACAAACAAAAACAAGTTATGGACAATCTTACCCGTATTGGTAAGATCGAAATGGAAGAAGTATTGCCAATCTTAGGATCAGAGCAAACAGAATTCTACCGTAACAAGTTAGAGTTTACGTTCTCAAACAAAAAATGGCTTACCGAAGCTGATATGAATTCGGGCGTCGAGTTTGATTGTATGAATGCTCTTGGCTTTCACATCCCGGGCTGTTTTGACAAAGTTCTAGACATCAACAAATGTTGGTTGCAGTCGGACTTGTCTAACCGCATTCGTCTTGAAATCCGTAAGTTCGCGCTTGAGCACAACTATTCATTCTTCGACTTGCGTGCACAAGAAGGATTTATGAGAAATATCATCATCCGCACAGCTTCTACCGGCGAAGTAATGCTTATTGTTGTATTCTTCCACGAAGATGTAGAAAAACGTGAAGCCATACTACAGCATTTGGCCGATACATTCCCTGAAATTACATCATTAATGTATGTAATCAATCAGAAATGTAACGATACAATCTCAGACCAAGACGTGATTGTATTCAAAGGTAAAGACCATATCATCGAAGAGATGGAAGGTTTGAACTTCAAGGTAGGTCCTAAGTCGTTCTACCAAACAAATAGCAAACAGGCTTACAACCTATATAAAATCACACGTGAGTTTGCAGGACTTACCGGCGAAGAATTGGTTTATGACCTTTACACAGGCACCGGTACAATCGCAAACTTCGTAGCACACCAAGCAAAACGTGTTATCGGTATCGAATACGTTCCGGATGCAATTGAAGACGCTAAGGTTAACTCTCAAATCAACAACATCGAGAATACCTTGTTCTTTGCCGGAGATATGAAAGATATCCTTACACAAGACTTTATCAATCAATATGGCCGTCCGGATGTAATCATCACCGACCCACCTCGCGCAGGTATGCACGATGATGTAATCAAGACGATCTTATTTGCAGAACCGAAACGTATCGTGTATGTAAGCTGTAACCCGGCAACACAAGCACGCGACTTGGCTCTTCTTGATGAGGCGTATAAAGTTAAGAAAGTACGTCCTGTTGATATGTTCCCACACACACATCACGTAGAAAATGTTGTGTTGCTGGAGCGACGTTAAGTTGACTTAGAACATTGTAAATGACATTAAATAAAGCAATACAAAGAGGTTTTCTTTTTCTATCCTTGATATGCTCTCTTTCGGCTTGCCAAAACAAGCAGAGCGAGAAAAACGATCAAGAACAAGAGGAAGAAACCTCTTTTTCAGATTTTGACCAGATAAAGGCACAAGGTGAAATCACGGCCATTACGCTTTATAGCTCCGTTTCGTACTTTCAGTACAAAATGCAGCCGATGGGTTATGAGTATGAAATGATGCAAGACTTTGCAGAAAGTCACGGACTCAAGCTCAACGTAAAAGTGGCCGAAAACCCCAATAAACTAACAGAAATGTTGTTGAATGGCGAAGGCGATGTGATCATGTATAACATCCCTGTAACAAATCAACTCAAGAACAAAGTTATCTATTGCGGTCGTGAGATTGTAACCAGCCAAGTATTGGTACAGCGTAACGAGAGAAAAGATACGCTACTTAAAGACGTAACAGAACTGATTGGCAAAGAGGTATACGTAAAACACGACACCAAACATCACGAGCGCCTCAAAAACTTAAACAGCGAATTAGGAGGAGGTATCATCATCAAAGACATCGAGAAGGATACAATCACCACTGAAGATTTGATCGAGATGGTATCGCTTGGACAAATCAAATACACGGTTAGTGACGACCTGATTGCCAAACTCAACAAAACCTATTACAAAAATATTGATGTAGACCTAAAGGTGAGTTTTCCTCAACGCTCTTCGTGGGCTGTGTCAAAGAATTCTCCCGTATTGGCCGATTCAATCAACAGCTGGTTTGAAAAGAATAAAAACACGACCCGCTACAAAGCGATTGTGAAACGATATTTTGAGCTGAGTAAACTACCCGATGATTATGAAGTACTCCCAATCCTCAACGGAATGATTTCACCTTTTGATAAATACTTTAAAAAGTATGCATCAAACTTGGGTTGGGAATGGCAATTGATTGCATCGATCGGATATCAAGAATCACGCTTCAAGCCCCAAGCAGCATCTTGGGCCGGAGCAGAAGGAGTTATGGGCATCATGCCTCGCACAGCTAAAGGTATTGGCATGTCGAGGCAAGATGTCTTGAACCCGGAAACATCGATCAAAGGTGGTGTGGAAATCTTGAAACGATTTAGAAATGGCTTTTCGGAGATAACAGATCCGGAGGAGATTATCAAATTCACCCTCGCGGCCTACAATGCCGGTATCGGACACGTGTATGATGCGCAACGACTGGCCGAAAAGTATGGAAAGAACCCCAATGTTTGGGATGGAAATGTGGAAGAGTTTATCAAACTCAAAAGCGATCCCAAGTACTACAACGATCCCGTATGCAAGCACGGTTATCTGCGTGGTACAGAAACTTATAAATATGTACGAGAAGTAGTAGACCGCTACAAATACTATAAAACAAAAAGTAGCTAACCAATCAATTTTCTTTTAATTGAAAACGATTGTTAGCTACTTTCATTTATCTCAATAATGAGCAGCGTGATCGATTAGTGATTGTATTTCACTTCCATTCCGCGTACTGCGTCATTAACTACTCCATTACTATATGCAACTTCACCGTTGATCAATGTTGTATGTACTTTATTGTGGAATGTAAAGCCTTCGAAAGGTGCCCATCCACATTTATAAAGAATATTCTCAGGAGCTACTGTCCACTCTGATTCCGGAGCTACAAGCACAAGATCGGCATAATATCCTTCTCTGATAAAACCTCTCTCCTCGATATGGAATAATTGAGCCGGACGATGCGCCATTACTTCAACAACTTTCTCTACCGTAAATTTACCTTGACGAGCCAATTCGAGCATTGCCACCAATGAGTGTTGTACCAACGGACCTCCCGATGCAGCTTTCAAACAGCTTCCTTCTTTTTCTGACAAAAGGTGTGGAGCATGGTCGGTCGCAACGATATCGATGGTTCCGTTATTTACTGCTTCAATCAATGCGTCTCTATCTGTCTCTGTCTTGATAGACGGATTCCATTTGATACGGTTGCCATATGTTGCATAGTCGGCATCGGTAAACCACAAATGGTGTACACAAACCTCTCCTGTAATTTGTTTCTCCTCTAGTGGGCCATTCGACAACAATTCGAGCTCTTTCGCTGTAGAAAGGTGCAAAATGTGTAATCTACCTCCGTATTTCTTTGCCAAAGCAGCAGCCTTAGAAGATGACTTATAGCAAGCCTCCTCACTTCTGATCTTCGAATGGAAAGAGATATCAAGATCTTCGCCATATTGCGAAGTGAATGTTTCAATATTGCGTTTGATTACTGACTCCTCTTCAGCATGTACGGCAATGATCAAACCCGATTCGCTAAAGATACGACCCAGCGTTTCTTCGTTATCTACCAACATGTTTCCGGTAGAAGATCCCATGAAAAGTTTCAAACCCGGTACACGCGTTTTATCCAGACGTTTGATCTCGTCCATGTTATCGTTTGTTGCACCGAAGAAGAACGAATAGTTTGCCAACGAAACCTCTGCTGCTCTATCAAATTTAGCATTCAGATTCTCGATCGTTGTAGTCTGAGGTTTTGTATTTGGCATATCCATAAACGAAGTCACCCCTCCTGCTACAGCCGCACGGCTTTCGGTAAAGATTTCTCCTTTATGTGTAAGACCCGGTTCACGAAAATGCACCTGATCGTCGATAGCTCCGGGAAGAAGCAACAATCCGGTTGCGTCAATCACTTGATCGGCTGTCAATGCTTCTGCCGGAACTTCTCCGGTATAAACACGTTCAATTCGATTCCCTTTGATCAATACTGAGGCAATTTGTTTTTTTCCCTCATTGACCATTGTTGCGTCTTTAATAAGTAAACTCTTCATTATTTGCACTGATTTGTATGCGATTTAATATACGTAACGATGTTGTATAGTTAGTTTGACGAACTTCTCTTGTGAGGGAATTTTCCACAAAGGGCCCACAAGCGAAGTTTAAGAACACCGAAAAGTGCTTCACCGAATATCGACGAATTCATTTTAGATACGCCCAATATTCTATTGATAAAAATGATCGGCACTTCGGTCAGTTTAAAGCCACATTTATATGCAGCATATTTCATTTCAATTTGGAAAGCATATCCTTTGAAATGAATTTTATTGAGATCAATTGTTTCCAACACTTTACGTCTGTAACATTTGAAGCCCGCTGTTGTATCGGCTATTTTCATACCGGTTACAAAACGCACATAGACAGAAGCAAAATACGACATCAACACGCGCGAAAGCGGCCAGTTAACAACGTTCACGCCATTGCTGTAACGAGAACCAATGGCAACATCATTTCCTTCGTTTGCACAAGCATTATACAGCTTTAGCAAATCTGCCGGATTGTGCGAAAAGTCGGCATCCATCTCAAAAACATAGTCATAACCATGTTTCAAAGCCCATTCGAACCCACAAATATAGGCAGTACCTAAACCTTGTTTTCCTGCTCTCTCGATGATAAAAAGGGTATCGACATATTTTTCTTGCAGACTCTTTACAGCGTTGGCTGTACCATCGGGCGAACCATCATCTATAATAAGTATATCTAAAGCCTTAGGCAGCTTTTTTACTGTGTGGATGATGTTCTCGATGTTCTCGATTTCGTTGTATGTCGGTATGATTACTAAGCTGTCAGACTTCATGAGCTTCACTATATAGTTATATATTCACGTAAAGTGTTTTATTCGGTATTTTGTTTAACCAATAAACAAATATAACAAAACAAACCAGAAAAATGCAATAACCTCGATTTGTCGTAAAAAAATACCGATTATAAAGTCGAGGCTTCTATGATTCTTGTAAAGCACCGGTATTATCTAAGATCAAATAAGCACAATAGAGTGAGTCGCTACAAACCGGAGTAAGCGCGAAGAAGCCCGACTGTACCTTTCCTTCGTGAATTACCATAGGATACTTCAACTTTAGCTCATCGAGCTTTGTGCGCAATGCCTCGGCCGATGGTGCATGGTCGATAATCATTCGTCCTTTGGCAGCCGGATGTACAATGCGATTATAAACTTCGCTACTTAAGATACCCATATTACAGCGCAGGTTGATCTCAACCATCGGATGAATTCGAATACTTTTGTCGGCATCTCGGATCAGCATCATATCTATACCAAAGTAACCACAGTAATTGCGGCCTATCAACTCGGGAAGAATCGACAGATAGGTATCGCGAATGGTTGCAAACTCTTCGTCGAAAGTTTCGGACCGAACGGTATCATCCAAATAACTCTTTAGAGCAGTGTATAATTCGGGCTGACTCATCACGTGGTTACCCACATAAGCACCATGCTCATTGGTAAAGAAAAGCGAGATCCCCAGATACTCGATCGCACCATCGGGATGTATATAAAACTGCATGGCAAAGTCGTGTACCTTTTCCACGAGCGTTGCTACTGTTACAAAACCTTGCTGTTTGAGCACCCCTTTGCTCCATTCACGTTCGAAGCGTGTAAGTTCGCGGTGCATAAAACGGACCCCTTTGCCTGCTCCCGACCAAGGAGCCTTCACCACGATACTACGCAGAGCTGCCTCTTGCTCAATCTCTTCGATCGACGCACAACGCTGAGGAATAAAATTAATTTGATAAGGAGCCAATCGTTCCAAAATACGAGGCAATACATCTACCACAACGCCTTTGCCGTATATTTCATAGTGCGCATCACTCCATTGAGCAACAGGATGAGATTGAAACGTTTCATCGCAATACGGTTTGAGCGGCGCCAAAGCCAAGTGAGAAGACGGACTCCACCCCCAAGGATGCAGAAACGTAAGTTTGGGAAGCTCCGTAGCTTCGATATCAGCCAAAGTCCGATAATCGACCTGATAATCGAGCACCTGTGACAAAGAAGCGGTAA
Organism: Porphyromonadaceae bacterium; assembly: GCA_003447595.1. GTDB lineage: Bacteria > Bacteroidota > Bacteroidia > Bacteroidales > CAMTPD01 > UBA12018. The sequence goes on from DLYT01000008.1 coordinate 36,289, forward strand.
AGCGATCATCGGGCAGTGCCTCTACGGCAACGATGTCGTTTTTCCGAGCAAAGTAAACCGGTAGTACGGCCAAGTCTTGCTTCATCTTTACGATGCGGGCTGGCGGCATATAATACGGACTTTTATTGGCTACTGCCAAGTCATTGTCCGAATTGAAATAAAAAAGTCTTGGGTTCATCGTTATCTATTCGCTTCAATAGCGACTGCCCGAAGCGATGATTTACGTCATCACTTCGGGCAGCTATTGTATATTATTTATTTCGTTGCAATGAATATAGCAGTTGAATTTCTTCAGCCCACAACGATTCGTCTGGTGTTTCGAGAATAAGCGGAATATTATCAAAGCGATCATCGTTCATGATGAAGTCAAAAACCTCCATTCCCATAAAGCCTTTTCCTAGACTGTCGTGACGGTCTACTCGTGTTGCAAGTTCTTTCTTCGAATCATTGATATGCATCCCTTTGAGATACTGAAAACCTACAATCTCCTCAAACTCGCGAAATGTTTCGTCGATAGCCATACGCGAAGTAAGGTCGTAGCCCGAAGCCAAGGTATGTGCCGTATCAAGACAAACTCCTACGCGCGACTTATCTTCGACACGGTCGATAATATAGGCCAGTTGTTCGAATTTGTAACCGAGATTCGAGCCTTGTCCGGCCGTATTCTCAATAACAGCCATCACTCCGTTCGTTTTATCCAGCGTCAAGTTAATTGATTCTGCAATACGAGCCAAACACTCCTCTTCGGTCATCTTCTTCAAGTGGCTTCCCGGATGAAAATTAAGACGATCCAGTCCTAACTGTTCGCAGCGTTGCATCTCATCAAGAAAAGCCTCACGCGACTTAGTCAGCCCCTCTTCTTCGGGATGCCCCAGATTGATCAGATAACTATCGTGCGGAAGAATTTGAGCCGGTGAAAACTGAAACTTCTCGCAGTTGTCTTTAAAAGCCTTGATGCTCTTTTGGGTAAGCGGAGCTGCTTTCCATTGTTTTTGATTTTTCGTAAACAGTGCAAAAGCCTTTGCTCCTATCGCAGCTGCATTCAATGGAGCGTTTTCTACACCTCCCGAAGCGCTCACATGAGCCCCTATATATTTCATTGTTCCTTGTTTTTATATTAGACAACAAAGTTAACTTTGAAATGAGTACAATCAAAGTATTTTTCTTCTATATCTACATAAAAAAAGCTGCCTGCTTTACCGTAGTAGGTAAAGACAGACAGCTTAACTATCGTTTGTCTCTTTCAGAATTACTCAGCGTCTGGAAGCAAGAAATCTACGAAACAAAGAGCAGCAAGAGCTGTTCCGTATCTCTTTTCGATTGTGATACCTTCCGTAATGAAGTTAAGTTCTCCCAAATAATACTGGCTGTATGTTTTTTGGTGCAAATCGTTGATTACACGGATCAAACGAGACTCAAGCTCTTCGATACGGTAACGACCGCTTACCTCACAAACCAATCCGCCTACTTTCTCATCAAAGTTCTCATCCTTGTACATCCAAGCGTATACAACACCTGCCGACACGAACTCATCTTGATACCCGTGAGACACGGACATAATTGTTTTCATCTCTGAACCAAATGGAGGAAGATCAATTTCGTCCATGGTGATGATGTGTGCAGTTGCCGGTAGAACCGACGAGTAAGTCATAATATTAAAGTCTGAGATCCCTGCATCATACAACGCCATGTGATATGATCCTGCATGCTTCTCAAGATCAGACTCCCCACTTCCTTTAGTGATAAAGAATGTGTTTGGGATTAGATTTCCAACTTTCTTCGTCATTTCAAATATTAAATTACTAATTAGAATTGTTGAGTACAAAAATAACGAACTTATCGAGATTTCCTACTAGTTTACTTCCAGTTTTTAAGATAAGACGACCGGTTATTTTCTGTAATCTGTTAGAAAAACAACTCCCCTTCCCGATTGTTCAGTAATAATACCAATTCTCTTCTCGCTTTAGGCTCC
>DLYT01000067.1:0-4466 GCA_003447595.1 Porphyromonadaceae bacterium
ATACAATACGTATTAATGTTTCAGAAACGATGTCGGACACTGATATTGAGCAGACAATAGATTCAGCATCAAGGTCTCGCTAAAGCCTTTGATTGTATTGTTTGTATTCATGATTGAATGAGTAACTGAAAAGGACATCTAACTCAACGGATGTCCTTTTTCAACATATATCTAGATCCATTACTGTTGGCATTCTTTTAGCAGACCTTCAAGATGTTTGATTTCCTGTGTAAATAAAAGGATCGCTTGATCTAGCTTATTTTGGTTTAATCGAGAGGAAGGACCAAAGGTTCCTACTACCGTAAGAACTTTATTTTTGTGCATAATGGGAAATGCAATGCAATTTAGCCCTTGCTGATATTGTTCCAGATCAATCGCATAATGTTTTTGATGAATGTCTCGAAACTCTTCTTTTCTTGCAGAATTGATTACTCCGGGATAATATTTTCGAAGAGAATTACAGAGAGATGGAGAAAATGCCATAAATATCTTTCCCACAGCAGTCTGAAACATTTGCTCATCTTTACCGAGGCCAATTGGTAACCCTCTCTTCGAGTCGGGTAACCACGATTTATCGTAATGAAAGTAGGTGCCTGTTTGCATGGCCATAAAAACAGTTTCATCCAGTTTGCAAGCGATATGTTGCATGCGTTCGTTTAGTAGTGCTCGAATCTGGAGAACTGAGCAATCCGGGCCAGTAAGCAAACCTGCTTTATTCGTAATTTTATAACGTACAGATCCCTCACTTTGCTCAAGGTATCCCAACTTTTTTAGTGTGTCTAGCAGGTTATGAACTGTAGTTCGATTTAGATTTAAGGTCGCTGCAATTTCACTTAGTCGCATCTCGCCCCCATTTTCGGCTATCAATTCAAGAATTGCGAAAGCTCGTTCAATCGATTGTATAATCATAAGTTCAATAATCTGGAATTTTTATAACATTCTATCAATGGTAGAGTTATGTAGTATATAAAGCCACATAATTTTGTACCATAAATAATAAGGCCGTAAAAGTATGAAAAGTTTATTCGATAAAACAGCAATTGGTAGCATGTCATTAAAGAATCGTTTCTTTAGAGGGGCACTTTGGGAAGAGTTAGCAGATGAAAAAGGTCATTTGACTCCCGAGTTGATCGATATATACTTAGAGCTGGCAAAGGGGGGAGCTGGTACAATCATTACAGGCTATTCGTTTGTCTGGGAAGATGAGCAACCCAATCCCCGTATGATGGGTATTTATGATGATTCGTTTATTGAGGAGTATAAACGTTTGACAGACCAAGTTCATCAATACGATACGAATATCATCATACAGATTGTATACGGAGGATCCATGACAACCTTTAATGTCGGAGAGCGTCAAATATGGGGTCCGTCTGCACATATCAACGAACGAACAGGGACCAAAGCGGAAGAAATAAGTGTAACAGAGATAAAGCAATTGGTCGAAGCTTATGCAAAAGCAGCGAAACGAGTGGAAAAGGCCGGGTTTGATGGCGTAGAACTTCATGCAGGTCATGGGTATTTATTAAGCCAGTTTTTATCTCCGTTTTATAACAAACGTACCGATCAGTATGGAGGAGCCATTCATAACCGAGCTCGAATTATTTATGAAATAGTAGAGGCAATACGTAAAGAAGTTAGAGCAGACTTTCCTGTCTTAATTAAAATGAATTCACAGGATTTTAGGGACGAAAATGGTTTTAAAGAAGATGAGGCTATCGAAGTGGCAAAACATCTACAAGAGATCGGAATCTCTGCAATAGAGGTAACCGGAGGAGATGAGTCTGCATTGGAAGTCTTTAATGGAAATTTAGGGCCGGCACGTAAAGGGATTGCAAGATCGATTGATCGTGAGTCTTATTTTAGTTCGTTTGCAGCCCGACTTGCGTCTGAAGTTCAAGTGCCGGTTATATTAATTGGAGGAAATAGGCACTTCTCAAAGATGGAAGATATTTTACGAACCACGAATATCAACTATTTTTCATTGGCACGTCCATTGACAGCCGAGCCGGACTTGATAAACCAATGGCATGTAGATCCTTCGAAAAAGCCAAAATGTGTTTCGTGTAATAAGTGTTATTTCACAGAAGGAAAACGATGTATATTAAACCAAAAGAAAATACAGAAATGAAAGCGTTTGTGTTAAAACAGTACAATACACCCGGTTGGGTAGAACTACATGAATTACCAATGCCGGAGTTGGAGGCCGGGAAAGTGCGAGTTCGCATCAAAGCATTTAGTGTAAATCCTGTCGATTATAAAATAGCAAAAGGAGCATTTACTCTTCCTTTGCCAAGAGTTATTGGAATTGACTTTGCCGGTATTGTAGAACAAACAGGTGCAGACGTATTCGGCTTTGCCGCAGGTCAGCACGTATTTGGCCTTGCTAATTTATTTACACAAGGAACGTTTGCCGAGTATGTAGATGTAGATCAGTTTGCGCTTTCTCGTATGCCTACGGGATTAGGCTTTGCGGAAGCAGCGGTGATCCCTTGTGCCGGTGTTACGGCTTGGCAAGCAGTAATGCAAAAGGTTGTAGTACCTCAAGGAAGTAATGTTTTTATTACCTCGGGAGGAGGTGGTGTAGGAGGGTTTGCAATTCAATTTGCCCATTTATTGGGTGCAAATGTAATTACTACTGCATCAAAAAACTTTCAGCGGATTTATGGATTGGGCGCAAGTCATATCATAAACTATAAAACAGAGTCGATCAAAGATCGAATTATGGAGCTGACAGCACAAGAAGGTGTTCATGCCGTAATTGATATGGTTTCTCCCGAATCAGCCTATGAAAACGCCAAACTATTGAGATACAATGGTTCGATCGTAAGTATTCAAGGACGTCCGGAACAATGGCCATTTGATCCATTTACCAAAGCAATAACCATGGCTGAAGTAGCTTTGGGAGCAGCTTATGTTTCTGGTGATAAAGAATCGCTGCGAGAAATGGCTAAAGCCGGAGAAGTAATTGCCAAATTGATCGTAGAGAAGAAAGTAGATTCTATGATCAGTCATGAATACCGATTTGATCAATTACAACAAGCTTTATCTCAGGTTTCGTCGCGAACTACAGAAGGAAAAGTGGTTGTCTTAGTCTAATTAAAATGATAAAAGCAGGCTGTACCAAGGCTATAGATATAGTATTTGTACAGTCTGCTTTTGATATTTTCGGATATTTTAGTTCTGTGCGAGTTAAAATAATGAGCCTTGAATCGCTTCCTGCTTGCGATAGTGCGGATAGTGGTGCACCTTTACAATCTCAAAACGTTCCCTCGTTACTTCCCCCGAGTTGTCTACGATGGTGCGCAAGTCTACTTTTAGTTTATCCCCCGAACCAAATGCAACCGTTTGTGTACCCAGTTTTTTTAGGAATTGAGGGTCTTTCATTTTTGCGGTAATGGTTTGCCCATCAAGACGACCATCATAAAAGAAGCGCCATGTAGCTTGCTCGTCTTTTAGTACAGGAGAAACAATTGTAAGGGTAACTGTTTTGATAAATATCTCAGGTTCGTAGGTGTCAATGTCGTCTTGTACCAACGGCAAAAGTTTAGCCTTGCTGATTGCAGTTTCAAGCTTGCGCCCTTTTTCGTTTTTGTAATTAAACTGCAAAGCTTTGAGGTTGCTGTCGTTTGTTGCTGTTTTGGCAATATTGCTAACGCAACGACGCGTCTTATTACTGTTCAGTAAATCTTCTCGGCCTATCATAATGGCTTGATCTTCGATGCAATTGATGGTGAGATCTTTTGCCTTTTCATTCATAGACATGGCGATAAGTTGAGAAAATACCGGTCCAAAAGGAGCTATCGCCGACGGAGAATACATGATCTTTTTAATCTTGAGCGGAATCTCAAAACTTCCATTCTCCAAAGCCAGCACATCCACTTTAACTTGATCTACGCCACATGCGAAATCTTTGTTCAACGTTTGATTGATAGAGCTGATCAAGCTATTGATATTTGATAAATACGAACAAAGATCAGTAACCGAAACTTCTTCTGTGTCTACTTTGAATACGATATACTCATCTTCTGTTCTTCTGGCTTTTTTGCGTCCCATATGATTGTTGTGCTGCTTTTGGATTTGATAACTACAAATGTAGAATGAATTCTGCAAACACGAAAGCTTCGCTCTGTTTAAAGTAGTTGTCAAATACATGAGAACTACTATATTTGTGTGTTGCTAATACATGAACTAACAATAAAGACAAAACACACGTTGGGCCAAGCTCTGAATAAGACTGGTGGTTCGACCTTTAAATCAAATAATCATGAAAAAGATCTTTTTGACTGCGTTGCTCATAACGCAAGTCATGTTTGCTAATGCCGAATCCATACGGATTACTTCGCCCGATGGAAATGTAAAGGCTACATTCGAGGTTGTAGACGGGGTGATGCAGTGGAGTGTAGACCATGAAAACGAATCGGTACTACTGCCTTCCAAACTTGGGATTATGGGATATAATTCGG
>DLYT01000067.1:4716-15461 GCA_003447595.1 Porphyromonadaceae bacterium
TACGGAGAGCGAAGCTCGGTGCGTGATCACTACAATACCCGTGAGATTATCCTGCAAAAGGGAGATAATCAAGGAGCTCTTAAGATGGCCGTCGAGTTTAGGGCATACAACGAAGGAGTTGCTTTTCGTTATAAATTTCTGCAACATCCCAACGGTGGACCCTATATTCATATCACCAAAGAAGATACGGAGTTTTCACTGCCCGAGCAGTCCAAAGCATGGGTAACCTCGCATGCGCAAGGTTCATATAGTTTGAAAGGATTGAATAACTGGGGCTTTGAAAGTGAGCGACCACTCACCATCGAATTGCCAAACGGAAAGTTTGCCGCGCTTGGTGAAGCTCAAATGGTCAATTTCTCACGTATGAAGTTTGTCTTAAGCAAAGAAAATACTATCGGGTGTTCGCTTTACGGAGAAGTAGATGACATTGCACCGTTTGCCTGTCCGTGGCGTTTTGTCATGGTCGCCAATCAGCCGGGCGAGTTGCTTGAGAATAATGACTTGATCCTAAACTTGAATCCTCCTTGCGAAATAGATCAAACCTGGTGGATCAAGCCCGGGAAAGTAATGCGCGAGACATCATTGAGTATGGAAGGAGCAAAACGATTGGTCGATTTTGCAGTGAAACGCAACATCCAATACATTCATTTCGATGCCGGATGGTACGGCTATGAAAACGATGCCAATGAAGATGCCACCACAGTTACGGTAGATCCTCGTCGCAATCCTTCGAGCGATCTGGATCTCAAAGCAGCAATCGACTATGCACATAAGAATGGTGTTGGCGTATTTGTTTATGTCAATCAGCGTGCGTTAGACAAGCAACTGGATGAGTTGCTGCCGTTGTATCGCGACTGGGGTGTAGCCGGAATTAAGTTTGGTTTCGTACAGGTGGGATCACATCGATGGACAACCTGGCTACATGATGCAGTGAAGAAATGTGCAGAATACGGACTTATGGTGAATATACACGACGAATACAGACCAACTGGCTTTAGTCGTACTTATCCGAACCTAATGACGCAAGAAGGGGTGCGTGGAAATGAAGAAATGCCCGATGCAACGCTCAACACCATCTTGCCTTTTACGCGTTACGTAGCAGGAGCAGCCGATTATACCATCTGTTATTATTACCGAAAGGAGATGCTCGAGGCAAAAGGTTTTAAGCACAACGGAAGGTATGTGCGCAATACCCCGGCTCATCAGTTGGCACTTTCGATGATCAACTACAGTCCGTTGCAGTGGATGTATTGGTATGACAAACCGGAAGATTCGCAAGATGAACCCGAACTTGCGTTTTTCGATGCTTTGCCAACTGTTTGGGACGATTCGAAAGTTTTGTCAGGACGTCCGGGAGAGTCTGTTGTGATGGCACGAAAACAAGGCGATCGCTGGTTTGTAGGGGGAATTACCAATACCGAAGCTCGCAAACTAGATGTTGACTTCTCGTTTCTAGATCCCGAAAAGCAATATTGCGCAGAGATTTATACCGATGGCGGAAAAGCCATAAAAACCCGCACGCAGGTGAAAGTCTCTTCACGTAAAAATATGAAGCAAGGCGATGAACTCGCTTTCGATGTATTGCCAAGCGGCGGTTTTACGATGATTCTTACGCCAATTAATGATTGACTTTAAAAATTGAGATATAGTCAAAGAAAAAACCATGCAAGGTTCTTCCGGAAAGCATGCATGGTTTTGAGAAAAAGCTTATTAGGTTCTTGGAAAAACCTTGTAAGCTTTTTTTTTGAGCTTCAATTGCTTGAAAAAAGAACACCCCGATCATCTTTCGATAACCGGGGTGTCTGTGTATTATGAGGTTTCTAATTACTTAGAAGCTTCTTCGATTGATACAGCAACTGCAACAGTAGCACCTACCATTGGGTTGTTACCCATACCAAGGAATCCCATCATTTCTACGTGAGCAGGAACTGATGAAGAACCAGCGAACTGAGCGTCACCGTGCATACGACCCATAGTATCTGTCATACCATAAGAAGCAGGACCAGCAGCCATGTTGTCTGGGTGAAGTGTACGACCTGTACCACCACCTGATGCTACAGAGAAGTATTTGTGACCGTTCTCGATACATTCTTTTTTGTATGTACCAGCAACTGGGTGTTGGAAACGAGTTGGGTTAGTAGAGTTACCTGTGATAGATACGTCTACACCTTCAGAACGCATGATAGCTACACCTTCACGTACATCGTCAGCACCGTAACATTTTACTTTAGCACGAAGACCGTTTGAGTAAGCTTTCTCTTGAACAACTTTAAGGTCGCCAGTATAGTAATCAAACTCAGTTTGAACGTATGTGAAACCGTTGATACGTGAGATGATCATTGCAGCGTCTTTACCAAGACCGTTCAAGATAACACGTAGAGGCTCTTTACGTACTTTGTTTGCTTTTTCAGCGATTTTGATAGCACCTTCAGCAGCAGCGAAAGATTCGTGACCTGCTAGGAATGCGAAACATTTAGTTTCTTCGCGAAGAAGCATTGCAGCTAGGTTACCGTGACCGATACCTACGTTACGATCTGCAGCAACTGATCCTGGGATACAGAATGCTTGAAGACCGATACCGATAGCTTCAGCAGCATCAGCAGCGTTAGTACATCCTTTTTTGATTGCGATAGCAGCACCAACTACATAAGCCCATGCAGCATTTTCGAAACAGATAGGCTGAGTTTCTTTACACACTGTATAAGGATCGATACCTTTAGCGTCGCAGATAGCTTTTGCCTCTTCAATATTTTTGATATCGTATTGATTCAAAACAGATTCGATCTGAGCAATACGACGATCGTAACTTTCAAATAAAGCCATAATTATTGGTTGTCTTTTGATTGTTTGATAAATTCATGATAATTTCTGATACTACAAAATCACTTCTTATTCTTGAAGTTTTGCGATATCAGGAAAAGGGAAAACAGAATGTTTAAAACAATAACAGCGCCACAGCAAGCAAAGAACGTAGCTTTCCAGAAGGGCAAAAACAGGAAGCAAAGACCCGATGCCGCTACAATTCCTAAGATGATTGCGATGAGAGTACGCTGAATCGTTTTTCTATTCATGACGTGGATCGATGTATTTAGCAGCCTCTGTAAAGCGACCGTAAGTACCTTTAGCTTTTTCTAGAGCTTCGTTAGCGTCGATTCCTTTTTTCACCATGTCCATGAACTTACCAAGGTGAACGAATTCGTAACCGATAGTTTCGCCTTCTTCGTCCAAAGCCATACGAGTACAGTAACCTTCAGCCATTTCAAGGTAACGAGGACCTTTAGCCAAAGTACCGAACATAGTACCTACCTGGCTACGTAGACCTTTACCAAGGTCTTCAAGACCAGCACCGATAGGAAGACCTCCTTCAGAGAAAGCTGATTGTGAACGACCGTAAGCGATTTGTAGGAACAATTCACGCATTGCTACGTTGATTGCGTCACAAACCAAGTCAGTGTTAAGAGCTTCAAGGATAGTTTTGCCAGGAAGGATTTCTGAAGCCATAGCTGCAGAGTGAGTCATACCTGAACAACCTACAGTTTCAACCAATGCTTCTTGGATGATACCATCTTTAATGTTAAGGGTAAGTTTACATGTACCTTGTTGTGGAGCACACCAACCCACACCGTGAGTAAGGCCAGAAATGTCAATTACTTCTTTTGCTTTTACCCATTTACCTTCTTGTGGAATTGGAGCAGGACCATGATTTGGGCCTTTCTTCACAATACACATGTTTTCAACTTCGTGAGAATACATCATAATTGCTAATTTGTTTATTATTAAGAAACTAACACGGTCGGTTCAATAGCTTGTTCTAAGTATTGAAACAAGCTTGCGTTTTAAACGCTGCAAAAGTAAATATTAATATTTTTCTTTCCAAGCGTTGCTATTATTATTAAAAATGAGATGATTTCAGCAGAAATGAATAATGTTGAAACTATCTTATTGTGTGTTAAAGCAGAGCTTTTTTAACTCTGCTTTAACGGAAATGTCTTATTCAAAAGCCAAACGGATGTCTTGTGCTTTGTCTGTTTTTAGAGTCATTGTTTTAGACCCTTTAGCAGTAGGATACTCTAGTGTAAAGGTTTCGTTTTCGGGAAGACGTACAGTAAGGTAGTCGTTCATGTCAGCAGTAGGGCCGGCAGTTGTTCCTTGTGCAACGATTTCACCAGCGCTGTTTTTAATCACAATGTTTTCAGCCAAGCGACCTTCGCTATCTAGTGAGCATTGATCGTTTTTGTACATTCTGATTACAACCGACACACCACTTTGTTGAGCCGCTTGTTGCTCTGCGTAGATGCGGATATACTCATCGGTTACGTCATAAGCCGGAATATCTTTATTGTCCATGTCCCAAACCATAGGGAAGTGAACACCTGTAGGTTTGTACGAAGAAGCATAAATCCAGTAGATCGGATCACTTTTGTCTGCTTTGGCAGCACGATCAAGGAACCAGCTTTTATTCAAAGCATCCGGATAGTATTCTGTAAAGTACCATTGTCCGTCAAGCCACACTTCACTCCAGTTGTGATTACCTTCTTTCGAAACCCAAAGAGGAGTACCTGCTATGCGTGAAGGGATACCTACAGCACGGAAAGCATCTGTTAGTAAGATCGATAGTCCTGAGCAAGAAGCCATGTTGATGCTCATTGATTCGAATGGAGACTGGTTTGGTTTGTTACGTTTGGTGTTGTACTCAACCTTTACAAGTTCACGAAGTGCTTTATTTACGGTATCAATGGCAGCATACATATCTTTCGAGTCTTTAACCAATGGGTAAAGCATTTCGAAAAATGGTTCGCGCCAGTTTTCACGAGTTTCGTCAAGTGAAGCGTAAGGCAATACATCGTTAAGGAAGATTGAGTCGGGAAGTGCTTTTGTCCAAGCAAATGTTTCGCGAGCTTTGTAAGCGAGTTCTACTTGCTTTACAAGGAAATCTGCCGAAAGAGTGTCTCGGTCGCCTTTAGGCATGTAGGCAATCAAAAATGCCATACCATTGCGGTACTCAGGGTTGATGCTGTCTAGTGCCGTACGAAGTTGGGTGCCGTTGGTTCCGGCAGCTTCGATGGTTTGTTCTACAAGTGGAACAAGTTGCGTGTCTACTCCTTTATATGGAGATTGTTGGCAAGATATCATTCCTGCCAAAAGGGTTGCAAAAAAGAAGTTTCTTATCTTCATTGGTGAATAATTTGTTCAAGATTTAGCTCTAAGCCTGACAAATATACACATTGTTTTTTATTTGTCGGAAGCATCTTTTGCTTCAGTTCTATTTTTAACAGTACTGCTTTCTAATCCGGTACCGGCTGCTTGTCGCTCTCTATTGCGATAAACCGAAGGCGATTCGCCCATGATCTTTGTAAATACGCGTGTAAAATATGCAGCATCTTCGAAACCTACTTTGGGGTAGATTTGATTAATCTTCAGATCTGTAAGCTCCATGTATTGGCAAGCTCGCTGTATCTTCAACTTGATATAATAATCGATAGGAGAATGTCCCGTCTCTTTCTGGAAGAGCATCGAAAAGTGAGAAACAGAATATCCGAAATAAGCCGACATGTCTTGAAGCGACAGCTGTTTGTCTATGTTTTCTTGCATGTAGTGAAATACCCTTCGGATAAAAGTAGTATTCCTATTCTCTCGGCTACGGATGTTGCGAAAAGCATTCAGCCAAACAAACGACGCCATAAACTGATACAAGCAGGCGCAAGCATAGGCATAGCTTTCTTTGTTAAAGCACATCTCCAAATTAGCATAGATCTCTTCGAAAAGATTGAGTCGATCTTGAAGTCGAGAACTTTTTTCGATTTGAATGGTCCGGGGAGAGAAGGTGCCGAACGTAAAGGTAGACGCAACATCTCCTTTGAAATGTAACCAATAGATTGTCCAAGGATTACTCTCATTCGCACCAAAACTATACGGTATATGAGGTGGTAGAATGATGTACTGATCTTTTTCCAATTTATACTCTTGTCCGTCGATGGCATACCAGCCTTCACCGGCTACGCAGTAGAGTAAGATTGCATAGTCTGTACCTTGAGGTTTGTTGTTGTAATGATACTTTACAGCCGGGAAAAATCCTATTTTGGTAGGATATAAGTTTCGAATAAAGGGATCGTGCAGATATCCGCCAATAATCTCTTCCGTAAGCGTAATAATACGTTGTCCTTTAAAGCCTTCTTTAACGTGATGCATAAATCATAAAATAATGCAATTGATTAGGAACAAAAGTAATTACTTTCTGTGATATATATGCAGACCTTTGACGCTGAATTTTTACGAATACAAAATAAACGATATATATGACTAAATATTTGTACGATAAAACCCCTTGGATAGAGGTGGAAGGTGTGTGTATTGAAGGTTGGAATGAGGTTGTTTCTACGTTAAATGAAGTGGCACCAAATGATGGCAAAGATCGTAAGATAGTTGTAGTAGAGTGTTATCCGGGTGTATTGCACGAAGAACTATCCGGCAATTTACAGGGTATTAATCATGACTTGTTTATCGATACCCGTACATTAATGCTTTCGGAAGATGAAATTAGAGATCTTACATGGCCCGATGTCACAGACGATACAATCTTTGGTTACCTTACACGCTTACGTCTCGAGCAATACTTTTCGGAGGATGCAATTGAGCAAGCTCGTGCAATGATTGATGCTTGCAAAGGTAATGTGATTGTATATGGAATAGGAGCAGCGCTTGTTTGTCCCGAATCAGATTGCCTGGTTTATGCTGATATGGCTCGTTGGGAAATTCAAGCTCGTCAGCGTTTAGGACTTGTAAATGGAGTAGGGGTAAAAGATAGCGATGAAGCTCCGGGTATTCAATACAAAAGAGGTTACTTTGTCGATTGGCGTGTTTGCGATCATCACAAGAAGTCATTGTTTGATAAAGCTGATTTCTGGCTTGACACCAATAAAGCGAATAACCCTAAAATGATAGCAGGAAGCGTACATCTTCATGCTTTGCGCAATGCCGTGAAACAACCCTTTAGAGTCGTTCCGTTTTTTGATCCGGGACCTTGGGGCGGACAATGGATGAAGGAGGTTTGCGATCTTGATCGCTCAAAGACCAACTTTGCATGGTGCTTTGATTGTGTGCCCGAAGAGAACAGCTTGCTGATTCATGTAGACGGAAAGATCGTTGAGATTCCTTCGATCAATCTTGTGTTTTATCAATCGAAAGAGTTACTAGGAGAGCCTGTAGAGTCTCGTTTTGGACAAGAGTTTCCGATTCGTTTCGACTTTTTAGATACGATGAAGGGAGGTAATCTAAGTTTGCAGGTGCACCCAACTACGCAATACATTCGTGACCAGTTTGGTATGTACTATACGCAAGACGAAAGTTACTATATTCTAGACGCGGATAAAAATGCAACTGTATATTTGGGTGTAAAGAATGGAGTGGATTCCAAAGAGATGATTGCAGCATTGCAAGAGGCTCAAAAAGGTGAGGCACCTTTCGATACAGATCGTTTTATTAATCAATTTCCTGCAAAGAAGCACGACCACTTTTTGATACCTAACGGGACTATTCACTGTTCGGGGGCTGATAGCATGGTGTTGGAAATCAGCGCAACTCCTTATATATTTACATTCAAGTTATGGGATTGGAATCGTTTGGGTCTTGACGGTAAGCCTCGTCCTATCAATATAAAGCATGGTGCAAACGTAATTCAATGGAATCGTGACACTGATTATTGCCAATCTCAATTGGTAAATCAAGTAACACCAATTGCACAAGGCGAAGGATGGCGCGAAGAACGTACGGGGCTTCATGAAAATGAATTTATCGAAACACGTCGTCATTGGTTTACCGACGCGGTTACACACCATACCGGAGGTGGCGTGAATGTGCTAAATTTGGTCGAAGGGGATGAGGCTATTGTAGAAAGTCCGACAGGGGCTTTTGATCCGTTTGTGGTGCATTATGCCGAAACCTTTATTATACCTGCGCAATTGGGTGAGTATACGATCAAGCCATATGGACAAAGCGAAGGTAAAGAGTGTGCTACAATCAAAGCATACGTTCGCTTTAGAGACTAACAAGAATAGAAACTCGATATAAAAGATATAGGATATGAAATACAGTTATGATAAACGAATTGTATTGACGCTTGATGCGGGAGGTACAAACTTTGTGTTTTCAGCAATTCGTTCCAATGAAGAGATTGTAGAGCCGGTTCGGTTTCCTTCTTCGGCAGACGATTTGGATAAATGTCTGGATACACTCGAAAAAGGGTTTCGAGCAGTAATGGCGCAACTCAAAGAGAAGCCTGTTGCGATTAGTTTTGCATTTCCCGGTCCGGCCGATTATGTAAACGGAATTATTGGCGATTTGCCAAATCTTCCGGCATTCAGAGGCGGTGTCGCATTGGGGCCTTATTTGCATGAGCTATTTGGACTTCCTGTTTTTATCAATAACGACGGAGATTTGTTTGCATATGGCGAATCCATGTCGGGAACATTGCCTTGGATTAATGCAATGCTCGAGTCGGAAGCGAATCCGAAGCGTTATCATAACCTGATTGGCCTTACTTTCGGAACAGGATTTGGGTGTGGTGTATGCATTAACGGGTATTTGAATCGGGGCGACAACGGAAGCGGTGGTGATATCTGGGTGTTTCGCAATCACATGTTGCCAGAATACATTGTAGAGGAAAGTGTGAGTATCCGTGCCGTAAAACGCGTATACGCAGAGCGTAGCGGAATACAAAATCCGGAACTTACACCTAAAGATATCTTTGAAATTGCAGAAGGGAAACAAGCCGGAAATCAAATCGCGGCACAAGAGGCTTTTGCAGAAATGGGACGTGTAGCCGGTGAAGCTATTGCCGATGCAATCACGTTGGTAGATGGTATGGTTGTAATTGGAGGCGGTTTGTCCGGAGCACAATCGTATTTTATGCCTGCATTGGTTGCTCAACTCAATAATTCAATTAAGTTGATGAACGGTGGTACAGTGCCACGTATTCAAAGTCATGCGTATAACCTCGAAGATGAGTTTCAACTGAATGAATTCTTACAATCAAGTGTGCACGAAGTGAAGATCCCTCGTTCTGAAAAGACGATCTCTTACAATACCGAAAAGCGAGTAGGTATTGCGATTTCAAAATTAGGAACAAGTCAGGCCATTTCGTTGGGAGCTTATGCTTTTGCGTTATCGGAACTCGATAAACTAGAAGCACTATGAAGCATATCTTATTAGGCTCTGTTTTGTTTTATGCAGCAAGTATTTGTGGGCAAAACAATGTAGTGTGGAGTATTGGAGAGAGTAATAATTCTCCATCTGAGTTGGCGCTAGGTCCAGATGATTACAAGCAGTTTCTTGCAAACGACTTCGGTTACGAAGATCGTTATTTCTTGATTGGTAAATCGGAAGCAAAGAAAGACTTTCCATATATATTGCCCGGTCCGGCTGATGAATGGGGTGGTACATGGAGTACGTCGGGATGGCGCACACATGACATTAATATTCTTTTCAATTTGGAGAGTAAACCTGCTCAAGGTACATGGAAGCTTGTTGTCGATTTATACGACACACAACAGGAGAAAGCTCCTAAGTTTAAGGTTTCAATCAATGGCAAGTCATTCGTTTACGACTTAGCAACCGGTGGAGGCTGTGTTGAATCAAAAGCAAGTGGTATTGCCAAAGAACAAATATTGGATATTCCTTTTGATGCATCGGCTTTGAAGAAAGGGGGAAATCAGGTTTCGCTCTCTATTCTCGAAGGATCATGGGTTGCGTTTGATCAAGTGCGTCTCGAAGGTCCTAAGGGGAATGTTACCTTACCTTCTGAAGAAGCTTTTGTTCGTAATGTTGAGGCGGCTCGTTATGAGTTGGATCAAAATGGCAAACGTGTACAACCTTTATTGATAGATATCGAGCATTTAGACGGAAGTCCGACAGTAACGGTAGAGTTAAATGGAAAGTCTATTTATTCTGCAACGCTCGATACAGCTCGCTACATCTTAGAAGCACCAATGCCGGCGGTGAAGAAAAAGCAGAAAGGTGCGTATCGAGTTCTTGCCAATAATAAGATTATAGCAGAAGGTACGGTAGATCGCAATCCTGAGTCGTTAGCTACAGCGGCCGACTATGTGGACACGCGAATCGGAACAGCTCACTCTCGATGGATGATTGCTCCGGGCCCTTGGATGCCATTTAGTATGGTGAAGTTGAGTCCAGATAATCAAAATGCAGGATGGCAGGCAGGTTATCAGCCATCGTTCGAAACGGTAGGTTGCTTTAGCCACATCCATGAGTGGACGATGGGTGGATTGGGTATGATGCCGACAAATGGGATTTTGAAAATGCGTGTAGGAGATGAGATGCGTCCCGATGAAGGATATCGTTCTCGTATCAATAAGCATACGGAAGAAGCACCGCTTGGCTATTACAAAGTCGACTTGACAGACTACGATATTACAGCCGAACTTACCGGAACTACCCGTTGCGGATTTCAGCGATATACTTTCCCAAATGGAAAAGGAGACGGAAGAGTCTTAATCGATTTGCAAATACCGACCGAATACAATTACAACCTCAATCGAGTAGAACTAAAGAAAGTATCTGATTATCGAATCGAAGGCTTTAGTGATCAGAGCTCGCCGAATGTGTGGAGTAGTGATGCCGATCAAGATTACATCATTCATTTTGTAATTGAGTTTGACAAACCAATCAAGAAGTTTGGCGGATGGATCGACGATAAAATCATCGATGGTTCTGTTGTTGCGGCCGACTCG
>DLYT01000067.1:15780-20972 GCA_003447595.1 Porphyromonadaceae bacterium
TGGAACTTTGAGGCTGTACGTGATAATCAAAAGCAAGTTTGGAACGAGCTCTTTAATCGTGTAAAGATTGCTTCTGACGACCAAAATGAGAAAACTCGCTTCTATTCAAATATGTACAGAGCATTGTGTAGCCGCAATATCTGGAGCGACGTAAACGGAGAATGGATCGATGCCGAAGAGAAGTTGCAGCGTTTCGACGATCCCAAGCGAGTGGCATTGGGTTGTGATGCGTTTTGGAATACGTTCTGGAACCTGAATCAATTCTGGAACCTGGTTACGCCCGAGTGGTCGTCAAATTGGGTTCATTCACAACTTGCCATGTACGATGCTAATGGATGGTTGGCCAAAGGACCTGCAGGTATGGAGTATATTCCGGTAATGGTAGCAGAACATGAAATACCATTGGTGGTTGCGGCTTATCAGATGGGTATTCGAGATTTCGATACGTCAAAAGCTTTTGAAGCGGTAAAGAAAATGCAGACAGTGCCAGGTTGTCGTTTCGAAGGTGGTTATGCGGGAAATAGAGATTTGGCAACTTATCTACAGCATCAATATGTGCCTGCGGATGAAGGTCGATTCTCTAACTCAATGGAGTACTTCTATGATGATTGGTGTGTGGGACAATTTGCTAAGTCATTGAATAAACAAGATGAATACAAAACATTCAATGATCGAGGTTACTGGTGGAAACACGCTATTGAACCCGACTCTGGTTATGCGCACTTGCGTAATGCTGATGGACAGTTTGTAAAAGACTTTGATCCGTTCCGCTCCGGGGCTAATCATCATTATGTGGAAGGCAATGCTTGGCAACTTACTTATTTTGTTCCGCAAGACGTTCCTGCTTTGGCGAAGATGATCGGAAAGCAACGCTTTATCGATCGTTTGCAATGGGGGTTTGAAGCGAGTGAACCATGGCGATACAATGCGCCCAACGATCAATACTGGGATTTCCCTGTTGTACAAGGCAATCAGCAATCGATGCACTTTGCGTTCTTATTCAACTGGGTGGGCGAACCTTGGAATACGCAACGATGGAGTCGTTCGATTATCGACCGATATTATGGAAGCGGCATTGCCAATGCTTACTTGGGCGATGAAGACCAAGGACAAATGAGTGCTTGGTTTGTAATGGCTGCGATCGGATTGTTTCAAACAGATGGTGGAGCATCAGCTCAGCCGGTTTATGAAATCGCAAGTCCGCTTTACGAAAAAGTAGAGATCGACTTGGGTGAGCGTTATGGCAGAGGTAAAACCTTTACAATTGAAGCAAAGAATGCTTCACGCAAGAATAAATACGTGCAAAAAGCTTGGCTCAACGGAAAAGAATTAACTTCATTCCGTTTCCCGGCATCCGAACTCCTCAAAGGAGGCTCGTTGGTGTTGGAAATGAGTGATAAGCCAAACTACTCGTGGGGAGTAGAACGCGGACATTAAATCAAAATACCTTTTTTTAATATCATGAAGAACATTAAAAAGAAAGCCGGACTACTTCTTTTCTCTCTCGGCTTGTGTGCGACAATAGGTGCACAAACAAAACAGCCGGTCGATTATGTCGACTGTTTTGTGGGTACCTCCAATTCGCGATGGATGCTTGGACCTTATGCGCAAGTTCCTTTTGGAATGGTGCAACTAGGACCCGATAACCAAGGCGATCGATGGATGGGTGGCTATGAGTATGCGATCAACTCGGTCTCGGGATTCAGTCATCTCCATGCATGGACGATGGGTGGATTACGAATGATGCCTACAACGGCCGACCTTGCACTTTCTAATCCGGGAGTTGATTCTCCTTATAAAGGCGCAAATGCCGGATATCATTCACGTATCTTGAAAGATACGGAAGTTGCACGTCCCGGTTATTATGCCGTAGAGCTGTATGATCATAATGTGAAGGCGGAGATTACAACCACGACGCATTGCGGTTTTCAGCGTTATACCTTTCCGAAGGCCAAAGAGAGTCGAGTGTTGATCGATCTGCTTTTCCCTACCGAATGGGACTATGGTTTTAAAGTACAAGACGCGGTAATCACGAAAGTAAGCAACAATGAGATTGAAGGCTATGCAGCTTGTCGATCGGGAAATTGGAGTTCGTGGAACGACTATACGCTCTTCTTTGTTGTCCGATTTGATAAGCCATTTAATCAGTTTTACGGTATTCGAAACGGAAACCAAGTTGATAACGTAACCGAGATATCAGGTAGTGGAAGCCTTGGAGCCTATGTCGTGTATGATAATACGGCAAAGGGAGATGTGGTGCAAGTGCAAACCGGTTTGTCGCTGGTGGATATAGACGGTGCTCGTAAGAATATGAAAGCAGAGCTTGATCCGCTAAATTGGAACTTCGAAGCTTGTGCAGAGAATGCGTCTGCGCAATGGAATAATTTACTTTCAACGATTCAGGTAGAAGATAGCAACGAAAAGAATATAGGTAAATTCTATACGAACTTGTATCGAGCGTTTTGCGGAAAGCAAACTTGGAGCGATGTCGATGGTCGTTATCGCGATGCATGCGAAGTGGTACGTACAGCGCCCGAAGGTAAAGCAATGTATGGAGGTGATGCTTTTTGGAACTCATATTGGAATCTCAACGGACTTTGGTCTCTGATTACTCCCGAAATAATCGACAATTGGGTAACTACGCAACTCGAAATGTTTAAGCATACCGGATGGACGTCGAAAGGGCCTGCCGGACTCGAATATTCGGATATCATGGAAGGATCGCATGAGCTTGCACTCATGGTTGCTGCTTATCAAAAAGGGATCAGAAAAGACGGCAAAGAAATATACGATGCAGTCTATAAGATGGCTACCACGCCGGGAGCATCTCATCCTTGCGGAGGCGGAGTAGGGCAGCACAACTTGCAATATTACGATCGTTTTGGCTATATGCCTTCAGAGATCGGAGTGGTTTCAAAAACACTCGACTATGCTTACGATGATTATTGTGCGGGTCGCATGGCTGAAGCAATGGGTAAGAAAAAGGAAGCTTCTCTTTTATTGAAGCGTTCGCAAAATTACCGCAACGTTTTCCATCCCGATGTTAAGTATGTGGTGCGTCGTGATTCGACCGGAAAGTGGGACGAAAACTTTGATCGCTTTTCAAATAAAGGTTTTATCGAAGGAAACTCTTGGCAATATTCATGGTATGTGCCGCATGATACGTATGGATTAATAGAGGTGCTTGGTGGTAGTGATGCCGTGAATGAGCGCATGACCGAAGGATTCGAGAAGTCGCGCGAGCATAACTTTGCGGCGCATGTCTTTGATCGTACCATGGGGCAATCAGCAGAATTTTATATCAATCAAGGCAATGAAGTGAATATGAGTTCGCCGTTTATTTTCAACTATACAGGCAAACCTTGGCTATGTCAGCAATACAGTCGCGAAGTACTCGATCGTTTTTACGGAGACTCTCCCTATCATGGATGGGAAGGGGATGAAGACGAAGGGCAAATGAGTGGATGGTTTGTAATGACGTCACTTGGCCTTTTCGAAATGAACGGAGGGGTTGATGCTGATCCGAAAATGGAAATTACGGCACCTTTATTTGAGAAAACCGTAATCAGACTGAACCCTGTTTACTATCCGGGTAAAACAATCGTGATTGAAGCTCCTGGTAATTCGGCGGAGAACTGCTTTATTCAGTCTGCCGAATGGAATGGCAAACCGCTCAAAGAGCCTCGCATTTCTTTCAATGAAATGAAAAAAGGCGGAACCCTTACGCTGAAGATGGGAGATAAACCCAATATGCAGCTTTGGGCAAAACAAAAAAAGTAATCGATAGTCAAACATAGAATCGATCCATATGACAAAAACAGAAAAAGAACAAGCTCTGCCCATGCGCATCTTGTTTCCTATATTATTTGGCTTCTTTGTAATGGGATTTGTCGACGTTGTTGGCATTTCTACCAATTATGTAAAAGTCGACTTTAACTTGAGCGATACATTCGCCAACTTGCTTCCGATGATGGTATTCGTTTGGTTTGCGTTGTTTTCTGTGCCAACAGGCGTACTGATGGATAAGATCGGCAAAAACCGAACGGTGCAGATTGCTTTCGGATTCACAGTATTAGCAATGTTGATTCCCTTGGTTTGGTATAGCTTTGCAACCATGTTGGTAGCGTTTGCATTCTTAGGCATTGGAAATGCCATGTTGCAAGTGGCATTAAATCCATTGGTGGCACAAGTAGTTTCTCCAACCAAGCTTACCGGAACACTTTCTCTAGGGCAATTTATGAAAGCTGTTTCTTCGTTTCTCGGACCTATCTTGGCTGCGGTTGCGGCCGGTACATGGGGCGATTGGAAACTGATCTTCCCGATTTATTTGGTAACAACGTTGATTGCTTCCGCATGGTTGTGGTTTTCTGTGCCTAAAGATGGTGGTGAAGAGTCGGGGAGGGCATCTTTTGCTTCTACATTGGCATTATTCAAAGATGCCTATATTTTCAAGCTGTTCTTAGGTATTCTTTTTATTGTAGGGGTAGATGTGGGCTTGAATACATCCATTCCTAAACTGTTGATGGCAAATGCCGGATTATCACTCGCTGATGCCGGATTAGGAACAAGCCTTTATTTCGCGGCACGTACCATAGGAACTTTTGCAGGATCATTCTTACTTATGAAACTTTCTTCGGCGCGATTCTTTAAATACAGCATTGTTTTGGCAATCGCATCCTTTGTAATCATGTTGTTTGTGGACGATCTAATGGTTTTGTTTGCAATGATTGTTTTGGTAGGATTGGCGTGTGCAAACATATTCTCAATCATCTTCTCGTTTGCCTTGCAATACAAACCGGAAGCGGAAAACTCTATATCCGCACTGATGATTATGGGTGTGTCCGGAGGTGCATTGATATTGCCATTGATGGGAGTCTTGGCCGATTGGAAAGGTCAAATTGCCGGGCTGGCTCTATTGTTGGTGTGTCTTTTTTACCTAGCTTGGCTAGCTTTTACAGCAAAGAATAAATAAAGCTTGATCACCTAAAGATGTTAATTATACGCACGAAGTAGAAAGAAATTCCTTTCACTTCGTGCGTATTTATTATTTGATCTGCAACGATAAGGTATATATACGTTGAGCAGGTGAAAAAGTTGATTGGTTAAATTGCTTGAAATGAGTGCACTTTAATAAAACTTCAATAAAAGATGAACTTTTTTATGCGTCAACTCTTGCAAGTTTAATATTTTGT
>DLYT01000067.1:21257-21799 GCA_003447595.1 Porphyromonadaceae bacterium
AGTCCCGTCCATACCGCAAAAAGCAGTTACGAAAGTAGCTGCTTTTTTTGTTTTCTACCATACTAAACGATTCTTCTTCCTTCTTCTTGTTTAGATCTATATCTATATTTCTTTTCATTCTTGTAAAATATTTATTTTATATTCGTGTATTAAACGACAAGAAAGCTAAACGAATATAGGAATAGAATATGTGTGTTGTCTGGAAAGATAGTGTAAATCCTTGCGATCAGATTAATGTGGGTTTTATCGGAGTTGGGTACAGAGCCGAGTTTGCTCTGAACCGATTCAGGTATATCAAAGGTGCGCGTATTGCGGCCATTTGTGATAGCGACAAAGCAAAGCGAGACGATGTAGCGTCGTTTTTGCAAGCTTCGGGCGTGAACGATGTCGCCGTTTATGCGACAGATGCCGAATTGCTGAATGATGATACGATTGATTTGGTTTATATCTCTACGCCTTGGGCTTCGCACGCAGCAATTGCTGTTGAGGCGATGAAGCAAGGGAAGCACGTAGCACTAGAGGTGCCGGCAGCAATGACAGTA
>DLYT01000101.1:0-283 GCA_003447595.1 Porphyromonadaceae bacterium
ACCAAGCCGCCTCAACACAAGAACTATGTATTAAAAGCAGTGGAAAATCGTTTCTTCAGTATGTAATTGGCCAGTTGTATACAACCCCTACTTTACAAGCTACGGACAAAAACATCCGAACTAGACTCGGTTTCAAGCTTGACAAAGAAGGGAAAGTCATACCTCTAGATGTTGATATAATGAAGAACGGCAATACAGCTGATATTGACTACATACAGGCATTAGACAACATTCTTAAAAATGCTCCGGCACTTACCGGAAAAGTAGGTAAAGAATACCACTT
>DLYT01000101.1:592-3553 GCA_003447595.1 Porphyromonadaceae bacterium
CACCTCCGGCACTGCAAGATATCAAACTAGATAAGTAATCATATAAAGAAGAGATTAGAACAATGTAAACACAAAGACTATGGACATCTTATTTTCATACATACTGAAAGTGTCGATTCTACTCACACTGTTTTATCTCTTCTTTAAGCTTTTGCTTAGCAAAGAGACATTTCACCAAGTGAACCGCTTTATGGTTTTGTCGCTACTTGTGTCGGCTTTTGTGCTGCCATTCGTTACCATTTCGCTCAACGACACAAAGCATATACCATCCAGTATTGGCAAACTTTCTGAAATCATCAATGCTCCTACTGCGCCGGAAGCGCCAAGCGAGGTCAAGCAACAAACTCAATCGGATAACTCCGGGCATGCTAGTTTGCCAATGAAGGCAGACAGCCCGGACTACTCATATTTATTTGTCGTGATGATGTTGGCAGTCTACGTGGCAGGCGTTCTTTACTCCATTTTGCGACTACTTTATGCTATTATCGCAATCAAAAGAACAATAGCAACCGGACGGAAAACAACATATCAAAACTATACACTCGTTGTTTTGCCGCGCTACAAAGCTCCCTCATGTTGGCGAAAGTATATTCTTATTTCGAAGCAAGACTTGAAAGAGTCGGCCCATGAAATATTGGCGCACGAGATTGCACATATCGAAAAGAAACATTCGTACGACATTCTACTTAGTGAAATCGTTATCGCACTGCAATGGTTTAATCCCGCGGCGTACCTCCTCAAACAAGAACTGCAGGCTATTCATGAATACGAAGCAGATCTTGAAGTGCTGAAGCAAGAATTTCAATCCAAAGCATATCAACTCTTATTAATCAAGAAGGCTGTAGGCTCCAGCCCCTACACCTTGGCCAACAGTTTTAATCACAGCACACTAAAAAAACGAATTGCCATGATGCTTAAATCAAAGTCAAATCGATGGGCAATGATGAAGATAAGTCTCTTCATCCCGCTCACAGTCTCCATGCTCGTAGTCTTTTCCCCTACGGGAAATGCTACCGACCCACTCACGGTTTCGGCAAACTCAGTACCTGAAACATCCGAAGCTCTTTCTCCATCTGTCCCCGACACTTCAATACCTTTTGCACAAGACAACAATGCTACAAAGGCAATGCCTTCGGATATAGTATTTCTCGAGTATTTGGTACAAGGGATTTATAATTCAGAGATACTCAACAACCAAGATTGCGATGGATATATTTGGGCACAGTATAAAGTAGACAACAACGGTAAAGTAAAAGTTACCAAAATAGAACGCTCAAAGTCGAACAAAGACTTACCGGAGTCTTATTTCTCGGCGGTAGAAAAACTAATCAACAACACTCCACTTTCAGTCGGAAAACTACTAAGAGATAACAAACCTTTCAGGCACTCAGTCTGGATCGATGCGAACAAAAGTAAAAGACATGTATCAACTCGCAAGTATTATACATGTGTCTTCGACCTCAATAAACCTGTTACAGCCGTTGAATATTGTGAGGTACCGCCGCCACCACCACCACCGCCGCCACATGGAGATCCTTAAGTATCCATAAACAAAGAAAACCACCCTTTGCAGCTTCGATCATCGATAGCGCAAAGGGTGGTTTCGTTTCATATTGTTTCGAAACAGATTACATCTCTTTCGATTGAAGCTCTAGTTTCTTTGCTTTCAAAGGTTCCAATGCATCAACAAACTCTACCGAAGGATTTGCGAAACGTAGTCCCGATCCATCGTGATAGTTACCCGTTTCAAGAACAACCGCCCCATTAGGACCGGCCATCAAGAAGTGCGGAGTTTCGATTGCAGTAAGTGAAGCGGTATCACCAACTTGCATGGTAATAAAGTTCTTCACCGTACGGAATTTCTCTTGACTCTCTGCCATTACAGGAGGATTTGGTGTAGCTTCACCAATACCGAAGTTATGAGCCGAACCGTGCTCTACATACCATGATTCCATTTTCGCAGGGAAAGAAGTACCCATGTGTGTATGCTCTACAATTGCTTGACTAGGCAACAGGTAGATGTTGTGCCCTACATATCCGGCCACAGGATTGTTTTGCCAGAATACGCCGGCCATACCAACGTGTTCAAAGTCTCCTTGGTTAAAGTCAGAGATAAACATATTCTCTTTCAAAAAGTTGTTATATTCTACTCCATAGTGTGAGAACATATCAAGGTAAGCTTGCAATGCAACCTCAGCCTGGAATACGCCATCTTTGTAAAAATCTGCATTGGTATACTTCTTTTGGTAAGGAGCTTTTGTAGCCTGAGCTGTAGAAGTACATTCTGTTTTAGTGCATTCACCATTTCCTTTTGCTCCACATCCGGTTAGCATAGCCGTGCCTGTAGCTGCTACGAGCAGCGCAGAGGCCAACGTTCTTAATTTCATGATTTGTAAATTATTATAGCAATGAATATTTGATCTCCAAAGATATTGTTTTTCTTATACATGTATACATCTTTTCGAAAATATTCATTTATCATTTCTATTTACGCATTAATTCGAGCAAAAGTAGCAGCCCTGGCATTTCCATGGTGCCGTGGTCAACCCCCTGTAGTTCAAAGAGAGGGATCTGCTCGTTGCCTACCGCTTCGAGGATATTCTTCATGTGCAGATTCTCGGTATAGCGGGCAAGTAGCTCTTTGTCCCTGTCGCCCGTTACCAAAATAAGCGGCGTTCCCATTTTGCGAGCGTGATAAATCGGTGCGAATGTATCAATGATCGGAATCTCACTCTTTAGGCCACGCTCTTTGCGTATCGTATAGTGCGTGTTGGTTTGTCCGCTTAGCGGCACATACCCCGCCACTTGGTCGGCATCTACACCATGCTTGGCAAGATAGGTCGTATCCATAGCCAACATCAACGTTAGGTAGCCACCGGCCGAATGTCCGGCTACAAACACGCGCGTCGGATCGCCGCCAAAGGATTTGATATGCTGCAATGTCCAGGCCACAGCTTCGGC
>DLYT01000101.1:3815-4238 GCA_003447595.1 Porphyromonadaceae bacterium
CCCTTTTCGCGCAAGGCATTGGGCACCGTCTTACTACCCGCTTCGAGGCCGCCGCCATGAAAATACACCACTGTGGCAACGTTAGTTTGCCCGTCGGGATAATACACATCCAGTTTGCATCGCTCCTTGCGATACGCATCGGTTTCGTTAGCAACATACGGAATATCCGTCTCCATTTTATACGTTACTTTCGAGGACTTCTCTCCCTTCTCTTGACATACAGCCGCCGTATTCGACGCATGTACCGCAAAAGCAGGCATTGAGCACATCAAAACAAAAGCAGAAAAAACACAACGTGACACATTCTTCTTCATGGCAATTCATCTTTAAGATCTGGCAACAAGGTATATATAAAAAAACCGCAATGCAAGCTTTGAAAGCAAACATCACGGTGATCATTTTTAAAGTATGCATAGATCGAAT
>DLYT01000101.1:4466-4747 GCA_003447595.1 Porphyromonadaceae bacterium
GCATCGAACGATTTGAAACAAACGAAAAGCGTTTTAGCTCGATGCAGTATTTACATCCGGGCACTGTAACGTGCACGAATCGATGTTGCATTGAACCAAAACGCTTCTGATCAATTCTGCTTAATGAGCTTGTTGTTTCTTTGCCCATTCGAGGCGGCGCTGATCGGGCAACTGCTTCACTTCGAAATGCTCGAAGATAGCTTCAAAGCCGGCTCCGTCTGGTGAAGCACCCATGATCCCTACCATCACCGGACAATTATCTTGCAACCAACAAGTGCGAA
>DLYT01000014.1:0-18723 GCA_003447595.1 Porphyromonadaceae bacterium
TGTCTTTGTATCAGGATTACTATTGGACAATAAAAGCTAATCAAACGATTGAACGTCGTTTTTTGATACGAGATCAGGTTGGAGATGCCGTTTTTGATACTAAGAACAAAACGGCAACGGTAAATATAGCAAAGGGTTCTGATTTGAAAAAAATTCAGTTGCTTGATTTAAAATTAGGGCCTGAAGGCTCGACTATAAACATGAGTTCATCTCTTCCGCAATTGACATGGACCAATTTTGATAATAACTTTGCAACAAGTACGGTTGTCGTTAATTATCGCGATTTTATTGTTATGGAGGAGTGGAAATTGTATGTTTTTATTTCGAACAATAATGTGACGACATTGCGAGCAGATGCATTCGTAGAGGCTGCATATTTATACGGAGAAGGCATTGAAGGCGCAGAATATGGTTTTGAATATAAAGAAGTGACTGCAGAAACATGGATTCAAGTAGATAAAGCTTCTATCAAAACCAATGGAAATAATTTCTCTGCCAAAATTTCTAAGTTAAAATCAAATACGAGCTATGTTTGTAGAGCAAT
Organism: Porphyromonadaceae bacterium; assembly: GCA_003447595.1. Lineage (GTDB taxonomy): Bacteria > Bacteroidota > Bacteroidia > Bacteroidales > CAMTPD01 > UBA12018. The sequence continues at coordinate 545 of DLYT01000014.1, forward strand.
TGCCGGAAACGAAAAAGGAGGAGAAGTTAATTTTACAACAGGTTCAACTGTCGAATTAACGAATGGAAGTTTCGACAATTGGCATAAAGTTGGAAATGTCTGGAATCCATGGGCTGAAAATGCACAGTCTTTTTGGGATACGGGAAATAAAGGATCAACAACCATGCCTGGTGCCGAAAGTAATAGTATGCCGACAACCAATACAGCCACAGGTAGTGGACAAGCAGCTAAGCTTGAATCTAAATTTGTTGGTATTGGTACTTTAGGTAAGTTTGCTGCCGGAAATATGTTTGTTGGAGAATTCAAACGTGTTGATGGAACAAACGGAGTACTTGACTTTGGTCGGGTTTTTACAGAGAAACCGACATCGTTGAGTGGTTCGTATAAATATACAAGTAAACCGATTAATTACTTTGATAAGGATCTATTTAGTCATTTGTCAGGAGTTCCTGATACATGTTCTATTTTTATCGCATTAGGAGATTGGGATTCCCCGCTCGAGATTCGTACAAAACCATCTGATCGTAAGGTTTTTGACCCGAAAGACCCCAAGATTATTGCTTATGCAGAATTCTTTAGTGGTACTTCTACGGATGCTTATCAACCGTTTACACTTAATCTTGACTATCGCGTAACAAATCGTACACCTAAATACATAATTATTGTTTGTTCTGCGAGTCGTTATGGAGACTATTTTACCGGTGGAGCAGGAAGCACTCTCTGGATAGATAATTTCGTATTCGGCTGGGATTAAGTTTACGTACTATAAACACAAAGAGGCATATTTGTAACTATTAGTTATAGATATGCCTTTTTTTGTCTACGTTGTTTAATTATGAATGTGCTATATATTAATATAAATCAAGAATAGCTGATGTAAAATATTTTTCTGTTAAATATTACTTGTGTGCGAACATAAAATAAATATCACTGTTTTATTTGAAAAGCAGTAATTAAACAGTAAAATCTGTTTATTTTTTTAGTTGGCGTTTCAGTAGTTATGATAAGAATGTGTACCAAGATAAGGACACTATTTAATAGGATAAATAATGAAAAAATCAATCTTGATTCTCAATGTTTTGTTTTTAATTTTTTCTATACAATCCCTGAAAGGACAGAAAATTGCATTAAAAACGAATTTGTTGTATGGAGGAATTGCCCAGGCTCCTAATTTAGGATTAGAAGTAGCCTTGTCTGATCACTACACCTTAGATATCTCAGGTGGATATAATCCATGGAATCGAAAAGGTAGTATAGAAAATAATAAGAAATTGGTTCATTGGATTATATCTCCTCAGGGTCGTTATTGGTTCTGTGAAAAATATAATGGACATTTTGTTGCACTCAATTTGTTAGTTTCTCAATACAATATTTCAGAACATAATTTACCTTGGTTATTGGGTAAGCATTCAGATCAATATCGCTTTGAAGGAACAGCTATTGGAGGAGGGTTTTCCTATGGTTATCAATGGATCTTAAGTTCTCGATGGAGTGTTGAAGGTACATTAGGGCTTGGTTACGCACGATTGTGGTATGACAAGTATCCATGTCAGAAATGTGCAGAAAAAATGGGGCGTGGACATCGTAACTACTGGGGTCCCGTGAATGCTGGAATTAGTTTAATTTATGTAATCAAATAAAGGTATATTATGAAAACGTATCTTACACTAATATGCCACATTTATTGTGGAGTAGTCATGTTTGCCCAGTCAAGTCATGATATTACGATCCAAAATGCAAAAGTCTCAAGCGATGGAGCTACTATTACTGTTGGTTTTGATGCTCAAGTAGGTTCACATTTTGCAACTAGAAACTATCAATACATTTGCACTCCTGTTATCGTAAATATGGCTGATACATTTTCGTTGCCTCCAATTATAGTAAGAGGTCGCAACAAAGAGTTAGTCGTAGAACGTCAGCAAAGAGCAGGCGAATACAATAATGAATATCCTGGTGCTTTAATTACTGGGAACAATACCAATATTGAATATCATGCACAAATGCCTTCAGATATTACAATAAATAATGCATCACTACTTCTTTTGCTCATGAAGGAGGGGTGTTGTAAGACAGAATATCTTCAAGCAATACCAATAGAGACTGTTTTCTCATATCCCGTTAAAGAGGAGATTGTTGAGGACGTTATCGTTGTCGAGGAGCCTGAAATAAAGATTGCAACAATGTACTATAAGTTTGGATTGCAATTTAAAGTTTCTAGTGCTGTGATTTTGGCAGATTATGGAAATAACAGACAAGAGTTGGAGAAGATGCATCAAATACTTGAAGAGCAATTATCTGTTGATAGTCAATCACAGATAGAACGCATCGAAATTATAGGATTTGCTTCTCCGGAAGGCTCAACTGCATTTAATAGTAGATTGGCTCAAAGTCGTACTAATGTATTGAAGGAATATATTCTCAAACATTTTCCAGCTATACCTGAAACAGCAATCATTATTCGTAATGGTGATATCGATTGGGATGGACTAGAGGCTTTAATTGCTGCATCGACAATGGATGATAGAGATGTGTTGCTAGATATGATAAGAACGTCGCCAAAAGACTCCTCTTTAAATGACAAGATCAAGCAATTCAAAGAAGGCACAACTTATCAATATCTTCTTAAAAACTTTTATCCACAATTGCGATCAGTATATGGAATTGATATTTTCTATACTGAGCAGAAAAATCAAGAGTTCTATTTAAACTCAGGAGCTAAAATTATATCAGAATAAATAAAGTTTAATCAGTTACTTAAATTTTTACAAGATGAAAAAAATGACATTTTTTGCGTCAGTTCTTGCCGCAATAGCACTAACTGCGTGCTCAAACGAAAATGATCCGGTTGTAGATGATCCATCACTATCTGGCGATAGAGTATTGAAAATCAATGTGAGTACTTTGACAACTAAAGCAGAACATCCAGGTGGAGTCACTGGGTTGAGAACAAAAATAGAAGATGGCTCAATTTACTTTTTTGATCGTAACGAAAACGCTGTTTTTCAATATTCTCTAACAGGGCCAGATATGGCATTATTAAATGGATCTTCAACAAAGCAAACGATTGACGTTCCTAATGTACCTACGTCAGCATTGTCTGTTATGCTCATAACAAATTATGCAGTTACTGATGGTGCAAATTCTACATATCCAGCTGTAGCTTCGCAATCTAAATCCGCTATTGAAGCGCTTTCTTTTAATATAGAAAATATGCAGCCTCGAGCTACAGGATATAATAATGTCGTTGATAAGGTGGTAATGTCTGGAGAAGCAGTAATTATGTCAACAACAGAAGCTAATAATACAACCACTCATACTGCTAATATTCAGATAACTCCAGTGTTATCTCGCATGGAAGTTGGTTCCGTGCGTTGTGCAACAATCTCAGAAGGTTTAGATCAGCCTGGTCAGATTACAAAGTTCCGTCTAAAGGGCATATTTATTCCGAATCACTATGCAGCGGGAAGTGTATTAGGTGTTGGTAATGGATCTTTGGTTAATCCGGCTAATGATGGAACAAAATATACAGCGGCATCATTCCCAACTCCAAATATGTTTGATGTATCGAAAGACGCTAACACATTGACAAAAGTGAGTACTAATTACTTTGCATACCATACATTTCCAGCAGTTGGTGCAGCAAATTTGCCTCATGTCGTAGTTGCGGTTGATAATGTTTGGTTTATCGATAACGATAAAAAAGAATATCAGTGGAAAAATGGTGCCACTCAATATTTTGTAGTATCAAAATATACAAATAATGAAACTGGTGCAACAACTGGCGCAGCATTAGCAGAGTTTGCAAAAGCTCAAATCTACAGAATTTCAGGGACAGATCCTGGAACAACAACAATTGATCCAGCAACAGGAAAACCTTCTACTGATTCAGGTTCGATTACAGTAACTGTTCCTGGTGGAACAGGAGGTATTGAATTTGGATTAGATGATTTGACAGATAAACCATACGATAAAGATAAAACTGTAAGCTGTAATATTACAATACTTGGTTGGACATTAGTTCCAATTGCTCCGGCAAAATAAATTAAATTAATATAGGGAGCACTGAATGCTCCCTATTATATAAAACTATTCAAAAAACAGAAGCTATGATCAAGCGAGTTTTACTATATATAATTCCGATGCTGCTTGTCTTGGGTGGATGTACCCGAGAAGACTTGTCTGAATGTGTGCAGGGAGTACGTTTGCACTTTACGCATCTGTTAAACAATCAGAGTGCCAATCTTTTTGGAGCAAAGGTGAGTGATGTTTCTGTATTTGTATTTGATAGTGAAAAGAAATATGTTGAAACATACACAAGCAGAGGAGTAAAACTCAGCAATGATTATGTGATGGATTTGCCATTACGCAGTGGTAGTTATGAAATTATTGTTCTTGGTGGCGATTTGCAAACCTATAAATATGGTGAGATGACTGATTCTCAGCAGACACAATTCAATTCAATTCTTAAAAAAGGAATAACAACAATCGAGCAATTTTCTTTTTTGATTGATGTTGCATATACAGATGCCAATAATATCATTATAGAAAATAAGTTATCTGATTTGTTTCATGGCTCACTAACAAATGTTGTCGTTCCTCCAGGGCAATATAGTGATGCCACAGTAGATTTGATTCAAGATACAAAAAGAATAAATGTAAATATCACCGGGTTAGAATACATACCTTTTTCCAATCTGACAAAAGCAATTGATTATAGTACTATTATAGATGTATTAACAACAGCTCGTAATGGTCGCTATAAAAATGATAATACAATTGATCCTTATGCCTTACCATTCACATATAAATATCACGATCCAATTTTGGAAGGTGATACATTTAAAATGAATACGGTTGTTTTACGATTGATGGCTCAAGCAGACGAATCACGATTACGTGTTCGGGACAAGAATAATCAGAATGTGCTTTACGATAAAAATATGGTAGAGCAGATTTTGAAGAATCCGAAGTATCAAACGCAAACCGATCTTGATCGTGAAGATACGTTTACATTTGACATAAAATTCACTGCCAACGGATCAGTTGGTGTCACTATAAATGGTTGGACTATAATAGAAGTCGCACCTGCTAAATAGAAAGTAAGAAGCTTAATTCTCAATGTAATGAAAAAGTATTTATCTTATCCTGTTATATCGGTTATTTTATCGATAGCAACATTGCTTTCCTTATACGGCTGCGTTTCTGAAATAAAAGAGTATGAGGAGTCTGACGATAACAAGATCGTTTCGTTGGATGTAAATGTTATATCAGCATCAGAGCAGATTTCAACCATTCAAAACTATAGACTAGTTATAGCAGAGTTTGGGTCAGGGTTGATCTATCAAAATAAAGCAACGCAAAACAATACCTTAGATCAACCAGTCGACAAAAGGTTGAACGTTAGTCTCAAACCAGGTAAATATAAAACATATCTACTTGCCAACGAGCATCCACTTATGTCATCAATACTTAATAACGCAAAATTTTTAAGTGAGATAGATAAGATAATTATAGATCAAGATATTATCGAGGATTTTACAGAAAATAATATTCCAATGTTAGCAGAAAACACGATTGAAATTAAAGCTGATCCCAGCTCTACAACTGATGGAGGTTTGGTTAAAGAACCTACAACAGATTGGGGACCTTCATATACAGCAAAATTACAACGTGTGGTCGCTAAAGTGTCTTTAGTATTGAATAAAAATACGTCATATCCTATTCAAATAAAACAAGCGATATTAAGGCATGTGCCTCAGCAGTCTTATTTCGGCCTGCAAAATTATCCAACTGTTACTTTCAATGATTTTATTGCATTTGATGGACAAAATACTGGGATTGATCTTCCTATTAAAAATGGGGATAATTATGTTTCGATATTTCCTGATAAATATATTTGTGAGCATATCTTATCGGATCAATTAGATTTAGAAAAAGCAACCTATCTTGAGATAAAAGCTCTATTTAATCAAATACCTACAACATATATCATACCGATAGGTATTCCGGTTGGATCTACTTATTCAGATTATTCGATTACTCGTAATACACATTATTTGATCAAAGGATCTATTTCGGAGATTAATGATTTTAAAAATCAGTTTCATGTTGCAGTGCTCGATTGGGATAAAGAGCACGCAGACGTAGATTATAATAACTCATATACATGGGAAATCAACTGGGATAATCCAATTGTAAATGGAGTGATTACGATTCGAAGCAATGAAATCGCTATCTGTAATTTTAGATTAAATTCTCCGAGTGGTCGTCTTTGGACAGCAACTTTGTCAAACGGAGCTGATTTTGAGTTTGATTATACGAATAATGGCGTATCCCAAGGTATTGGGAACTCTGGAAGTAATCACATGTCAAAAATAAGAATTAAGGCACGCAAACCTCTAAAGGCAGGAGCTTCGACAAAACTATTTGTGAATTGTGAAGGAGAGATTTTAAAGATCAATAATAATCAGTCTGATTATTTCACGATCAAATTGTTACCACTTAATAATTGAGATTATGAAAATATACTTTTATTATGTGTTGATACTTTTATTATGTACTGCATGTGCAACCAATGAAAGTGATCCTACATTAGAGCATGCTGAGTATTCAGTTACTTTTCGTGCACAATTAAATAATGAGGATGAAACAAAAGCGACACAACCAGGCGATGACTTGTTGAATGAAAATGAGATTAAACGATTGGATATTTTGTTTTATAAAGGTGAGAATAATGTATATTATCCGGCAGATAATCAAATTAGTTATAAGAAGTCTGGGAATGGGGTTGAAGTCTCTGTTCAGTTTACGACATCAGAAGTTGCATTATTCGACAATGCAACCGATTATAAAATGGTTGTAATAGCTAATACCAATCTATTACGAGATAATTTGGCGAATATTCAGTATTCTGAACTAAAACAATTAGTGCAATCTTCAAATCTAATTAGTATGCCTAATGAGGCATTTCTGATGGATGGTGAAGTAAATACAAAATTATCTCCAACAATCACCACACTAACAGATGTCAAACTCAAACGAGCTGCAGCCAAAGTAAATATCCGGATTGATGCAGTTTCAATCCCTGGTTGGGAGTTTGTTTCAGCAGAGGCTCAACTATATTCCTCTGCTAAGAAAACGACATTATTGCAAGGAAATCCTTGTGTTTTAGCAGAATCCGATTTTGAATCATATCTTCCTCGTGATATACAAATGAATAATTCGGAGACATTCTATAGTTATGAAAATGATTGGACCTTGGATAGTGAGAAAGAACCATGGATGCTTTTGAAAGTCAATGTTAAAAATTTACAAAATACAATTGACGCAACATATTATAAAGTTCGATTAAACTATTTAAATGCTTCTGGAACAGATCCACAGCTTGCATTTAAACTTATAAGAAATAAAATATATGAGCTAGGAATTAACTTATATGCATTAGGTAGTCCAGATCCGGAATTACCTTTAGAACTGACATGTAATTTTCGTATTCTTGATTGGACAACAAAGCAGATCGATGTTTCTATCGATAATTACAAGTATCTAGTAGTATTTGAGGATCAAGTTGATATGTATAATATCGTAAACAGAGATATTAAGTATGCTTCTAATATGAGTGTTCAGCTTGTTATTAATCAAGTCTCATATACACAGTATAATTCAGATGGATCAATAACAAAAGTACCTATCACTAGCGGTGCAAACTATCCAACCATTAAGTTAGATAGTACAAACCGAACAATAAATATTAGTTCAAAAATTCCGATCAATTATGTGCCTAAAGAAATTGAATTTGAGGTGAAAACAATAGGAACACCTCAATTGTCTCAGAAAGTAAAGGTTACACAATACCCTCCTATTTATGTAACAGCAGAATGGTCTAATTCAAGTACGAATGTAGGCGGTGGTTCAACGTTAGGAGGGTGTAATACAGATTATTCCAATGGTGCAACAGGACAAAAAAATTTCAATTTATATAAAGTGACTATTCTATTGAGTGACTTTTCAAAGTTCTCAGGAGGAGTTACATATCCTTCGACTGATGGATATGTATTAGGAGATCCATCAGTTGTAGATAATAATATACGCACAACCGGAACAGATGAGATTTCTAATAATATTTATTCACCACAATTTGTTATTGCATCACAACGAGGTATTACTTTGCCCGATACTTGGGATTGTGCATTCTCTCGTTGTAAAGCATATCGAGAAGGTGGTTATCTACAAGGAAGTTGGCGTATTCCAACCAAGGCGGAGATTCAAATTGTTGATATGATACAAGATGATGTCAATAGCGCAGTTAAATCTCTTTTAATTGGTGACGAGTATTGGTCTGCTCGAAAAGATAATCAAGGAAAATCGACATCATATAATTTTAAGGGGAATACATTTACTGAATCTTCAACAAAAAATTATCCGGTTCGATGCATTACGGACACTTGGAATCGTAACACTAAATAAACATACTTATGAAAAAGCTACGCTATATATTGAATCTATTACTATTGCTCCTGGTCGTTTCTTGTAGCAATAGTAATGAGTCTCTACCGGTAGAGTCTGAAGAAAGTGAACTAATGTCATTTCGGATAGCAATACCTGAGCCTGAGGTTCAAACACGGGCTATTGCTAGTGATGCCGGATTAGATCCTAATCAGTTTTACTTGTTAGTTTTTGATGAAAATGGTCTTTTTCTACAACGTTCAAAAGCTACAATAACAGGTCAAAATACATTCCAAGTGTCGATAAATAAGTCACTGTCTAAACGTATCATACATTTTATTGGGAATTATGATTTTTCTGGATTTTCAGATGTTGCACATTCTTATAAGAGTGAGAACGAAATTATACGATCATTAGAAATGAATGGTAGGGTTGCTTATTGGCAGCGTAAAGAATACAACTCAGGTATACAAGGTCAATCCTCTTTTTCTGAATCTGTAGAATTGATTCGGAATATAGCGAAGATAAAAGTAGAGAATAATACGATGTCCTCTTATCCAAGATTAGAGGATATTACGTTTGCTGTAGTAAATCAGAATAGCTATGGATCCGTAGCTCCATTTAATAAAAGTAACGGTCTGTTTGCTGTAGGATCAATTACAGAAGGTAATACAGATGGTATATTGCCAATAACAGGCTTCGATACTCAAGATAAATATTTGTATGAAAAGCAGAATGTGGGAAGCTCTAAACCTTTGTCGATTATAATTAAAGGCAAATATAAAGCATTAGCAACATCTCAAGAGCAGTATTATTATTATAAAGTAGACTTAGTTAATAATAATGCGTCTTGTGAGAGTGTATTACTCAATATTGAACGTAACAATTATTATGTACTTAAATTAAATCAAGTATTAAAAGAGGGTTATTCTACTCTTGAGGCTGCATTAAACTCGCCGGCAAGTAACAATCTAATAAACTCTATTGAATTACAGCCACTAAAAAATATTTCAGATGGAAAAGCAGTTCTTTCAGTGAGTGATGTTTCTGTTATAATGGTAAAAGCGAATACTAAATACACATTTAGCTATAATTATTTTCCTAATGGAGCTGGTCAATCTGCAGATAATACCGGGGTACACGTTACGCTCAATCATAATGATAGCTCAAGCCCGGTTGCGATATTGCTACGTTCAGATAATGGAACTGTTGAAATTCAAACAAATACATTGCCAAGTAATGAAAGTGCAGAAGGATATATTCATATTTGTAAAAATGGTTTAAGTCGTAAAATTAAACTTTTGTTTCGCAAGCCATTCTCATTTAGTGATATCTCTACAACAGCACAAGGGACATTAGGGCAAAACAAACCTGTAACTCTTCGATTTACAATACCTGCAACGATCACCCAGTCAGAATTTCCCATGTTGATTTATATTCTAGCACCTAAATTGTCGCCGGCTCCTAATTCTAATTTGAAACTTGAAATTAAAGACGGTAAATATTATTATGTATATACCGCAAATAATGCAGGGAATCAGAATGTTGAGTTTAAAACAACTTATGCTAATTCAACGGGAGATATAACCTTACAAAGTGAATTGTTTGAAGAGACAAAGATTCAATTCACTGCAAAATAAGTAAATATATAGTTGCTAAAAACAAAGAGGATCTGTTTAAATACAGATCCTCTTTGTTTTTAACGAGCTTGCCAAGGCAGATCCAGACCGGCATCTTGCAGCAAGGTTTCATGAGACAAAACGTCTTTACACAAACCATATGTCATAATTTTGCCATCTTTTAAAACAAGAACGTGCGAGCAAAGTTCCCAAGCCATCTCGAGGTCATGAGTTGCAACAATACAGGTTTTCTCACATGCGTGAATGTATTGCATGACGTGTCTTCTTGATCTGTGATCCAGATTCGAGGTAGGTTCATCCATAACTAAAACTTCCGGATTCATAGCCAATACAGTGGCTATAGCGACCGTCTTTTTTTGACCACCCGATAATTGAGATATCTGGCGATCACGTAAGTGAAGCGCATTTACCTGTTTTAATGCAGACTCAACGCTCTTGTCAACATCTGTTTTGCTTTGTTTCATGTTGATTGGTCCCACGGCAACATCTTCCTCTACCGTAGGCATGAATAACTGATGTTCCGGATTTTGAAAAACCATTCCTACTTTTTGTCGGATCTGTGTCAAGGTCGAATTTGAAATTACAGTTTGATCAATGCAGATACTACCCTGTGAAGCCTGTAATATACCATTGAAATGGAGTAGCAGCGTGGATTTACCAGATCCATTTTCTCCTACGATCGCCACCTTGGCGCCCGAAGCTATATCGAATGCGATTTGTTGTAATGCTTTATATCCCGAGGGGTAAGTGTAGGATACGTCTTTGAAACTTATCATATGAGTTAGGTCAAAATATCACATCGTGTAAAAATACTTCCGTAGGATTAAAAAAACGAATAAAAAGGAAAAAGGTTATCCAAGCCACGACAAAATAAGAGTCTTTTGTTTGCCATGAATAGTAGGGCATAATCGTTGATGTGTGATTGTAGCCACGAGACAACATGGCTTGATAGATGTAAGTAGATCGGTGCATACTTCGAACAAACAGCTGGCCTACAATGGTACTCCACATCACAAAGCTCTTCTCATTACAGTTTCTGCTTTGTCGGGCTCGTTGTATGGTAATTGTTTCTTCCAAAATAAGAATGAGATAACGGTACACAAACAATATTTGATTTGTAAGTATTGTCGGAACACCAATTCTACGCATTGCGTTGGCTAATTGAATCATACCGGTCGATATTACAAGAATCATAATACATTGCACAGCAAGCATTGCTCTTATAAGAATCGACATAAATGTAATCCAACCTCGACTCACCTCGATATTTTGAACTGTAAACATCGTTTGTTGATCCAGAAAAGGATTGAATAAAGCAATGAACAGAATGAAAGGTAAAACAGGAAGTGTGTACATACAGACACGGCTATAAGATACGCGAGCAAAAGCAGCGAGAAGTATCGGATACACAACAAAAGGCAAAAGAGCTGATAATTGATATACCGATACAGAAAGCATCAAGATCAGATAGATCAAAGTTGTAACAAGTTTAGCTACAGGGTTGATCGTGTTTAATAAACTAATAGGTTGATGTTGTATTTCGAGTTGTTTAATCTTGCGATAAGTAGATTCTAGTTTGCTTTCCATTTCCTGATTTAATTATAGCGCTGCTTGTATAATTTTGAAATGACCAGTGCAGCGACAATAAACAAAATACCTCCGATGATACCGGCAAAAGAGGTATTATAGTCGGGCATTATCGCTGTGTAATCTTGTAGTAACTGCGCAAGTATGTGTGGAGTCTCGTCCGATATTGGTAGTACCATTCCTTCAGTAACCTTGTCTATAGACCACTCCAATCCGTCAGGAAAGGAAGATGCAATGAAAGAAAAAGCTGAACCTAATACTAAAGCAAGCAGACTAAAAACGAGAAGCATAGGCTTGAGATTAAATCGGGGAGCATGCTTGTCTATCGGAGAAAACTCCATTTCGGGCAACTGAAAAAATCCCGGTTGCGTCTTTTTTATATAGACCAACACAAAACCTGTAGATATGCCCTCAAGTATACCGATAACAAGATGTATAGGAAGCATAAATAAAAGAAAACGCTCCAATGGTAATACCGTAATTCCAGACAACCAAGTCTCGATGGTTACGGCAAAAGCACCCATCTCAAGTCCAACCATAGAAGTAAGTATACTACATATAAATAACATCAAAGTTGATGATTTTTTCTTGATAAGAGGCTTAAATAGCAGAGGGTATGCTATAAGACAAGTAAAGCTACCCATATTTACGATGTTGCATCCCAACGCTAAGATACCTCCATCTGCAAATAAAAATGCTTGTAAAATGAGAACGGAGGTGAGAGTAAGAAATGCCGGCCATCGTCCCAATAAAGCTGCTAATAACACACCACCTACTATATGCCCACTCGAACCGGTTCCGGGTATCGTGAAATTAATCATTTGAGCAGCAAATATAAAAGCACCCATCACACCCATAAGAGGAATGATTTGTTCATTGGGGGATTCTTTCACTTTTCTGCAGGCCACGTACACCAACGAGGCGGCAATAATGGTAACAGCTCCGGCCACCGGAGTAGATACCAATGCATCAGCCATATGCATAAATTCCTGTTTTATAATATTTGTAACTATTATAAAACAGAGTATTGCTTCATATTGTTCGTTTTCCTTTAAATATTATATATGAATATTGTTTCAATTGTTCGAGGAGACTCTGAAAAATCTCCATGAAGACTTTTCAGAGTCTCCTCGAAAACATTTTTATGTTTTCACGATAACAAAAAGCCAAAGTCTAGGAGACTTATTATACAAAAATATGGATGGATGTTGTTTCGTTTGCGACTCTGTATTCGTTAGGCGTCAGTCCGGTGCTTTTCTTAAATAAACGACCAAAGTGCTGCGGATAGCGAAAGCCTAATTCGTATGAAATCTCACTCATCGAAAGATCGCTATGCAAAATGCGATTCTTTGCTCGCTCAATTAGTTTGAAGTGAATGTATTCTTGTGGCGACTTTCCGGTTTCTTTCTTGATGAGATCTCCAAAGTAATTTGACGACAAACAGACTTTGTCTGCAAAGTATTTGACAGAGGGTAGGCCATGCTCTTGCTGCAAATTCTGATTCCAATACGAAGCGATCAGTTTTTCGAACTTTTGCAAGATGTCGATGTTTTCTTTCTCTCGTGTGATAAACTGTCGTTCGTAGAAACGCAAGCAATAGTTGAGAAGTAATTCGATGTGCATAGCGATGAGTTGTTTGCTATGCTTGTCGATCGCATGCTCAAGCTCTTGTTGTATTTTTTCGAGACTATCAAGCACCATTCTGCGTTCTCGTTCAGAAAGATGCAATGCTTCGAACGACGAGTAAGAGAAGAAATTGTAGTTGTCGATCGCCTTTCCGAGCGAAGTGCCGCGTATCAAGTCGGGATGAAAAAGCAACCCATATACCTTTGGCTGAAACTCGTCTTCAGGCATACTCACCTCCACAACTTGACCGGGTGCAAAACAAACAATCGTACCTTCTTGATAGTCGTAGGTACGTCTGCCGTATTTTATATCGCAGCTTTTACCTTCCTTAAGGTACAATGCGTAGAGTTCGTAATCCATGGTGATGTGGTTTACGCTCTTTGTTGCTTTGGTTAGGTCTACAACGGTAACCAACGGGTGTAGAGTCTCCAATCCGTAAAGCGTGTTGTACGAGTGTACCGAGTTTAGTTTGTAAAACTTTTCCATACATCAAAGATACAATCTTTCGTTCTCTCTTGTTCTTACTAATATACAGAATCCGTAATTCGGGTTATCATCTCTGTAATTTGTGTCCAAGGAGCATCTTTGTTTGCCGCTACCTTTGCTAAAAATGAAAAAGCAAAGAGACATGAAACACAAACTAATCTCATTATCATTGATTTTATCAACTTTTGCAAGTAGTGGATTCAACTTAAAAACAAATGAAGATATGGAAACGAAAGAGCATTATACGTTTGCGTCGAGCAATAAGGTTAAGCATGAAAAGATAACGTTTAAGAATCGTTATGGCATCACATTGGTCGCCGATTTATATTTGCCGGCCCTGCAGGGAAATGATAAGTTTGCAGCCATTGCGGTAAGTGGGCCTTTCGGAGCAGTAAAGGAGCAAACCTCAGGATTATATGCGCAAACAATGGCCGAAAGAGGGTTTCTAACCATTGCTTTTGATCCTTCGTATACGGGCGAGAGTGGAGGAGAACCTCGTTATGTAGCTTCGCCCGATATTAATACGGAAGACTTCTCGGCAGCTGTGGATTATTTATCTACTCGGGAAGATGTAGATCCGAACCGAATCGGTATCATCGGTATTTGTGGTTGGGGTGGAATGGCGCTCAATGCTGCGGCAATGGATACGCGCATCAAAGCAACTGTTACTTCTACCATGTATGATATGAGTAGAGTGAATGCGCAAGGATATTTTGATTCGATGGATGCGGATGCCCGATTTGCACTCCGTCAAAAGCTAAATGCCCAACGTACGATCGACGCGAAGAATGGTTCGTATGCCCGTGCAGGAGGTGTAATAGATCCGCTTCCGGCAGATGCGCCTCAGTTTGTCAAAGACTATTATGATTACTATAAAACAGCGCGCGGATATCATGAACGTTCCCTAAACTCTAACGATGGATGGAACGTAACGTCGGCTCTTTCGTTTATGAATATGCCACTGCTTGCCTATAGCGACGAGATACGCAGTGCCGTATTGATGATTCATGGAGAAAAGGCTCATTCGCGCTACTTTAGCGAGGATGCGTTTAAACGATTGAAGGGTGAGAATAAAATGTTGCTAATTATACCTGGAGCAAGTCATGTTGATTTGTATGACAACAAGGCCAATGTGATACCATACGATAAGATGGAACAATTCTTTCTTGCCTATCTTCAATAATTGATTTTTATTGTTGGAATGATTAATCGGTATTATATATATGGAACTCAAGGATTATCTCGAACATTTGAATGCCGGAAAACCGGTGAAAGCAAACTCCGACATGCTTCAATTCATGACGGAGCTGAGCAATGAGGCTATGCAGATTACGACTCAGTTAAACAACGTGTACCATACACCCCAAGAAGTGCGAAGTCTCTTTACCGAACTAATCGGTAAAGAGGTGGACGAATCGTTTATGCTCTTTCCTCCTTTTTATACCGATTGTGGAAAGAATATCCGAGTGGGCAAACATGTATTTATCAATGCATGTTGCAATTTTCAAGATCAAGGAGGAATTGTGATCGGCGATCATACATTAATCGGGCACAAAGTGGTTTTGGCAACATTGAATCACGGATTTGCTCCCGAAGATAGGGGCTCGCTTTATCCGGCACCTATCATTATCGGTACCAATGTGTGGATTGGAGCCTCGGTAACGGTGCTTCCCGGAGTTACGATTGGTGATAATGCCATTGTGGGAGCTGGCTCTGTTGTAACAAAAGATGTACCAGCTAACACAATTGTAGCAGGTGTTCCTGCCAAAGTAATTAAGAGAATAGAAGAGGCTAGCAACAAATAGAAAGTAATCAGTAGAGTTGCTAACTTTGTTCTGATTTTAGTTTTACCTTTAGGGTTGAATTAAGATTGTCTTTTTGATGAAGAGTGAGAGAAAAAAGGTGTTTGTATCGGGTTGTTACGATATGCTGCACAGCGGGCATGTTGCTTTTTTTACCGAAGCGGCCAAATTGGGCGATTTGTATGTGGGTATTGGTTCGGATAAAACGATACAGCAACTTAAGAATCGTAAAACGGTAAACTGTGATCAGGAGCGTCTCTATATGGTAAGTGCGCTCAAAGCGGTGCACAAAGCTTGGATAAACAGCGGTTCGGGGATTATGGACTTTGAAGATGATGTGCGCGAATTAAGGCCTGATATCTTCTTTGTTAATTCGGATGGTCACAGTCCGATGAAGGAGGCTTTGTGCAAGGAGTTGGGCATCGAATATGTTATCGCGGAGCGTATACCTCATCCGGGATTGCCGGTACGCAGTACTACAGCTTTGCGTAGCGAATGCAGGATTCCATATCGTATCGACCTTGCCGGTGGATGGCTCGATCAGCCGTATGTGAGTAAATACTATACCGGATCTGTGCTTACAATCAATATTGAACCAGATTATGAGTTTAACGACAGAAGCGGGATGAGTACATCTTCGCGCAAAAAGGCTGTTGAACTTTGGCAGACGGATATTCCAGAAGGTGATCGCGTAAAGCTTGCTCAGACACTTTTTTGTTTTGAGAATCCTCCCGGAAGCAAATACATCAGTGGTTCGCAAGATGCTCTGGGTGTGGTGATGCCCGGTCTGAACAAATATCTATACAATGGAGAATATTGGCCTTGTGAGATCGAGAGTATATTGGATAAAGATGTTTTGGATTGGATTGAGGCGCATGTGTGTATGGTGCCGCTTTATCCGCGACATTCCGATTATGATGTATTGACAGATACTCGGATTGACGTGGAAGGTGCGAAAGTGCTTTCGATTGCAGCGGATGCATGCTGGCAGGCTTTGAAAGTTAAGGACCTTGATGCTTTTGGTAAAGCTGTAACTGCAAGCTTTGAGGCGCAGATTACGATGTTTCCCAACATGGTTGATGCTGAAATAATGCGCCACCTAGATGAATACAAATCGCAGGTAAAAGGATATAAGATTAGCGGTGCCGGTGGTGGAGGCTATCTTATTTTTGTAGTAGACAAACCGCTGGCGAATTCGATGAAGATACGCATTCGCCGCGGATGATCTTACCGGATTGAATGATATATATAAATGATAGATTGCAGCATTTTCTCAAAAATAGAGAAGGTGCTGCAATCTCTTTTTAGGACTATGAGTAGAGAATAGAATAGTTAATAAAAGATAAACAGGTGATTGGTTGTGCTGCTTTGTAATTTTTATTGTAATATTGCTTGCGAAATATAAGCAAGCAGGCAAATGAAATGTTATTTTGAACATATTTCTTCGATCTTCGCTACACCATGTTCTATGGTGCAGTCTGCTGGCTATGGGCAATGCCCTACATCTACATCCTCGACTTCATCGTCAACCCTGTAAGGGGTTGTCTATTTCTATATTATCCTCAGACCTATTTCATATGTAGGTACACCTCTCACAAGAGCGGGTGAAATTGAACTATCCTTTTATCAATATTTTATTTATATGAAAATTCTAAAATTTGGAGGAAGCTCGTTGGCTTCATCTCACTGCGTAGATACAATCGTGGCGATTGTAGAAAAAGAAACAAACGACCATAAAGTTGTTCTTGTAGTTTCAGCCCTTGAAGGAATCACCGATTTATTGCTTGAAGCCGGTCAACTGGCAGCTATACAGAATCAAGGTTATCACACCATTCTTTCCGTGATCGAAAATCGGATGCTCAACTATACGCGCTCCTTACTGCCGGTTATCACTCAAAGTGCTACATTAAGCATGGTTAAACAATACATCAATCAGATTGAAGATATTTGTGATGGGATTTGTACACTCAAAGAGATGTCGGCTCGCACTTCTGATATGCTACTGGCCTATGGTGAGTTGATCACCTCGAAAGTCATTTCTGAGCATATGCGAGCAGTGGGTATCAAACATGTGTGGTTTGATGCTCGGGACGTGATTGAGACAGACTCAAATTATGGAAGAGCAGCCGTACTGTTTGCAAATACAAACCGAGCAATCAGGGAGCGAATTGGGGAAATTACAGAGTCGGTTGTGATAGTTCCGGGGTTTGTTGCTTCAGATAGCAATGGAAATACCACAACACTGGGTCGTGGAGGATCAGACTATACGGCTGCACTGTTTGCGGCTGCACTGAATGCTTCCGAAATGGAGATCTGGACTGATGTAAATGGTATGATGACTGCCGATCCGCGTATCGTCAAAAATGTAAAAACCATTCGAACACTTTCGTATCATGAGGCAATGGAGCTATCTCATTTCGGCGCAAAAGTACTATATCCTCCGGCCGTACAACCGGTGATGCTAAAGAAAATACCACTGCGAATTAAAAATACATTTGCACCCACCGAAGAAGGTACCCTTATTTGTGATCAATCATTAGCCGCAAGTCCGAATGACAACATTTGTGGGATATCAAATAATGCTCATATTGTA
>DLYT01000014.1:19058-29871 GCA_003447595.1 Porphyromonadaceae bacterium
AAAAAGCTGTTGAGGCGGTGCATGCGGCTTTTGCTACCGAGTTTGCAAATGGAACACTTGCTCCGATCAAGGTAGAAACATCTTTGGCAATGATTGCTTTGGTAGGTGATAGTATGGTGAATCTGCCGGGGATCAGTGGCCGGATGTTTAGTGTGCTCGGTCGTAATGGTGTAAACATTCGTGCAATTGCTCAAGGGTCGTCAGAACGTAACATCTCAGCCGTGATTGCTCGCTCCGATTTAAAGAAAGCATTGAATGCTCTGCATGAGCAATTTTTTGAGTCGGTATATAAACAGATCAATCTATTTGTAGTAGGAGTAGGTAATGTAGGAAGTCGCTTGATGGAGCAACTATGCAAGCAGGCTGCCTATCTGCAAGAGCACCTTCGGTTACAAGTGCGACTGATTGGTGTATCTAATAGCACAACAATGGTATTTGAAGAAGATGGTATTGAATGGGACAACTGGCGAAATGCCCTTAGCAACGGACGTCCCATGCAGTTGGATCAATTCGTTGAGCATGTAATTGAGTTGAATAAGCGTAACTCTATATTTGTAGATAACACTGCCTGCGATGAAGTGGCTAATGTATATGCAACATTGCTTCGAAAAAGTATATCAGTTGTTACCTGCAATAAGATCGCTTGTTCGTCCGATTATACCTCCTACAAGCATCTCAAAAGTTTGGCTCAGAAATACAATGCGCAGTTTCTTTTCGAAACCAATGTAGGAGCAGGACTCCCCGTTATCAATACATTAAATGACTTGCTGCGCAGTGGTGACAAGATCAATCGTATTCATGCCGTACTTTCGGGAACAATGAATTTTGTCTTTAATGAATATGACGGAACCCGTACATTTGCCGAAGTTGTGAAACAAGCCCAAGACGAAGGATATACAGAGCCCGATCCGCGACTTGATCTAAGCGGACTCGATGTAATGCGCAAGATCGTTATTTTGGCACGAGAGGCCGGCCGCAGTGTAGAGATGAGTGAGATTCGGAACGATGGCTTTCTTCCCCAGTCGTGTTTTGATGGAGATGTGACACAGTTTTACCATGAATTGGCAAAACATGAAGCTCACTTCCAGAAGCTTTATTCCGATGCAAGTGCAGCAGGAAAACGCCTCAAGTATCTGGCTTCGATAGATGGTGATACCATTCAGGTGGGCTTGGAAGCGGTATCTTCAGAGTGCGACTTCTTCAATCTGGATGGAAAAGACAATGCTGTTCTTTTTTATACCAACCGTTACCCCGAGCAACCGCTGGTAATAAAGGGGGCTGGGGCTGGAGCCGAAGTTACTGCTTCCGGATTGTTTTCTGATATCATACGTGCTGCACGCATTGCACATTCATAATTTACACAAATGCTTCTTCTTATGAAAAAACAAATCAAAATATTAGCTCCGGCTACAGTAGCCAACGTAGTGTGCGGATTCGATATACTCGGATTTGCACTTGACAATCCGAATGATGAGATGGTAATGCGGCTTATCGACGAACCTGTTGTGCGGATTATTAATAAAGACCATTACAATCTCCCTACCAATCCGCCCGACAATGTAGCAGGGGCTGCACTTCTTGCTTTGATGGAAGACTATCCTCAGCCCGTAGGGTTTGAAGTAGAGATTAAGAAAAATATCATGCCCGGTAGTGGTATTGGTTCCAGTGCCGCGAGTGCCGCCGGTGCTGTAGTAGGTGCAAACTATTTGTTGGGCAATCCTTATACTCCCGATCAGTTGGTCGGTTTTGCAATGTTTGGCGAAAAGGTTGCCAGTGGTGTTAAACATGCGGATAATATCACCCCGTGTATTTTTGGTGGTGTTACATTGATTCGTTCTACCGATCCGCTCGATATTGTACCGCTGTCGGCTCCCGATTTGTATGTAACAGTAGTACACCCTCAGATTGAAGTAAAGACAGAGAATGCCCGAAAGATTTTGAAACAGCACGTCGAACTCAAATCTGCGATTCGACAATGGGGTAATGTGGCCGGTGTTGTAGCCGGTTTACTCAAGAAAGATTACGAGCTACTGGGGCGTTCGCTCGAAGATGTAATCATCGAGCCCATTCGAAGTATTTTGATTCCCGGGTTTGATGACATCAAGATGCAAAGTAAAGCCGTAGGAGCATTAGGCGGTGGGATCTCCGGTTCGGGCCCTTCTATATTTATGCTCAGCAAGGACGAAGCTACAGCCCAAGCCGTAGCAGAAGTCATGAGTAATGTATACACATCTCTTGCTATCGATTATCATATTTATGTCACTTCTGTAAATACAGTAGGAGTGAGGGTTTCAGAATTCTAACAACAGTTGATCTTATGAAATACTATAGTACAAACAAGCAAGCTCCGCTGGTCGATTTTCGTGAAGCAACCATTGCAGGGCTGGCTCCGGATAAAGGACTTTATTTTCCACATTATATACCGCAATTATCCGATTCGTTTCTCTCCGAAATCGAGCATCTCGCCGATGCCGATATTGGTTATGCTGTGATGCAACCTTATGTGGGTAATACGATTCCGGACGATAAATTGCGAGAGATTATCCGTCAAACGCTCTCTTTTGAGATACCCTTGGTGTCGGTTACAGAAAAAATAGCATCACTCGAACTCTTTCATGGTCCTACCTTTGCTTTCAAAGATCTTGGAGCTCGATTTATGAGCCGCTGTATGGGTTATTTTGCGGAACAAATCGATAAACCGATGACCGTGCTTGTTGCGACTTCGGGCGATACCGGTGGTGCAGTAGCAAACGGATTCTATAATGTACCCGGTGTAGAAGTTGTTATTCTATATCCCTCGGGTAAAGTGTCGGAGGTGCAAGAGCTACAACTTACCACATTGGGCGGAAATATTAGAGCACTAGAAGTAGAGGGGACATTTGATGATTGTCAGCGCATGGTGAAAGACGCTTTTGCGGATGCAACACTTCGAGAGTCCTTGTTTCTCACTTCTGCCAATTCCATCAACGTGGCGCGATGGTTACCGCAACAGCTTTTTTATTTTCTAGGGTATAAACAGTGGAAGCCTCAGGCAACTCGTCCGGTGGTAGCTGTGCCAAGTGGAAACTTTGGCAACATTTGCTCCGGAATGCTGGCCAAGGAATCGGGGCTTCCGTTGGGCGACTTTGTTGTAGCTTGCAATGCCAACGATGCTGTTGTAGATTATTTACAAAGCGGCAGTTATTGCGCAAAGCCAACGGTTGCGACCATTTCAAATGCGATGGATGTGGGCAATCCTAGCAATTTTGTGAGGATACTCGAACTATATGGAAACAACTATCATGCAATAAACAGACAAATCAAAGGGTATACCATTAGTGATGAGGATACGCTTGCTACGATACGTAGCGTATACCACGACACCGGCTATTTGCTCGACCCGCATGGAGCGGTTGCCTATCAGGCGTTGAGTCGTTATCTATCCGTCAATCCCGAAGAATCCGGCTTTATACTCGAAACAGCTCATCCTATCAAGTTTGAACTGCCGAATGATATCCGTTTTCAATGTTCGGACCAACTACGAGAGGCATTACAACAATTACGCGCAGCCACAAAGCAGTCGGTGCGAATATCTCCACAATACCAAGCATTAAAAGCTTATTTATTACACTAAACAAAAAAAGGCCTCCCGATAGGGAAGCCTTTTTTTGTTTAGTGCCTTCTTTTAGCTAAATGAATGATATTTATAGATGTGTGATAAAAAAAAGGTAGATATACTGGTTAAAAATCACAAATACGAATATATAATAATAAAAAGAATGATTATTAAGTAAAATATGCATATCTTTGTATCAGATATAGATTCACACAAAATTATAATATATGTGTTTTTTGTAATGTAATAAGCTGAGTTAATCAGTAGTTTAATCCTGATTTTAATGTAAAACTGAATGCTGTTTTGCACAAACTAAGTCAGTCTTGTATTATATATTCTGCAACAAGACGCTAGGTGCAACAGCTCTTATAATATTTTTAGATATGAGGTGCTATAAGTTATCCATCATTTTACTAATCCTTGTTTTTGGTGCTACTGATTCATCTGCACAATCGATTGGTGATACCTCTCCGTCTGTTTTGCTTTACTACAAAGTGAATGGTTTTGGTATAAACCAAGATTATTTGTCAAATCGACAATCGCTTGATCGTTTAAGAGAGATGTTTAGTCTGGAGCGAAGTGCTGTTTTCCCCGACTCAATAGAACTTCAGATTGCCTCTTCTCCTGATGGAGCAATACATTTGAATGAGTCGTTATCCCATAAAAGAGCTAGGCAAATACAGCAGAACTTCTCAGATTTACGTCATCTGTTGCTCAATAATCGTATTAAGTTACGCGTGGTTGCAGAAGATTGGACTCGATTTGAAGAGTTGGCGATAGCAGACCCGTATGTGACAAAGAATGAAGCTCTAGTTCAAATTCTAAAAAAGGAAACCTCGCCCGATGAAAAGGAGCAAGTGTTAAAGCAGTTCGCAAACGGGCAATATTGGTCTTATTTTGTGTCAGAGCTATTGCCGCTAACCCGCTATGCCCGGTTTACTTTTCATCAACCTAAAAAGATAAAAGGATCCCCATTCTCTATCTCATCCGCACCCAGTGTTTCAATCAATCCTGGAGAGTCTGTGTCTTTACCCTCGATAGATGTAGCAGAAAAATCATACAAGCAGAGACCTCATTTTGCTCTAAAAACGAATCTACTTTTTGATGCTTTTTCAGCGATAAATGCTGAGATCGAAGTGCCGATTGGCAATCGATGGTCTGTGTCGGGCGAACTCATATTTCCATGGTGGAAGTCTGATAAAGAAAATTTCACGATGCAGTTATTGTCGGGGCAAGGAGCGCTTAAGTATTGGTTTGGTAATCGCACCGCAGCTAATGTGCTTGAAGGATGGAGTCTTGGAATTACAGGCGGGGCCGGGAAGTACGATTTGCAAATCTTTGATGAAGATGGAGAGCAAGGTCACTTTTATAATCTGGGATTGCAAGGAGGTTATGCACACCGACTGGGAAAACATCTGAAAATGGAATATGCGCTTGGTGCCGGGTTTATGCGTATGGATTATAAATCCTACGACAAAGTATATGGAACCGAATATGGAAATATTAAAGTATTTCGTTATCCATGGGTAGAAAAGCGGCGCGACTGGTGGGGGCCATTTACGGCCAAGGTGTCATTGGTTTGGCTCATAAAATATAAATCGGAAGATAAGAAAGGAGCTTTAAAATGAAACAAACTAGCATAATTACATATCTGTTTGCTCTATTGCTGCTTGTGTCTTGTGATCGGGATCCGTTGTATTACGCAACAAAAGATACTGCAACCGTACGCTTCAACTTCGATTGGAGTGGAGCAGATCTTTCTCCCAATGGCGTTAGTGCATTTATTTATAAAACGAATACCGGCGGAGTATTGCGATTGCGTGAAATCAGTCCGATTGCCCAACGAATCGATCTGGATTTACCTGTAGGATGTTATGATATCATTTTCGTCAACGATACCGAAGCCGAATTAGACAATATAAATTTCGGTGAAACATATGTTCAAAACACATTCAAAGCAATCGCGACAATGAATGTTAATTCGAAGTTTCAAACTCGCTTCGGTCAGCAAGAAGGTTATTTCACCGGCGAATCAGATGTGTTGGCCAAAGCGATCGTTCGAAATGTAGAAGTTACCGTGGACGAAGTCAAGTACCATACGTCTCGACCATCACTCGGGGAGTTGGTTATTTCAAAAGAGTATCAAGTATTACCCACACGCGCATCCAACATTGTCAATGTAGAGATTGATGTGGAAAACATCGGATCACTTGCAGGTACCCCCTTGTGTAAACTTACTAATATGTCTTCGGGTTGCTTGATGGACAACAATTCTAGGCTCAATGAAAACGTGACGATTGAGTTTGTGCTCAATAAGCGGACTCTCGACAAAGGAAATTCAAAAAAAGGAACCTTAGGGCGCGAGTTTGCAACTTTCGGGCTTCACGATGGAGCTACAAAAGCCGATAGATCCCATATGCTGCTGCTTCATTTTGAACTAATCAACGGGGAAGATTACCAAGTTGAGCTTGATGTAACAGAAAGTATTATGACACTATCAGATGATATCAATACCATACATACCATTCGGGGTAAAGTGGAGTTGCCGGTTGTAATCGGTAATGGAAGCGGTCCTTTCAATCCCGACTTGGAAGAATGGGAAGATACGGAAGTTGATCTTCCCGTGTAGTCAAATAAGTAGTAAGTATCGTATCATTAAAAATAAATCAGAAACTCACTTTTAAATTATATGTATTATGAAACAGAAATTTTTATCCATGCTGCTTCTTTCTGCAGCAATCACAGGTTGTACAAGTCACGATGTTGTAGACACAGAGTACAACAACCAAGCAAACGGTATACGCTTTAGTGCATACAATGGAATCACGCGTGGTAATCCGGTAGATGGTAACGGCGAATTTATGGCAAATGGGTCTACATTTGGAGTAACGGCTTTTATCAGTACAGGAACTGGGGCTTTTATGGGTACAACGGGCGAAGGAGCAGCGATTGTTTCAAACGGGACTACATGGGGTTACGTAAATGCCGGCGATATGAGATATTGGCCTACAGGAGGTCAAGCACTTGACTTCTATGCGTATGCTCCTTACGGTCATACTTCGATTACCAATAAATCATTTACAAAAACAACCGGCTTGAGCTTCGATTATACGGTTCCGACTGATGAAGCAAAGCAGGTTGACGTAATGTTTGCTTCTGCCACGGGTCAAACTAAAGCTGCAGGAACTAATGCTGTTAATTTGTCATTCAAGCACGCATTGACACAAGTACACTTTGCGGTTGCTACCAAAACAAGTTCGCTAAAGATTGATATTGCGCCAAATGGTATCACGATCAACAACATCAAATCAACAGGTACATTTACGTTGCCGACTGCTGCTAATGCTAATGGCTGGGAGCTTACAGATGATAAAACGAGTTATACCGTAACGAGTGATGAGATAACAGGAGAGTATAAAGATGATGAAACACCAGGATATACAGAAATTGGCTCTGCTGATAACGCTTTGATGTTGCTTCCACAAACATTCGGTGCTTTATCTGGTGAAAATGAAGGTGCTTCCTTGACAATCTCTTGCAAAATCTATCAAGTATTGTCAGATGGTACTAAGATTTATTTAAAAGGTAGTGAAACTGGGTTCGCGTCCATTGATGTGCCAGTTTCGAGCATGGGGGTAGCTGATGGCGTAGCTACAGAGGTTTGGAATCGTGGCAAAAAAGTGACCTATCGATTATTGATCGGTGGAGGTCCGGCTACAGGACTTGAGCCTATCGAATTTACAACAGGTGTTGATTCTTGGGATACTGCCGACGGCGGAGTAATCGAGAACCAATAGGTCAATTACACGCTTTTATTTCTCAAAAGAACCGATGGTGTAGCATTGCTACGCCATCGGTATATATTGCTATGTATGATAAAAACGAGCAACAATGAAATTATTCAAAAATCTATATATCAATGTGACTGCTTATGTGTATGTATTAGCAAGCATGTTGCTTTTTTCTTGTCAGAATGACGAATTCGCTGATTCGGCGAAACAGGAATCCCGAGACAACATCTCATTTGGCATATCGGCAGCAAGAGACATTCCTACGACCAAGAGTATACAGAACGCATCCGAGAGCTTCGTGCTACGCGGAACTCATTCATCTGATACATTATTTGTACAAACCACCGTTTCAGAGGGTATTCGTTCGTCTGCGAAAACAGAGTCGCATATCGCAACACGTGGTGCTCCCGTTACAGATATTGTTACAAGCTATGGAAAATACGGTGTGTTTTGCTACATAAAAGACCAACAAAGTCAAACCACTCATTTTTACATGTATAATGAAGAGGTAAGTTACAGTAATAATAATTGGATCACAAACGAAACCTACTACTGGCCGGGATCTAATTACGACCTGACGTTTTATGCATATGCTCCGCTTAATAATACCAATCTGACACTGCCTGATGCATCCGATGCAGTTGCGGTACCAAAGCTTACTTATACTGTGCCTTCGTTGGTTCAAGAGCAAAGCGACTTGTTGGTTGCTGCGACAGATCAAATGTCGGGCAATCTAAAAACGCAAGTTCCCTTGAGCTTCAAACACATCTGTACCGCGATACGCTTTGATGCTCATGAACAGATACAGCCGGGAGTACTTCAAAAAATAACATTGAAAGGAATACACGGACAAGGTACTTACGATATGAATGCACACTCTTGGAGTGTAGATGCCACAACAGGTGAATATACTGTAGAACCTAGCGTAGATACAGAAGGAGGATCACCTGTGATTACATCGGGTGAAAATACCTTTATGATGATTCCTCAAGTGCTTGGCGAAAATGCAGCAATTGAAATCGAGTTTAAAGACAAGGTCACGAACAAGGTAAATACCTTCAGCTCATCACTTAGTGGAGAATGGCTCATCGGTAAAACAGTGACTTATAAGATATCGATAACTCCGGACTATGAACTAGACTTTATAGAGGCGTCAACACCTCAAGATGCTCACTATGTGATTTACCCCATTAAGATAAAGGCCGATCCGGCATTAACAAATGGATGGACACTTACCACTTCAAGCGATTGGGTTACTTTGCGTACAGATCTTTCTGCGTTGCAAAAAGAGGGTTATTGGACCAGTAACGAACGAGGCGAAAAAAGTATCTCTGGAAATCCCGGAAGTGAGATTACCGTATATGCATTTTTAGATGAGAATGTTACAGATGCAACACGAGAGGCTGAGTTGACACTGCAGCCTACCGGTTCACAAGCTTCACAAGCTAAGTTTACAATATCGCAATTGTGTCCGAGTTGGAATGGCAATGGTGTTGGAGCAGAGCGGATCGAAGAAAACAATGGCGGACCGTATCCATGGGGATTCAAATGGAATCGAAAGGTCACTTATACGGATAAAACACCATTTATATGCTTATTTCGTAAATGGGTTGCCGATTATTTTGTTGGTAAATATGGCGCACACAAGTATGTGACAGTTGAATACGATATTAGGAGCAAATTAAAAGTTGTAATTGATTACGGAAAACTAAATAATTTAGACAATAATGCTCAAGATCTTCTAGATGGACTTAAGAATACAAAAGAATTATTTCATTTTGAAGGGGTTGGGTCTATAAGTCAGCTTGAAACTCTGTTTGATGGTTGGAGTATAAAAAAAGAATCTACAGGTGATAGCGCAACAGATGTTGAAAACTTTGCGGCAAAAATGTGCGTGAAGAAAAATAAGTTTACAAAAGTAACGGAAACCGGATCTGATGGAGCTTTTGATGTTGCAACAATTGCAGATGAAGATATCGTTTGGTATTTACCTGCAAAAGCCGAGTTTTCATTGGTTTTGGATCAAGAGTATCCATACAGCGGAGTTTACTGGACTTCTACAGCTTACACAGATAATCTCAATGCTTATTTTGCACAAGGAGCGGGAGGTGGTAGCTATGGAGACCGTATGACTCTAAATAAAATTAGAGCATTTCGTAGAAAATAACTCCAATTATAAAGAATACGCACAAAAAAAGGCCTCCCAATAGGGAAGCCTTTTTTCATATAGAATATCGTGCGATTAGTATCTGTCGTTGTTACCGTATCCGCCGCGACCACCTTCGCTTCTGTAACCACCACGGTCGTTGCTATAACCACCACGGTTGCCACCACGGTCGTTGCCATAACCACCACGGTTACCACCACCATAGCCTCCGCCACGGTTGCCACCACCATAGCCACCGCCACGGTTACCACCGAAGCCACCACGGTTGCCACCGAAGCCACCACCAGCAGGTCTTTCTTCTTTAGGACGAGCTACACTTACATTGATAACTTTTCCTTCAAATTCTGTGTTGTTCAAGGCATCGATTGCTTTTTGTCCTTCTTCTTCGTTAGGCATTTCAACGAATCCGAAACCTCTAGATCTTCCTGTTTCTCTGTCTGTGATAATCTTAGCTGATTCGATTTCTCCGTATTGAGCGAATAATTCACACAAGCTGTCAATTTCTGTACCCCAGCTCAAGTTCGAAACGTAAATGTTCATCGTAATGAATGTTAAATTGTTATTTAATTATAGATATGTTTACTGCATTCATGCCACGAGCTCCGCGTGCAGTTTCAAAAGTAACTTTATCACCCTCTTTGATGTCTGACGGTGCGTTAGAGAAATGGAAAAAGTATTTTTCAGTACCCCTCAAATCTTTGATAAATCCATATCCCTTACTCGCGTTGTAGTGTTCTACCCTACCATTGTACAATTCCGGTTCGTCTGGTTCCGTTTGTTTAGGTGCGGAGATTGAAATTGTAGAAGCATCAATCTCTTCTTTAGGTTTTACATCTAGAGGATTTGAATGTAATACACCGAATTCATCGACATAAGCAAACATTGAGTCTTGAGAGTCGTTTCCACTATTTTGCAAACGTTGTTCTTTTCTTTTCTGTTTTTCTTCTTTTTTCTGTTGTTTCAACTTTTCTCTGTCACGCTTATTCGTAATGATTCGTTTTGTCATGCTTTATTTTTTACGTTATGTATATTCACGTTATCTGTAAAATATACTTGTCTATTTATATAATTCGTTGTTCTTATTTTTAAGATATACTTGAGCGCAGGAGTGGTTTTATGCATCCAAATTTGAAGTTGGAATAATCCGTTTTCATCACGGAGAATTGGCAAATACAAAGACGATTCAAAAAAGCTCCGAAAGCTTAGTGTGTAAAGGTAGTGATAAAATTTGAAGTTCAAAATTTATATCCTTAAATTGAT
>DLYT01000082.1:0-5092 GCA_003447595.1 Porphyromonadaceae bacterium
ATTCTTCCGATGACAATAGCACAAATTGAATACTTATTGGCAGTAGCCAATTACGGAAGCTTTTCGATCGCAGCCGAAAAATGCTTTATCACACAGCCCTCACTGAGTGTACAAATCAAGAATCTTGAAGAGGAGTTGCAACTTACGTTGATAGATCGAAATCATAAACCTCCGGTTTTAACTGAAGCTGGAGTTGTAATCGTAAAGCAGGCTCGAGAAGCAATGGCTGCTTTCAAACGAATATCTGAAGAAGCACAAGCGATTCGCGGAGAAGTGAATGGTACGTTGCGCATCGGGATCATTCCGACGATCGCTCCATATATTGCCCACTTGTTTGTTCCTATCATGAGAAGCAAATACCCACAAGTGCATCTGCAAGTATCGGAAATGGTAACCAATGACATCATTAAGGCTTTACAAAAGGAAGAGTTGGATGTCGCTATTTGGGCCGAAGGTTTTGCGCCCGATTTTGTTCAGGAGGATTTTCTGATGCGCGATAATTTCTCGGCTTACTTATCTCCCGGACATCCGTTACTGGAAGAGGAAGCTATAGACTTAGCCACGCTCCCTTCGTCAGACCTACTGCTTCTTACCGATGGACATTGCTTTAGGAAGCAAGTTTTAAATTTATGTTCGCGTAAAAGGCAAGAAGATAGTTCGTTCGCCTTTGAATGCGGTTCACTGGAAACATTGATTCGCGTTACGGCTTGCACCGGAGGTATAACTATCATTCCCGAAATTGCACTCCCGTACTTGAGCGAAGAGCAAATGAAAAATATTAGACCTATCAAACAGGCTAATGCTTTTCGTATAATTACGCTTGCAACCAATAAGCATTTCGTGAAAAAAGGTCTGCTTAATGCGCTAAAGGAGTCGATTCAAGAAGCTTTGAAAAAACAACGTATCGAGCGTAATGCTGAAAAAGAAGCTTAATTTACCTTCCTTTTATTGCTGTTCGTTGTTTCTATATAGGTCACACTAAAGGTTTTTCATTTATGATTACAATTATATCTCCGGCTAAAACGCAGGATTTTGATTCTGCTATTCCGACTAAAATAGAGCAAACACCTTTGCTTTATCCGAATGAGGCAAATGAATTGATGGAACATCTTCAACATTTGTCGACTGAGGAGATTGGGAAGCTTATGAAAATAAGCCCTGCTCTTTCTCGTCTCAACTATGAAAGATATCAGACATTTCAACATCCCGAAGCACCTGTAAGGCAAGCGATCTTTGCATACATGGGC
The DNA here is from genome assembly GCA_003447595.1 of Porphyromonadaceae bacterium. Lineage (GTDB taxonomy): Bacteria > Bacteroidota > Bacteroidia > Bacteroidales > CAMTPD01 > UBA12018. The sequence goes on from DLYT01000082.1 coordinate 1,248, forward strand.
GATGTATACGACGGACTTCAAGCAAAAGAACTTTCTGCTAAAGCTTTGAGATTTGCTCAAAACCATTTACGCATCGTATCGGGTCTTTACGGAATGTTACGTCCTTTGGACGGAATAAGACCTTATCGACTCGAAATGGCGATTAAGCTTGAAAACGACAAAGGCAAAACGCTTTATGACTTTTGGAAAACAAAGCTTACGCAACAGATTGATCAAGAATTGCAAGAGGGCAATAATGTATTGGTAAATCTTACCTCTGATGAATACTGGAAAGCTATTGATAAAAAGGCGTTGAATAAGAATGTACGGATTATCATTCCACAGTTTAAAGAGCAGCGTGGTAACGAGTATAAAATGATTACCTTATATGCAAAGCAAGCTCGAGGTATGATGACAAGGTTTATTATGGAGCATCAAATTGACAATCCTGAACTAATCAAAGATTTTAATCTTGCAGGATATGGATATAGTGAAGAGCTTTCGACAGAAGAAAAATGGGTATTCGTCAGATAAGACGAATACCCATTTCTTTTACAATCCTGTTTTCAACATACAGCTAGTAGATCGAGAAGAACTGCGGACGAATGATGAGCCCGATACGCAGCATACTTTGATATTTATTGTAGTCGAGCAAATACTCTCCATATCCATTGTAATATTGTAGATATAAGTATTGATTCTGATTCTTGAACAACTTATAGCTGAGCCCTAATTGAATGTTTCCATTAAAATTGAACCCTCGACGTTTTACAAAGACCATTCCTGCGGTAAAACGATCACTCCAGTTATAGTTGGCAGATATTTGAAAGATACCGCTGTAATCTAGGATATCTTTATTGAGTCCTCCATCAACAATTGGTAACCAAAACTTGGCTTGTACATCCCAATAACGATTCAACTGTAATCCGGCATACATAGATATTTTATTCCAACTTCTAGAAGCATCTCCATCTCTACCATTCGATTCATGCTCCAATTGAAAATATGAAAATCCAATCACCTTATCTTTATGAATGATCATTCTACCTAATCCAATTCCGGGATTGAAGTTCATATCTTTCATGGGCATTGATTTCTCAAAGACATTCCAAATAACCTTTTGAGTATAGGTCAAGTAAAGATATGTATTAAACGGTAGTATACTTTTTGTTAAACGTTGACTGATACTTATTTGAAACTTTACATTCGAATTCTCTTTCGTCGGTTTAGTTCCTAATGGAGCTCCAACCAAAAAGTAGTTGTCTTTAAACAATGTAAAGTAAGGCCGCTTATCCATTTCTCTTCGCACACTATCCGGATTATAGTACGCAGTTGTATCGCTAAAAGGTATTAATATGTCTTTTAGTTTTGGAGGTGGAGCCAACTCTGTTTGATCTTTGGTAATAATCTCTTGGGCAGATATTAAATTTGAAATAATAAAAGCAGATAATATTAAAATAATAGCCTTTCGCATAAAAATCGAAGATTTAGAATCCAAACTTTAAACATTAACAAAAAGATAACAATCTAATAACAACGAAACAGTGTATAATTCCTATTAAAAGTCTTATTATTTGTTTCAAACAAAAAAACCTGACTATATCTTTGTATTCTATGGCAAAGAAAAAGATTGAAATAAAGATGCAAAGCTATGGGATCTACACACAATGGGACCGTGGTTCTAAGGCTTTACCTAAAATAAAGAAACATACATTGCTAGTTCCTGCCATCATAGATATTGAGTTTGGCTATATACTTAAGATTACGGGAGCGAAGGGTAAATTGATCGAATTCGAAATGGAGCATCCGCCATTTACAGATGATGAAGGAAATATCCGTCCTACCTTTACAGGCGAACATTATATCAATGGAAACGATTGGCAGTTTTTTCTTGGAGATACAATCTGGGCTCCAATTGAAGATAAAGTAGGCATATGGACACTTATCACTTATCTCGATGGAAAAGAAATAGCTCGTAAAAGCTTCGAGGTCTATTTACCAAGCGAGGATGATCTGCTTCTGTAAATGCAATTCATTTAGTTAAAGCATAAAAAGCGACCAAGCTTGTTTGAATATACAAACAAACTTGGTCGTTTATTTCATTTTAGAATGTCCATTTTTCAGAAGTCTTCATTGGCTTCTTCTCTGTTGATCCCCCTTGCTTATCGGGTGTGCTTTGTTTCTTTACTGTAGGTATGGGTTGCGAATTACCATGCACGTTCATCTGTGAATTATATCCGGGTTTAATTCCTTGCTGCTGCAACCACGTCTCTACTTCCGGAATACTTTCTTTAAGTTTTGCGATACGACTAGCATCGGATGGGTGTGTACTCATAAATTCGGCTGTTTTAGGAGAACCTGAACTTGCCATCTTTTGCCAGAAAGTTAACGCAGCATGCGGGTCATAACCTGCCAGTCCCATAAATACTAATCCCATGAAATCGGCTTCGTATTCATGCTTGCGAGAATAAGGAAGCATAACACCGTATTGAGACCCTAACCCGTAAACGGTTCCCGCCGCAGCTTGAACAATATCTGATGAGCCTGATAATGCTGCTCCCAAAATAGATGCTCCATATTGAGACATTACTTGCTGACTCATTCGTTCATTTGCATGTTTTGCTACAGCATGGGCAACTTCGTGCCCAACAACCACTGCTAATTCATCATCGTTTGCGACCTGCGAAAGTAAACCTGTATAAACAACAATCTTTCCGCCAGGCATACAGAATGCATTTACTTGCGGATCATCGACCAATTTAAATTCCCATTGATAATTGGGAATCTCTGATTCCAATCCATTTATTCGCAGGTAACTTTCTGTAGCATCCGCAATGCGTTTTCCTACTCGTGTTACTTGTGCCGATTTGGTTCCATCCTTAGATAGCTTTGCCCCTTTTATAAATTGGTTGTATTGCTGAAAGCTTGATGTCAACACATCCTTATCTGAGACTAACAATACTTGTTTACGCCCTGTGACAGGAACACTACTACAACTACACATCACAGCCAATCCAAGGCATGCGCCTACAATATATTTCTTCATAATCTTCATTTAATATCCAAATTAATGCACAAATCTATAAAATTAAGTTGTATCCATATTTAATGCATGAAGATTTTACACCTTCACCTGTTGCTCCATTTCATTTATTATTTTAGAACCAATTGATTTAAATGAATGTTTTTCAATTGAATTGTATTTGAATGAGAAGACTATTCCTAATATATTTATGCTTCTTTCTGTTATTTGATCAACTCAAAGCTCAAAAGCAAGAACCAACCATTCCGCTAACGCTATCGGAAGCCATTGAACTTGCCCGCAAATTTGCAACAGAGGCTACCAATGCACAACATGAATTCAGAACAGAGTATTGGAACTATAAAGCATCCGAAGCAACGTTCTTACCCATCCTCTCTCTAAGTTCAAATCCGAATCTAAATAGATCTATTAGTAAAATAACTCAACCCGATGGCTCTGAGAAGTTCATCGATCAAAATATTTTATCAACCGATGTAACACTTACCGCAAGTCAAAACATAAAATTTACAGGAGGTAATCTCTTTTTAAAATCTTCGATTCAAAACCTCTATCAGTTTAAACATACAAATACTACTTTCCAAACCGTTCCGATACAAATAGGTTACACTCAAGATCTCTTCGGATATAATGATTTAAAGTGGCAAAATAAGGTCACCCCATTAAAATATGAAGAAGCAAAGAAAAGGTATCTCGAAACACTTGAATTTGTTACACTTGTTGCGATCAGCAAATATTTTAATCTAGCTGTAGCTCAATCCAATCTATCCATTGCTCAAACAAACTTTAATGTTGCCGATTCGCTTTATACCTTAGCAGAAGATGC
>DLYT01000082.1:5356-12970 GCA_003447595.1 Porphyromonadaceae bacterium
CGTCTGCAAGCTCAACGAAATATTCTAGTCTATAATGATGAACATCTCAATGCACAAGAAGCTCTTAAAGTATTCCTTAAATATACAGACGATGTGAATTTTAGTACTCACATTGATTCTATTATACCTCACTACTCCATCTCTTCAAACCAAGCTCTATCGTATGCAAGAGATAATAGCCCGAAAATGATTAATCTCTCTTTACAAAAAATAGAAAGTGAAAGCAATGTTGCTCTAGCAAAATCAAACTCAGGGCTACAAGCTAATTTATTCCTACAAATAGGATTATCACAAACAGCCGACCGCTTTAAAGCAGCTTATCGGGATCCTATTGATCAACAAATTGTAAGTATTGGCATCACCATCCCAATCTTAGACTGGAATAACAGTAAAAATCAAATTAAAGCTGCAAAGTCAAAGCATGAGCAAACATTAAGTCAAATTGTAGATCAAACTCAATTATTCGATCTTCATATCAAAAGTTTAGTACGAGAATACAATAATCAGTGGAATAAAGTCAACGTTCAAATAAAGACTGACCAAGTAGCCACACAGCGACTCAATGCCGCAATTGCCGAATATAAATCAGGAGCTCTTAGCATCTTAGAATTACAAAATGCAATCAGTGCTAAGGAGGAAGCAAGACTTCAATACCTTTTGTCTCTTGAAAGATTTTGGACTCTTTTATATAGCATCCGCAGTGTCACCTTATTTGACTTCGAAAATCAGCATGAGATAGCCGTAAACTATACAGACCTAATTAAAGATTGAATCTTTGCAACCTTCATTTTCATTCAAAAAAAAAGGAGTCTATGCTACTAGACTCCCTCTCCATGAATGTTGAAACTATTAAAAAAACTGGTAAGCCTACTCTTTCGAGTATACTATCAATAACCTGTAAGTTGCAGGTCTTAAACTTCATTACTATAAACATTTATACCACAATAAAGTTGATTAATTCTTTATTTTACAGCATTAATGCATATTTATTCACACAGCAAACCTACTAGTACTTAGCTGAAACAAATATTAAAACTAACAATACAACTAAATTTTATCCGCTTATATGAATAATTATTCTAGAATAGTATTTATATTTGCACTGTTTCTGTATAAATATTCGATATGAAGAATAAAAAAGAGCGCCTTCAGGCAATAAAAGAGATCATAACAAAAGAAGCAGTAGGAAATCAAGACGAATTATTGCAATTGCTTACAGCACGCGGATTCAACCTTACACAGGCAACCTTATCTCGCGACATGAAGCAACTCAAGATTGTAAAAACTCCCGATTCGAGTGGAAACTATCGCTACGTTTTGCCAGGAAGACTAAATCTCCCAATTGATGAAGAAAGAGATAGCTCACATCCTATTTCGGGATTCAAACATATTGAATTCTCCGGCAACCTGGCCGTTATAAAGACCAGACCGGGATATGCGATGGGAATTGCCTCCGACATAGATAACAAAGCTCCCTATGAAATATTAGGAACTATTGCCGGCGACGACACCATCTTATTGATACCTCGCGAAGAATTTAGTCGCGAAGAAATTATCAATGCTTTAGCTGAAATTATACCTGATATTAAATAAGATGATTAGTCTTTAATTACGAAAATGGAAAAAGAGGTTAAAATAGAAGTCATGGTAGCCAACGAAGGTCACATCCAATACGTTGACACCATTCTTAGCACTATCGAGGCTGCCGCTAAAGTACGCGGTACAGGTATTGCTAAACGTACAAACGAGTACGTTGCACAGAAAATGATAGAAGGAAAAGCTATCATAGCTCTGGCTGACGGAGAATTTGCAGGTTTTTGCTACGTTGAGTCGTGGGGAAACAAAAAGTTTGTTGCAAACTCCGGACTTATTGTTGTTGACAGTTTCAGAGGTCACGGGTTGGCCAAACGTATCAAAAAGAAAGCGTTTAACCTCTCCCGCACGATGTTTCCAGATGCAAAGATCTTTGGTCTTACATCCGGACTTGCCGTTATGAAAATCAACACTGAGCTTGGGTACGTTCCGGTTACGTTCTCCGAACTTACCGACGATGAAGCATTCTGGAAAGGTTGTCAGAGTTGTGTAAACTACGATGTTTTACAACGCACCGGCCGCAAGCACTGTATTTGCACAGCGATGCTTTATGACCCAGCCGATCCACACGGAGAAAAAAGAAAACAAGCTATGATGGCTGAAGTAGAAGACCAAGATTAATAATTAGTAAACGACTTAAAAATACCATATCTCATGAAAGAAAAAGTAGTTTTAGCTTTCAGTGGCGGACTCGACACTTCGTTTTGCGCCAAATACCTTGCAGTAGAAAAAGGATACGAAGTTTATACAGCAGTAGCAAATACTGGCGGCTTCTCTCCTGAAGAACTAAAAGTAATTGAAGAAAAAGCGTATCAACTAGGTGCGGTAAAACACGTAGCTCTAGACGTTACACAAGAATACTACGACAAAAGCATTAAATATATGGTATTCGGTAATGTACTTCGTAATGGTACATATCCGATATCGGTTAGCTCTGAACGTATTTTCCAAGCGATGGCTATTATCAACTACGCCAAAGAAATCGGAGCCGACTATGTAGCACACGGAAGTACAGGTGCAGGAAACGACCAAGTACGTTTCGACCTTACATTCGATGTACTTGCACCGGAAATCAAGATTCTTACACCAACTCGCGATATGGTACTTACTCGCGAATATGAAATCAATTATTTGAAAGAGCATGGTTTCAACTGTGACTTCAAAAAGATGGAATATTCGATCAACAAAGGCCTTTGGGGTACAAGCGTTGGTGGAAAAGAAACACTACACTCAGAACAAACACTTCCGGAAGAAGCCTATCCATCACAACTTACTGCAAAAGGCGAAGAAGTGATTACACTTGACTTCGACAAAGGTGAGTTATCGGGTGTGAATGGTGTGAAATACGATAACAAAATCGAAGCAATCAACAAAGTTGAAGAGCTCGGTTCTAAATATGCAATTGGTCGTGATATGCATATCGGTGACACCATCATCGGTATCAAAGGTCGTGTAGGCTTCGAAGCTGCAGGCCCGCTATTGATCATCAATGCACACAAAATGCTTGAAAAGCATACACTAACCAAATGGCAACAATACTGGAAAGAACAATTGGGCAACTGGTATGGCATGTTCCTACACGAAGCTCAATACCTTGAACCGGTAATGCGCGATATCGAAGCATTCTTGAGTTCTTCTCAAGAGAATGTAACCGGAACTGTTAGCATCAAGCTACGTCCATATAGCTACCAACTTATCGGTATCGAAAGCCCTTACGACCTAATGAAATCAGAATTCGGCGAATACGGCGAAGTGAATAAAGCATGGACAGCCGACGACGTAAAAGGTTTCACTAAGATTCTAGGAAATCAAACCAAGATTTTCCATTCTGTACAAAACAAAACAAAGCAACAATAACTCTCATGATAAAAGTAGGAATTATCGGAGGGGCGGGATATACGGCAGGCGAACTTATTCGTCTGCTTATAAATCACCCCGACGCTGAGATCGTTTTTATTAATAGCAGCAGCAATGCCGGCAACAAAATTACCGACGTTCATGGCGGACTTTATGGCGAAACAGAACTAACCTTTACAGACGCTTTACCGTTTGAAGAAGTTGACGTTCTTTTCCTTTGCTCTGCACATGGCGACTCTAAAAAGTTTCTCGACAACAACAACGTACCCGACAATGTAAAGATCATCGACCTTTCTACCGACTATCGTATGGAAGCTCCTGATCACGATTTCGTTTACGGTTTGCCGGAGCTTAACCGCAAACGCATCATCCGCAGCAATCGCATTGCCAACCCGGGCTGTTTCGCTACTGCTATTCAGCTTGCACTTTTACCATTAGCCAAGGAACAACTTATTCAATCAGAGGTACACATCAATGCAATTACCGGATCTACCGGTGCAGGTGTAAAGCCAAGCACAACAACACACTTTAGCTGGCGTAACGATAACATTTCGATTTATAAAGCTTTCGATCACCAGCACTTGAATGAGATTGGTCAAACCATGAGACAACTCCAAGATAACTTTAATCACGCGATTAACTTTATCCCTGTGCGCGGCGACTTTGCACGTGGCATTTTCTGTTCAGCCTATCTTGATTGCAACCTTGAACTAGAAGAAGTGAAACGTCTTTATCAAGCATTTTACGACGATCATTCTTTTACTTTTATCACCGAAAAAGCACCGGATCTTAAGCAAGTCGTTAATACAAACAAATGCTTAATCCACCTTTCGAAGCACGGCAATAAACTGCTGATTGTTTCAGTTATTGATAACTTGTTGAAAGGAGCTTCAGGTCAAGCCGTACACAACATGAATCTTCTATTCGGACTAGAAGAAACTGTTGGACTTCACTTGAAACCGGTCGCATTTTAATCCCGCAAACGCATGAAACTATTTGATGTATATCCTCTTTTCGACATTGAGATCGTAAAAGGAAAAGGATGTAAAACATACGATAATCACGGCACCGAGTACCTTGATCTTTACGGTGGACACGCCGTGATCAGCGTTGGTCACACCCATCCGCACTATGTAGCAATGGTTACCGATCAACTAAACAAACTCGGATTCTATTCAAATTCGGTTGTAAACAACCTGCAAGCCGAACTAGCAACAAAGTTAGGTGCACTTTCAGGCTACGATGATTATACATTATTCCTGATCAACTCCGGAGCCGAAGCCAACGAGAATGCATTAAAACTTGCATCGTTTCACAACGGAAAGAAACGTGTTATCGCTTTCGAAAAAGCATTTCACGGCCGTACTTCGGCAGCTGTTCGTGTAACAGACAATCCGAAGATCATTGCACCGATCAATGAAGACATTCCCGTTGTTTACCTTCCGCTCAACGATATCGAAGCGGTAAGAAAAGAGATTGCTAAAGGAGATGTTACAGCAGTTATCATCGAAGGCATCCAAGGTGTAGGTGGTATTCAAATGCCAACCGATACATTCTTGCAGCAACTTAGCAAACTTTGTACGCAAAACGACGTTGTTCTGATCCTCGATGAAATTCAATCGGGATACGGACGTAGCGGTAAGTTCTTTGCTCACCAATATGCAGGAATCAAACCCGACATCATCACGGTAGCCAAAGGAATGGGCAACGGTTTCCCAATCGGTGGCGTGTTGATCTCTCCGAAGTTTAAACCTGTTCATGGTATGCTCGGAACTACATTCGGAGGTAACCACCTTGCATGTGCGGCAGCTATAGCAGTTCTTGACATCATCAAAGACGAGAACCTTCTTGATAACGTACAAAAGGTTGGAGATTATCTGATTTCCGAACTAAAACAAATCAAAGGAATCAAAGAAGTAAGAGGTCGCGGATTAATGATCGGTATCGAAATGGAAGAACCGATTAAAGAAGCACGCCGCAAACTTCTATTCGAAGAGAAAGTATTCACCGGAGTAGCCGGTACACATACCATTCGTCTGTTGCCACCACTTTGCTTGAGCATGGACGAAGCAAAAGAATTTATGCGCCGCTTCAAGCTTGTATTGAACGCGTAAGCATACGATCTTATAAAAAAAGGGCGTTCCTCATTATGATGGAACGCCCTTTTTTCGATAATTTATTCAGAACTGATTATTGCTTAATGCCTAACTTCTTAGCGATATGAGCAGGAAGTGCATTTTTGTGAACAATGTAGTTCATCGTTTTATAACGAACATAGTTGTCTGAAACATACCATGTACCTTTGTATTTATTGTCTGTACCCCAAGAGTTCTTAACCATGAAGAATTGTTTTCCGGTTTGATCTTTAGCGATACCATAGATCTGCATACCGTGGTCGTCGGTAGTTTGATAGTTATCATACTCTTTCTGACGTTGTTCTTGCGTGATCTCTTTCTCCGGAGTTGGCTTACCTACTTTCTTTTGCAATTCAGCATCTTTTTCCTTTTGGCTAAGACCTAACCAACGAGCTTGGTCAGAACCTGAAAGTTCGTCTACATTCACATCAGGCACTACACCGATACCATCACGAGTAAATCCTTTTTCGCTCACGTCGGCACCCCATGCAATGGTATAACCTTTGTCGATTGCATTGTACATGATTTCCATCATTTCGTTTAGCGGAACATTGTACGACAAAGCCCAACGCCAGTTATCAGGAATTTCCAACGCAAACTGCGAATAGAAAGGATGATGTGTATATGAAGTAATTGACACGTAATCATCCGCATTCAAACCAGTTGATTTAGCAAAAGATTCAGGAGTATATTCTTTTCCGTTGTAAGTAAACTTCGCAGGCAATTGACCTAGATACGCATCCACTGTGCTGTTGTATCCTTCTTTCCAAACCGGAGTCAACGTTTTTTGCTTGATTACTTGATCTACATATGCTTTCAACAAACCGTCCATTTCATTGTGTACGTGCATTGTTTCGCCATAATTAAGACCATTCATCACCTCTTCCGGAACAGCACCGTAGTGTTTCCATACATAAAGAACATCATAGAACGAACCACCAGGGCCAAAGTTATTTTCACCGTGCATACGTACATATTTGTCAGCTTTGTCTCTCCAAGAGTGCGAAACTACAAACATATCCGAAAGATCTAATTCACCTTTACCCATGCGGATAAGTTCCGATTCGATAAATGCTTGTCCCGAAAACGACCAACAAGTACTTGATCTGTTTTGGTTCTTCACCGGTGTGATCTTATTTTCTTTTACTGTTGTAAAAACATAACCAGTAGTATCTGCTTGTTGCGCAAATGCCGAGGCTCCAAACATCGAGGCGATAAGACTCGCCATTACGAATTGTTTTTTCATGATGCTATTCTATAATTATTTTATATACTTTTTCGTTCAGAAATCAGTGATATTGCAAATATATCATTTTCATTCAAAAAAAACGAGTATTAATAACAGTAATTCCAATTATAGAGACAGAACATATTCAGAAAGCTCGCTTAGCTGTTCGTTTGATAGCTTTTCGGCAGGACCATGAATCTGCAACAGTTCATCCATTGTAGCCGCACGCCCGTCGTACAAATAAGGAGCAGTTCGCCACACTTCCACCAATGCCGGCACATCCATCACCTTATCCTTATCCGTGCCATCATTCCACGCAACCGTATACTGCTTACCGTCTGTATAATACGCACCATTATGGCAAGCCGCACAGTTCTTATCGAAATGCGCTTTGCCTCGCGTTGCTTTCTCGCTCAATTGACCGTCGACCAAGTACGGACTCGAAAGCGGCTGTAAGTTCTGCAAGTACGCATCAATTTCGTTGCCATAACTTTCGGAAGCATTCGAAAAGAGAATGTATTTGATACCCGAGCGTACTGCCACAAAAGCATCTTTACGAATCCCCGTAATCATACAAGGAGGCGTAGCATGCGCAAGCAACAAACTCTTTGTATTCTTCGGATTCCCCATGCCGTCGTTGAGCAAGTCCCAGTTCAAACCATCCACACGCGCACCGTTGGGGTGACAGCTCGCACAACTTTGCCACGCTTGAAAGGCAATGGTTGCATCGTGAAAATAAAGATCACCTTTGCCAACCGCCGTTTCCGTTACTGGAGTGCCCGACAACAAAACCTCCGTCGC
>DLYT01000015.1:0-533 GCA_003447595.1 Porphyromonadaceae bacterium
TTGGCACCGCAAGTAACCGAGTCTCTGATCTCGGGAGGTATTACTTCGCACGACGAGAAAGAACTGAAAGCCTTCATCGATCAAATGGCAGAACTCGGATTGGAGCGCCTCGATATCATGGCATGGCCGGGTATCAGTCACGACAATCTAGACGAAAAATACATACAACACTGGAAAATGATAGCCGACTATGCTAAAGAGCGAGGCATACCAATGGGTGGCTACGAACTACAAATTGCGTCGCGTGGTCGTGGGGCTGAGGTGGATTGTATCAGTCCTGAAACCGGAAAACCGGGAAGTTTGTTTGGTCAAAGCGTTTGTGTAGCCAGCGATTGGAAAGATACCTACTACGGAAAGATGTGGGAGTTCTTTGATAAAACAGGCTTCAAGACCTACAACATGGACGGACCATATCATGGCGATCCGTGTGCGGCAACCAATCACAAGCATCACCGCGGCATGAACGACTCGCAATGGGAGCAATGGAAAGCTCAAGTAGAAGTAATCCACGAACTGCAAAAGCGCGACATGTA
>DLYT01000015.1:841-2457 GCA_003447595.1 Porphyromonadaceae bacterium
CGCCAGTATATCTACGACGGCACATGGCACAAACTACCTACCATGGGATGGATGACACTACAGTTGGTCGGTTTCTATACCAATGATCCGCGCGTAGGACTAGAGCCATTGTGCGAAAACCTCGACCGTTACGAGTCGCAGTTGGTACAATTCTTAAGCAGTGGCGCCCAACTAACCATTCGTGGCAAACGCTTATACGATACTCCGCAAACGAAACAAATGGTTTCCAAATGGATCAACTGGTACAAACAATACCGTGAGATTCTCAACTCGGAGATTATACACGTTAGCCGTCCTACCGGTAGAGACCTCGATTGCATCATGCACGTGAATCCGTTCATCAACGACAAAGGAATGGTTGTGGTTTTCAATCCGACCAACCGAACTATCAAGAAAGAGTTGCGCCTTCCTTTGTATTATGCCGGACTTCAGAACAAAGCGCAAGTGATGGGAGCCGACTCGAAAACAGTAAGCTATACACTCAACGACAAACAAGAAATGCTTCTTCCGGTAGAAGTAAAACCGGGTGGAACTACATGGTTTGTTATCAAGTAAGACAATAAGAATACACTATAATCTAAAATCATGAGAAAGAAGTTTTGCGTTACCGTATCGGCTCTATTCTTGAGCGGTATGGTAATGATGGGGCAAACGGCCGACTATCCGTTTCGTAACGCTAACCTGCCTACGGAGCAGCGTATCGCTGATTTGATCGGCCGACTTACCATAGAAGAGAAAGTAGAATTGATGAAACACGCTTCTCCGGGAGTGGAAAGACTTGGTGTTCCTGCATACAACTGGTGGAACGAAGCACTGCACGGCGTGGCTCGTACCAAAGAAAAAGTAACCGTGTTTCCTCAAGCCATCGGTATGGCGGCAACCTTCGACGCACCTGCTTTGCAAAAGATGGGCGACATCGCTTCATCGGAAGGTCGAGCAATGTTTAACGAAGATTTGAAGAACGGGAAAACGGGAGAGATCTACCGTGGTCTTACCTATTGGACTCCCAATGTCAACATCTTTCGCGACCCACGTTGGGGACGCGGACAAGAAACCTACGGTGAAGATCCTTATTTGACTTCGATGATGGGAGCAGCTATTGTGCACGGTCTCGAAGGCAACGATCCGTATTATCTTAAAGCTGTAGCTTGTGCAAAGCACTTTGCCGTACACAGCGGACCCGAATATAATCGTCACTCATTCGATGCACGAGCCAATGCTTACGACTTATGGGATACCTATCTTCCCGCATTCCGTCACTTGGTAACTAAAGCCAATGTGCACGGGGTGATGTGTGCCTACAATCGTTTCGAAGGGAAACCTTGTTGCGGCAATGATAAACTGATGGTAAATATCTTGCGCAACCAATGGGGCTTCGACGGATATGTAACGTCGGACTGTTGGGGTATTAAAGACTTTGCCGCACATCATAAAACACACGACAGTCATACTTCGGCCGTAGGGGATGCCTTGCTGAGTGGAACCGACCTTGAGTGTGGAGATCTGTATCAACAGTTGGTACAAGCTGCCGAGCGTGGTTTGATCTCTGAGCGTGACATCAATGTGTCGCTAACTCGCTTGTTTACGATTCTATTCAAGTTGGGAATGTTTGATCC
>DLYT01000015.1:2728-9460 GCA_003447595.1 Porphyromonadaceae bacterium
GCCCATGCCTACGAGATGGCACAAAAGTCGATGGTATTGCTCAAGAACTACAACGATGTGTTGCCGCTCGATAGTAAAAAGATCAAGCGCATTGCATTGGTAGGTCCGAATGCCGACAATGCACACGCACAGTTGGCCAACTACTTTGGCGTACCAAGTGAGAACGTAACTCCGCTGATGAGCTTGAAGAAGCGTTTCGGAAACTCCATGCAAATTGATTACATTGCGGGAGTGGGTATTGTAGATACTTTGAAAAACGCGCCTTCGTTTGCCGAAGTGGCCAAGCAGGCAGCACAAGCAGATGTGATTGTTTTTGTGGGTGGTATCACGGCCGACTATGAAGGAGAAGCGGGCGATGCTGGAGCCGGAGGTTATGGCGGCTTCGCAAGTGGCGACCGCACTACAACGGCACTTCCTCCTATTCAAACCGAGTTGATGAAAGCATTGAAGCAAACGGGCAAACCACTTGTGCTGGTAAATATGTCGGGTTCGGTGATGAGCTTCGATTGGGAAAGTAAAAATGCCGACGCAATCTTACAAGCATGGTATGGCGGACAAGCAGCCGGTGATGCTATTGTTGATGTGTTGTTTGGCGCATACAACCCTGCCGGACGCATGCCGCTGACTACATACATCAGCGATCGAGACTTACCTCCGTTCGAAGACTACTCGATGAACAACCGCACGTACCGCTATTTCGACGGAGCAGTACGCTATCCGTTTGGCTACGGTCTTAGCTATACGACATTCGGTTACGAGAACCTTGCCGTTCCTGCGAAGGTAACAACCGGAAACTCGATCGAAGTAAGCACGACCGTAACTAATACAGGAAAGCGCGACGGCGACGAGGTCGTACAACTTTACGTAATGCATCCGCAAAACAGCAACGAGCGTACGCCGATCTGCGCTTTAAAAGGATTCCAACGCGTACACTTGCGTAAAGGAGAAAGCAAGAAAGTGACATTTACTCTTACACCCGAAGAGCTTTCGTTGGTAAACAATAAAGGAAACCAAGTGATGCAAGCGGGCGATGTAAAGGTATATATCGGCGGTGGTCAGCCTCACAAATCAGAAGGAGTGATGGGACAAACGACCATCGAAGGTACTCCTTATCAGGTGTTCTGATCCGAAATAAATAAACTAAGCAGATCTTATAAAACAGATAAGACATGAGAAAGACCTTATTTCTATCCATGATTATATGTTCTCTGGCCGGGCAGAATCTTTCTGCCCGCTCGGGAATTAAAGCACAAATCAACCCTTCGCCCGCTACCTTTTGCAATCCGATCAACCTAAACTATCGGTTTATGATCATCCCCGATGGGAAAGGTGTACGCGAAGCAGCCGATCCGGTTGTGACACAGTTCAACGGCGATTATTACCTGTTCGCATCCAAGTCGGGCGGTTACTGGCACACGAAAGACTTCAATAACTGGACATTTGTTCCTATAAAAGAGCCGGTACTACCGATCGAAGACTATGCGCCGGCTACGTTTATTCACGAAGGCTACCTCTATTATGCCGGATCTACACACGGCTATACCATGCTCTATCGATCCAATGATCCGAAGAGCGGAACGTGGGAACCGGTAAAGAAGATCTATACTTACTGGGATCCGGCCTTCTTGATCGAGGGGGATAACTTGTATGTATATTACGGTTGTTCGCCTACGGCACCGATCAGTGTAATCACGATCGATTTGAATAAGCTAGAGACCAAAGCCGAGGCAATAGATCTTTTCAACAGCGACAAAGAGAACCGAGGATGGGAGCGTACGGGCGAATTCAATGAATTGGAGCGTCGTCCATACATCGAGGGCGCATGGGTTACGCCGCACAACGGTAAGTATTACCTTCAGTATGCGGGGCCGGGTACAGAGTGGAAAACCTATGCCGATGGTGTTTACATAGGTGATACGCCAACGGGACCGTTTACGTATATGAATAATAGTCCGGTCTCATTTAAACCAACCGGCTTTATCGGTGGGGCAGGGCACGGATGTTTGTTTACCGTCGACAATGAATTGTGGAAAGCGGCAACCAATGCCATCACCGTGCAACACATGTTTGAGCGACGCATCTCGCTTTATCCGTCGGGAATCGACAAAGCCGGCCTGATGTACACCAATACTTATATGGGAGATTATCCATGCTATCTGCCGGGTAAAGAACCCAAAGGCAAGCGTCCCGACTGGAACGTCTTGTCGTACAAGAAGCCGGTACAAGTGTCGTCCGTATTGGAAAGTTTCGACGGCAGTTTGGCCGCAGACGAAGATGCGCGCACGCACTGGGTGGCACAAAGCGCCGACGCAGGCGAGTGGATGCAAATGGATTTGCTAGAACCTTGTAGCATCAATGCCATTCAAGTAAACTTTGGTGAGTATAAGTCGCAACTGGCGGGGCGCGAACAGCCTTCGTACCAAAGCTACGTGCTCGAGGCTTCGGCCGATGGAAACGACTGGACAGTAATTGCAGACAAAAGCAACAACAAGACGGATGTTCCACACGATTACATCGAGTTTGTCAAACCATTCAAAGCTCGTTACATCCGCCTTAAAAACGTAGCTTATACCTCGGCTCCGTACTTTGCCGTGCGCGACTTGCGTGTATTCGGTAAAGGCAACGGCAAAGCACCGCAAAAAGTAACCACGGTACAAGCCCGTCGTAACGAGGCAGACGGATGCAAAGCAACCGTAAGTTGGCCGTCGGTAGCAGGGGCGCAAGGCTACATCATTCGTTATGGTATTGCCAAAGACAAGCTATACAACTCGATTCAAGTAGCCGATGCCAATACGTACAACTTTACAAGTCTCAACGCCGGCGTGCCATACTTCTTTACCGTTGATGCCTTCAATGCAAACGGCATCACCCAAGGAGCGGCAATCACGGCAATAGATTGATACCCTCGTTTTTATTTATTCTAATAAGTCAATGTAACCTTCGTGTGCAATGCTTCTCCCAAGAACATTGCCGCGAAGGTTTTTTATTTGCAATAAACATTTTGAATATAACCTGAAGTTGAATGTGTTGATCTTATTGTATTTATTGGTAAAGTCATGAGTTTGTTTGTGCGGGTTGAGGCGGATGCTTATCTGTTTGGATTTGCTTGTTTTTTCGCTAGATTGGATTCTTTTTGTGCAGTGATGAATTTGACTATTTGCATGAAATCTATCTATTTTCTTTACAGAGAGGTGCTGCTTCTTATTGAGAACTAAAAAGCGAACTTGCAAAATGGAGCTTGTTGCTTGGTTGTGGTGATATATTGCTTTTGCTTAACTTCGTGAGAGTTGTTTGTGGTTGCCCTGCGTAGGGTATTGTCCCAACTGAAACACTCTGGTGAGGTTGAGGCGGATTGTTTGCACGAATTTGCCAAAAAGTATCTGCAAAGAGTTTCTTTACTCACCGTGAAGAGTTTGTTTACTTATAGTGGTGAGTGCAAAAAGTATTCGTGGTGAGTGAATTTACTCTTCACTATAACTGAAAAACGTTTTCGGGGAAGCCGTAAAATGCCTTCATTGAAAACCAAATAACGTTCTTGTGACTTCCTCACTTGCTTTTTTTGAGAAGTAAATAAGGTTTTTGTACGAACCTTGCATGGTTTTTGCGTCAATCTTGCGTAAAACGGGGGTAAACTGCTCATCGTTGTACAAATGAGTCTGTTTAGTTGCAACAGAAAACACGTTTTTCGAACCGATAAAAATGACTAAATCGGACAATCTAGAGCGAAAACATTCTCAATAATGCTTTAATGTACTGGTAATTTATGTTGTTGTATGTTATTGATTAGAAGGCTTATTGTAAATGTTTATCTAGCGAACAACTTTCAGGGATATTTCTTGTTTTATTTAAAAAAGTAAAGAAATAAAATCATGAATCTATTATGAAAACAAAATTACTAAGCCTGCTGGGTATTGCCTTGATCGCATTTTTTGCTGCATCGTGTAGCAGTGATGACGATAAGAATTCAATAGATGTGCCCAATGCTGTTCTTACAGCGTTTAACGATCAATACCCAACTGTAGTTTCACCTACTTGGGAATTCGAAGATCCGTATTATGTGGCTGAATTCAAGTACAACGGAAACGAAACTGATGTGTGGTACAATACAGCCGGAACGATGTTGCTAACAGTAGAAGAGTTGCAGTCGTCACAACTTCCTCAAGCGATCAAAGCTAATATTGCTTCTAGCAAATACAGTGCTTGGACGTATGATGGTGTGGATTTGATTCAGCGCGATGGTTTCTCTTCTATTTATCGCGTAGAGCTTGACGATCCGAAAAGTGAAGGCGAAGTGACTTTGTATTATACTGCTAGCGGTGTTTTGATTAAAGAAGTGCCTGATATTGATAACACTCCTTTAAAACCGGTTACGATTCCTCAAAAGATCATGGATCAGTTGACTCAGAATTTCCCATCATCAACATATAGTATTGTTGATTTTGATATCGATAGCACAACTAAGAATTATGAAGTAGACTTGTTTGGAGGTAACCGAGCGATTGAAGTTGTCTTTGATCCTCAGCAAAACTTGCTTTACTGGGAATGGGAGACTTCTTACAAGGATGTTCCAACAGTTGTGCAAGATGCATTTTTAGCTGCCGGTTATACTGTAGCGCAAATTGATGATATTTATTTCCGTGAGACTCCTAATGCCTCACCTCGTGAAAACGTAACAACTTACGTCTTTGAACTAGAAGTGAATGATAAAGATGTAGTGGTTATCTTCAACGAAAACGGAAAGCAGTTGCAATAGATGCAATGGCGATAAAATAGATATAGAATAGCAGTTCCTTGAGGAGCTGCTATTTTTGTTTATATACATTGTGTGTAATGTGAGAACAATTCATTTCGTCCTCGGGTTTATTTAAATAAAAGCCTATGAATCTGATGTTTTATATTCTTTGTGCAGGGGTGTTCCTAACGAATGTTTTCGTGGTGGCGAAGAATCTAAAAGCTTCTTCCGGACGAATAGATAAGTTTAAGAACCTATTTTTAATGGGCGTACTTATTGTTTTATTTGGTTGTGTATCCTTTATTTATTTTGTACTGAATTCATGATGGTGTAATTTGAATAAACGTTGAAGTTATGCGCATTGTAATTAGTGAGGCTTGTCTGCAAAAATTAGTAGAACTGCCTAAAGAGGTGCAACATAGCACAATTGAGTTTATACGTAAGTTTGAGGTGGACTCGAAATTAGCATCGATTCACTTGGAACACATCTCCTCATTTAAAGATCGTTTTTTGCGTACTGCTCGTATCAATCAAAAGTATCGGGCTATTTTACGCATACCTAATGCGGATGATGATATCTATGATTTGTTGTGGATTGATAACCACGATGAAGCCATGAGTTGGGCGAAGAATAAGGTTTATGCGGATGTATATCGGAATGATGAGCTTTTGCCAAAAGAAACGGCTAAACAGCAAAGTCACGGTAAAATGGTTGCCATAAGCAGTCACTACCATTTTATAGAAGTAAATGAGAATCAGTTAGAACAGTTTCTGAATGGAAAGCTCGAGAAATGGCAATTGTTCTTGCAGCCAATACAATGGTGAAGAGGTGTCGTTGTTTCGGTATATTTCAGGCGTAACCTTCAAAGTAAAAACGATTTGTGCCTTTCATTTGTTTTATATCAAATACTTAGTTTTAAAGAGATGTTTCTCTGTTTTCTTTAGAGATTAGTTTAAATTCAAAATCAATGTATTAATAACGATGCGTATGAAAGCAAAGGAGAATGCTGCCGAGAAACCTATTCTAGTAGGTACACGTAAGGCTGTTTTAGTAGGGGTAAATGATTATGCACCTATAGGTAGTGGTGGCCCTGATTTGAGCGGTTGTGTAAATGATGCTGCAGATATGGCAACTACTTTAAAGATTTGCGGATTTAGCCCTTCGAATATTCGGATCTTGACAAATCGGAATGCGACAAAAGCAAATATTCTTAAGTATTTAGAATGGTTATTGATTAAAGCTAAACCAGGTGATAGTTTGGTCTTTTATTATTCAGGTCATGGTACTCAAGTGACAAATATTAATGGGGATATTGAAATTGACGGATTGGATGAAGCAATTGTTCCTCATGACTACCCAAGTGCCGGACTTATATCGGATGATGTGCTCAAAGATGTTATCAATGCAAATCTCAAAGAAAATGTCAATTTAGAAGTGTTTCTAGACTGCTGTCACTCTGGTTCCGGAACGAGAGAGTTTAGTTTTACGGGAGAAAAACCTACAGAAAAAGCTCGTTTCTTACCTCCGATGCTGGAAGATAGTTTTTACTTTATTCATCAACGTGAATTGGATTCGAAAGAAGGCGAGGAGATGACTGTAACTAGGGCTTTTGTTCCTGTGGTAGAGTCAAAACATACATTATGGGCTGCTTGTAAAGCAAATCAAGTTTCGATGGAAGGAGTGATGCCCGACGGTAAACAACATGGTTACTTTACCTACAATCTATGTAAGATACTTCGTGCTACTCAAGGTAAGATTACAAGAAAAGCTCTCGACGCACAAATTGCTCAAGCTTTGTATAATATGAAGGCTGCTCAGGTAAATGAAACAGAATGTTCTCAAACTGAGTTTAATCAAATGATTTTCTTTTAATGAATGATTAGCTTTATCTGAAAAAAGAAACGGCAACTCCTGCTCTTTGGTAGAAGTTGCCGTTTGTTATTTAGTTATTATTTCAACCATTTATCAAGCCAGTTGAAGAATACACGTTGGAATAGAA
>DLYT01000049.1:0-3730 GCA_003447595.1 Porphyromonadaceae bacterium
CCGATTCGTAGGCCAGTTTTACAAGCTCGCTGTAGTCTTCGCCTTCTTTCCACGATTCGGCAATGGAGCTTATCATGGCGCGGTTGCGTAGGTATGCTTCGTCGTCACTTTGTACGGTGCGGCGGCTTTGGTTGGGGATAAACAAGTAGATCGCCACCTTTCCTTCGGGTTGGTTACGATCGGTCACGAACCAGCCCAAGCCTTTTGTCTCGTCTACCACATACATGTAGTCGTTTGCAGGCGAGTTGAACGGCATACCTAGCGGTTCCGGATTCAAATAGCTGTCGTTGTTGATGTTGTAACGGGTTGCAAAGATGTCGTATCCGCCTAGCGAGCCATCGCCGGTAGAGGCGTAATAAACGGTAACACCGTCGCCCATTACATACGGGAAGTTATTATTGCCGGCAATGTTTACATTGTCCGAAAGTTTGCGTTCGTCGCCAAAGGTGTCGAGTTGCTTGGTTTGGGTAAACAGGGCATAGTTGCCGCTGTCGTCCGGACGGCCGTAGTAGATTTTATCACCCTTCTGATTCATATATACGGTAGAGAATACCGGAGATGTGCTTTCGAAGAATGTATTAAATGGCTCCAACGATCCGCTCTCTTCGCTTAGCTTGTAGTAGGAAAGGAATCGGTTGGTATCGGTTACAACACTGTCGATGATTTGGATATCCTCGGTGTTGTTTACCAGTCGCTGCGCACGCTGCGCCAAGGCTAGCTTATGCTCGTATTCCGATGGGTCGAGTTTCTTTTTCTCAAGCATCTTGATGTAAGTCTCGAATGCTTGCTCTGCCAAGTCGAAACGATACGTGTCGTAATAGATTTGTCCCAAATACTTGAACGCTTCTTGCACTTTCTTATTTGCGGCAATCTTTAAATGTTTTTCGGCCGCGAGCGGATCGCCTGTTTCAAACAAACATACTCCATACCATTGATTGTAGGAGGTGTTGCCCGGCGAACGTTGTACCAGTTTTTCCATAGCTGGCATGGCTTCGGCGTATTTTCCTTCGTTATATAGTTTTTTTGCTTGATCCAAACTCTGAGCACTTACAGAGCTTGCCCCTGCTGTTAGCAGCAAAGAGACAAAGAGATGGCGCAATAAGAATTTCATAGCGTCTTATTATTTTAGTTGTGATTCAAAGGTAATAATATTTTTATTTCTTATGTGTCGGGGCTCGCAAAATTGAAGTAATTTTGCGGCCGACACAAAAACAATATGGCAAAGTTAAGCGAATTAGAACTTCTTTTCAAAAAAGTAGAAGCCAAGGTGGTAAAGGGCATTTTTGAGTATGGCCTTATCGAAGATGGCGACAGAATTATGATTGGTCTTTCGGGTGGGAAAGATTCATTGGCCCTTATCGATTTCCTGGGACGACGTATGAAGATTCATCGTCCGAAGTTTGAACTGGTGGTTGCGCACATTATTATGACCAACGTACCTTATCATTCGGATCTCGAATACTTGCGCGCGCATACCGAACAGTATGGTATTCCTTTTGTAGTGCACGAAACGTCGTTTGATCCAACTACCGATCATCGTAAGTCTCCTTGCTTTCTGTGCTCGTGGAATCGACGCAAGGCAATGTTTGAAGTTGCTAAGGCAAACAACTGTAACAAGATTGCGTTGGGACATCATCAAGACGATATCATCCAAACGCTTTTGATGAACATGACGTATCAAGGGGCATTCAGTACAATGCCGCCTAAACTAAAGATGGAAAAGTTTGATATGACCATCATTCGCCCCATGTGCTTGGTAGAGGAGAAAGACTTGATTCGCATTGCCGAATGGAGAGGTTACAAGAAACAGATCAAGGCTTGTCCGTACGAAACTTCTTCGTCTCGTCCCGATATGAAAGAGATCGTGGCAAAGCTTGAAGAGCTGAATCCGCATGTGCGAAGAAACATTTGGGGTAGTATGGCCAACATTCAGAGCGATTATCTGCCGCAGAAACATGAAGAACAATTAATCGATTAATAAATAAAGTATGCAGGTATTTATGACGGTGGCTTTGCTTATCGTGTCAAACATCTTTATGACGTTTGCATGGTATGGCCACTTAAAACTGAAAGAGTTCAGTTGGTTTGGATCGCTTCCTCTCATTGGTGTGATTGCGTTGAGCTGGGGTATTGCGTTGTTTGAATATTGTTTTCAGGTGCCGGCCAATAGGATCGGGTTTCGTGAAAACGGCGGACCGTTTACGTTGATTCAACTAAAGGTGCTGCAGGAGGTGATTACGCTGATCGTGTTTGTGATCTTTAGCACGGTGGCTTTTAAGACCGAAAGTTTTAAATGGAATCACGCACTGGCGTTTTGCTTTTTGGTGGCGGCCGTATACTTGGTTTTTAAGAAATAAGAAGACAGGTGCTGTGGCTTGATTCGAAAGAGTTGATAGCAGCGTGATTGTCGTTTTAGGAAATAAAGAAAGCGAACTCTTTTCGGGGAGTTCGCTTTTTCTATATCTATATGTGGTGATGCTCCGTTGGTTTTGTCCTTGGGGGCGATTGAGTGCAAGGTTGTTTTTTATCCGCCGTAACGGGTACCGATGTAAAGGAAGATCATTCCGATGAGTACCAGTAGCAGGTCGAATGCTTTGCTTTTGAGGTTTTTCTCCTTGAAGAAGATGGCGCCGGCGGCAAAGGTTACCAATACGTTGCTTCGTCGCACCATGGAAATGATCGAGATCATCGAGCCCGGTAGCGACAGGGCATAGAAGTAAACAAAGTCGGCCATTACCAGAAACACGGAGATGAAAATGATGTTCCATCGCCAAGTAAAGGGTGTTGTCTTTTTGCGTGTTGGATACCATAGAACGAGCAATACGAACGTCATCAAGATGCATTGGTAGAAGTTGTACCACGTTTGCACGGTCATGGGATCGAGGCTACGCATGAGGTGCTTATCGTAAAGGCCGCTCATGGATCCGGTTATGGCCGAAAGTATCATAAACAGAATCCATTTGTTCTTTTTGAAGTCGATTCCTTCCCGCTTGCCCGAAAGGGATAGCAGGTAAATGGACGTGATGGCTAGCGTTACGCCAATCCATTGATAGGTGTTGAGCCGCTCGCCAAAGATGAGCAATGCGCCCATTAATGTCATTACCGGTTGTGTTGCCTTGATGGGGCCTGTTATGGTGAGGGGCAAATGCTTGGTGGCAAAGTAGGCAAAGTGCCATGATGAGAGCACGATGATTGCTTTGATGAAGATGAGAAAATGGGTGTGCAGCGATGCTTTGGGCACGAAAAACAAGGTGTTTTCTAGTAGTTCGGGCTTCGCGTAAGATAGAATCACAAACGGAAGAAAGATGATGCTGCTGATGAGTGTGTTGAAAAAGAGTACAGGGATTACTGCGTTTTTATTTAACGACATCTTCTTGTTGGTGTCGTAGCAACCAAGCAAAAAGGCCGAAAGAAAGGCTAGTCCTAACCACATAATTGTTGAAGGGTTTCGAGTGTATGTATAAAAAAGAGATTGCCTATGCTATGCGTGGCAATCTCGGAGGGTTGATTATTTGTTTTCGATAAAGATCTCTTGCGGATATTCTACATCGACCAAGTAGAGTGCATGGCCGGGAGCTGAAGTTCCTGCTTTGCCTCGGTCTTTCGACTCAATGATTTTGCAGAAGTCGTCTGCCGTGATCTTGCCGCGTCCTACCATGAGAAGCGTACCTACGATGGCGCGTACCATGTTGCGAAGAAAGCGGTTTGCTTTGATGTTAAACACCCAAAT
>DLYT01000049.1:3988-4707 GCA_003447595.1 Porphyromonadaceae bacterium
TCGGTATGTAGCTTCGAAAAGCTGGTAAAGTCTTCGTAGTCGAACAAGCGCTTTGCTGCTTCATTCATTGCCTGGTAATCGAGCGGAGTTCCGTGGCGATAGACAAAGTCGAAATTGAACGGATCTTTTTTCTCCGTGATGTAATATTTGTAGGCACGTGCGGTTGCATCGAAACGGGCATGTGCATCCGGTTTTACGGGTACAATGTCGTAGATGGCAATCTCTTTAGGTAGCATGATGTTGAGCTTGCGGCACAAATTGGTTGTGTCGAGCGGAGCTTCGCCTGTGTAGTCGAAGTGTGCGATCATCTTTTGTGCATGTACGCCCGAGTCTGTACGTCCGGCTCCGACTATAGGAGTGGGGGTGCGTATGAGTTTGCCTAGTGCGTCTTCGATGCACTCTTGTACCGATGGGTCGTGTGGTTGTATTTGCCAACCGCAAAACTTAGAACCGTTGTATGCTAGGTAGATGAAATAGCGTTGCGTCATTTTGTATATATGTCTTCAGATCGTTGTTATGAATAGTAGCCTGTATGGTCGTTGTAGCAACGAGTAGGCTTGTAGGGTGCAAAAATAGTAAGAAACTGCTAAAGTTTGCCTTTCATTGCGGAGGGTGAAGCCGAATATTATAATTGCTTCACGTTTGAAACAAAAAAAGCGAACAGGTGATTACCTATTCGCTTTCGTTGTTTTAGTCTGTGACCCCGGAGAGATTCGAAC
>DLYT01000049.1:5047-6544 GCA_003447595.1 Porphyromonadaceae bacterium
CTACCAGCTGAGCTACGGAGTCAACGTTTCGTTGTTCTTAACGGGCACAAAGGTATAGTTTCTTTTTGAAGAAAAAAGAGAAAATTGAAGTTTTTATTCAAAAAAATATACGTCGGACGGATGTGTTCGTTTTAACGTGATGATATTTACATCCTTACCTACTCGAATTCCTTCTCTAAATAAACGGATATCTATCGTCTTAAATGCCAACTCCGGATGGTTGTTGTCGCGACTGAGGTGGCACAACCATATATTATGAAGATTGACGTGGTAGATCTTCGCAAGGAAGTCTGCCGTTTCGCGATTGCTTAAATGCCCGGTCGGACTGGTTATTCTTTCTTTTAAGAATGCAGGGTATGTGCCAAACTGCAACATCTCTTCGTCGTAATTGGCTTCAATTACCAAGTGGTTTGCTTTGCGTGCATACTTGATAATGGTATCGGTTATGCAACCGATATCTGTAGCCAATGTGAACTTCTGATTTCCAAATTCAATGAAATACCCAACATTGTCGGTACTGTCGTGTGGTACGTCGAAGGCTGTGATTGTAAAATCTTTGATGAAAAAGGGCACGTCCTTCTCGATGATACGACGCGACATATATAGCGTTTCTTCTACATATCTGCTTCGGTCGATGCCTGAGTGTACTTTCTCGGTCGTATAAACCGGTATACTGTGTTTCTCGCCTAAGCAACCAACAGTCTTAATGTGATCGGCATGGTCGTGTGTAACTAGTATGCCGATTATTTTGTCTAAATCTATATTGCGTTCTTTCAGAACTTTCTTGATGGTTCTGATACCAACACCTGCATCGATGAGTATACCATACTCTTCGCTTCCGAGGAAGTAGCAATTGCCGCTACTGCCGCTGGCCAAACTAAAGAAGCACGTTTTCATAACATGAAGAATCTTAATTTCAGAATTAATTTGCGAGGCTTAGTGTTGCACTCGATTTGAGAAGTCTGATGGGATAGTAACCTCGCCAATCAGCGAACAACTCATATGTTCTTTTACTTCTTCAGGGGATAGGCCGTGACCAAATAGGAACATTAATTTGGCAACTGCGCTTTCTGTTGTAGAGTCGAAACCGCTTACTACACCTGCTTCTAGTAGCTTGTGTCCGGTTTCATAACGATCCATCTCTACGGTTCCTGCCGAGCATTGTGAAATGTTTACGATAACAATACCTTTTGCTACAGCATCGCTTAGCATTTTTAGGAACCACTCTTTGGTAGGAGCATTACCACTACCGTAGGTTTCCATTACTACACCCTTGAGGTTCGGAATGTTTAGTATCGCTTCAATTACATCAGGAGATATTCCCGGGAATAACTTCAAAATGACAACATTCTGATCCATTAGGTAGTGCGGCTTAAGCGGCTTTCGTGAGGCCGGTTGGTAAACTAATCCGGTTTCGTATTTGATGTGGATTCCCGCACGTGCCATGGCCGGATAGTTGAATGAACGGAAAGCGTTGAAATGCTCTGCATTGATTTT
>DLYT01000049.1:6791-7077 GCA_003447595.1 Porphyromonadaceae bacterium
GGTATAATCGGATGTCCGTTTTCTTTTGCAGCGGCAATCTCAATAGCCGTGATCAAATTTTCTTTTCCATCTGTTCGCAACATGCCAATAGGCAACTGTGAGCCGGTAAGAATTACAGGCTTGTTGAGGTTTTCAAGCATGAAGCTGAGAGCAGATGCTGTATAAGCCATCGTATCGGTTCCGTGAAGAATCACAAAACCATCATACTTACTATAATTATCGTTAATGATTTCTACCATGCGAGCCCAAGCACCGGGTTCTATCTCTGCCGAATCTGTTGGCGGGT
>DLYT01000168.1:0-315 GCA_003447595.1 Porphyromonadaceae bacterium
TACTTACATACCGACGGACCTGTCACATTCAAACAAGACGGAGTACAAGGTATTCTTCAAAAAGTATTTGATGAGCTAAAAGAAGAAAATCCGAAAGCTCCACATATAAAGATTACAGACAAAGAAATCTTTATCCCGGGTACATTTAAGACTCCATCGTATGGGGTAGCATTGTTTCACCAATCTACATTTGAAGATCTATTTACCGAAGGATTATCGTTCACAGCCGGACTCCGTTTCGACTACGAAAAAGCAGAGCTTCGCTACGATACCAACATTGAGATGAATACGCTCATCGATATGGGACGTCCCGGA
>DLYT01000168.1:639-4353 GCA_003447595.1 Porphyromonadaceae bacterium
GTATATGCATCGGTAACCAAAGGATACAAAGTAGGTGGATATAACGTACAAATGTTTGCCGACTTAATTCAAGAAAGTCTAAAAAATAAATTCAATCCGGGAGGTACAACCACCTCTATTCAGGATGCTGTTTCGTACGCTCCTGAAAAAAGTTGGAACTATGAATTAGGTGGACGCTGCGATATCATTCCTAATCATCTCAATGCCGATCTTACATTCTTCTACATGGATATCGATGATATCCAATTGACCAAGTTTGTAAACAGTGGTAATGGACGTATTATTGCAAATGCCGGAGCCGCTTCAAGTTATGGAGCTGAAGTTTCATTACGCAGTCGTATCACCGATGCACTTTCGGCCGACTTAAATTATGGCTATACACATGCCACATTTAAGAACTACGATGACGGTAAAAACAATTACGAAGGCAACTTTATTCCATACACGCCAAGACACACATTCTCGGTAGGAATCAATTATGCGCGCACACTACGTTGCCCATTTATTGATCAGGTTAGTTTTTCAACACAATATACCGCTGCCGGAAAAATATACTGGACAGAGAGAAACGACTTTTACCAGAAATTTTATGGCACACTCAATGCTAAAATAGGATTCAGAAAAGGAGCTGTAAAACTTGATGTGTGGGCTAAAAACATCCTGAACACCGACTATCAAGCCTTTTATTTCGAATCATTTGGCAATTCATTTGTTCAAAAAGGCAAGCCATTCAGAATGGGAGCCGATGTAAGTGTTAGCTTTTAAGCAAAGAATTTTGTAACTACATAACAAACCTCAACCTTATCTATTTATTACGAATTAAGATAATCGAACTACACTTTTTTCAGAAAGCCGCCTATTCTTTACTTAAGAGTAGGCGGCTTTTATATAGAAGGTATAAATAAAATATACGATCAAATAGGATGGAATTCTTTTTTGTTGCTATTTTGCAGAATCGAACTAATACATAAGAAAAAGTTTATACCTATGAATACACTTGTAACCATTGCTGAATTTAATCAGCCCAACCGTGCATTATTTCTGAAAAGCTTGCTCGAAGCAGAGGGAATCCAATGCTTTCTGAAAGATGAACTAACGTCTCAGATATATGGAACAGGCATCATGTTCGGAGGAATCAAACTACAAGTATTGGATATCGATGTAGAAGCTGCAACGCGTATTCTAATTGCCCGCGGTTTTGAAGAAGACTCCGTTCAACTCGAAAATCAGAAAGAAGAACTCGAATCTTCAAAAACAATTTTCAGCAATGTACCCTACATTGGTCGCCTCAGTTACCCCGCGCAAATGTGGACTGTACTTATTCTTACGATTGCTCTAGGATTAATTTTAGGACTAATCGGTTACTTCACGAATTCAATATAATACATCTAATAAGCTGATAATATGGCACGCAAAAAACTATCCAATAGCCAAATCATTTGCATTGTACTCCTTTGGGGAATATTATGCTTTATACTCATCTCTTCCGGTGCCAAACTAGACGGACAAGCTATATTTGCCATGGTTGCATCTGGTATCATTGTGTTTGTTCCCATCTATAAACAAATCCGCAGAAGAGAATAAGAATTTACATTTTACTCATCAATCCTCACAGACCACAAACAAATTGATCAAAACAATACACTTTTACTTTCATTTTTGTTTCATATCTCAATTTTATATTTACCTTTGCAACCACACACAAGATGTAAAAGTAATTTTGACAACCATAATAAAGTAATTGAGACACCATGAAAGCAACAGAAGTATTGGATCAATTAAAAAGACGTTTTCCAAACGAACCTGAATACCATCAGGCAGTACAAGAAGTATTAGAATCTATCGAGGGTATTTATAACGAACACCCGGAGTTTGACAAAGTAAACTTGATCGATAGACTTTGTATTCCGGATCGTATCTTCACGTTTCGTGTAACTTGGATGGATGACAAAGGAAATGTACACGCCAACATGGGCTATCGTGTTCAACACAACAACGCGATCGGACCATACAAGGGAGGTATCCGTTTCCACTCATCTGTAAACCCTTCTATTCTTAAATTCCTAGCTTTTGAGCAAACATTCAAAAACTCACTTACTACACTACCTATGGGTGGTGGTAAAGGTGGTTCCGATTTCAACCCAAAAGGCAAATCAAACACAGAAATCATGCGTTTCTGCCAAGCATTTGTGTTGGAGTTGTGGAGACACATTGGTCCTGAAACCGACGTACCTGCTGGTGACATTGGTGTAGGTGGCCGTGAAGTAAGCTACATGTACGGAATGTATAAAAAACTAGCTCGCGAAAACACAGGAACATTCACCGGTAAAAGCTTGGAAACAGGTGGTTCATTGATCCGTCCTGAAGCAACCGGATACGGCAACGTATACTTTTTGCTTGAAATGTTGAAAACAAAAAACATCGACATCAAGGGTAAAGTAGTTGCAATCTCAGGCTCCGGAAATGTAGCACAATACACAGCTGAAAAGTTGATTGAGCTAGGTGCAAAAGTTGTTACCATGTCCGACTCGAACGGTTACATCTACGATCCGGAAGGTATTGATCGCGAAAAGCTAAACTACATCATGGAATTGAAAAACCTTTACAGAGGTCGCATCCGTGAGTATGCAGACGAGTATGGCTGCAAATACGTAGAAGGCGGTCGTCCATGGAGTGAAAAGTGTGATATTGCATTGCCAAGTGCAACACAAAATGAACTAAATGGAGACGATGCACGTGCTTTGATCGCAAACGGATGTATCGCTGTTTCGGAAGGAGCTAACATGCCTTCAACACCGGAAGCTATTGAGGTATTCTTAGAAAATCACATCTTGTATGCTCCGGGTAAAGCTGCTAATGCTGGTGGCGTAGCAACATCTGGTTTGGAAATGACACAAAATGCAATCAAACTAGGTTGGACTAGAGAAGAAGTTGATGAAAGACTAAAAACAATCATGAAGTCGATCCACGAGCAATGTACCAAGTATGGCACAGATGCTAATGGCTTTGTAAACTACGTGAAAGGTGCGAATATCGCAGGATTCATGAAGGTAGCCAAAGCAATGATGGATCAAGGCGTAATCTAATATAGATACAGAAGGTATTAATGTAAAGTTTAATTTTTGGATCAAAAGGAGGATGTAATTGACTACATCCTCCTTTTTTTTATTTTCGTGATATATACTAAAGAAAAACCATACAAGGTTCTTTTAAAAACCTAACAGACTTTTTCTAGAAACCATGCATACTTTTGGAAAGAACCTAACTAGCTTTTTTCAAGAACGATACATCCTTTTTTTTGAAAGAAAACAGATGCATTTATCCCACTACCCTTATTGTATTTTCTAAGACTAAAAGGGTTTTAAAAATCGAATAAAACCTATAATCACAGAGCAAACCAATTGCTAACGTTGAATAAATTAGCCAGAATGTATAAAATAATGCTACCTTTACCAGACTAACGATCCAAATTATGGAAAAAGAAAAGCTTAGCGAATTATTCCAAAAGCACACCGGATGCATCGCATTAGCCATAACCGAGCTTCCTTCTTCAGGTTCGAATCGAAGATATTTCAGAATCACCGGCGAAAATAACTTGTCTTTAATAGGAGTTTGCGGTACTCAACCTGAGGAAAATGCGGCTTTCATTTACATGGCAAAACATTTTGGTGAGCAAGGGTTACCTGTTCCAAAAGTGCTTATACAATCAGACGA
>DLYT01000115.1:0-13199 GCA_003447595.1 Porphyromonadaceae bacterium
TCCGATTCGCTTCGGGAAGAGTTACTAAGCACCTACCTAAACTCTCTAAAACGGTATACAACTGTAGATGAGGTTGACTTCAGAAAACAACTTCAGCACTATATTTTATTCCGCACACTTCAGGTACTAGGAGCATATGGTTTCAGAGGATACTTTGAAAAGAAGCCACATTTTATACAAAGTGTGCCGTATGCAATCGCTAACCTAAAGGCGCTATTGAAAAATAATTTCAAAGAATATCCATATTTATGTAATGTTCTTCGTGAGCTTACTGAACTAAAACAGTTTTCGGAAGATATAAAGAAACGAAGGCTTGAAGTGAAAATATTTTCTTTTGCTTATAAAAAAGGAATACCTAACGACACCACAGGTAATGGAGGCGGATTTGTTTTTGATTGCCGTGCAATCAATAACCCGGGCAAATATGAGCGATACAATCACTTTACGGGATTGGACGAACCTGTTGTAGAATTCCTCGAAAACGAAGGAGAAATAACAAGTTTCCTCAATAATGTTTATCCAATTGTCGATGCCTCGGTACAACGATACATAGACCGTGGATTCGCTAGCTTGATGATTTGTTTCGGGTGCACAGGCGGACAACACCGCTCTGTATATTCGGCACAAAAGATGGCAGAGCATCTACACGATAAATTCGACGTTAAAATTCAACTCATTCATAGAGAACAAAACATTGAACAAATTTTAGAATCAAGATTATGAAAGCAATGATTTTTGCAGCGGGCACAGGTAGCAGGCTTAAACCGTTGACAGATACAAAGCCTAAAGCCCTCATCGAAGTGGGAGGAAAACCATTGCTCCAACATGTAATTGAAAAACTAAAAGCATCAGGTTTTACATACATTGTTATCAACGTGCACCATCTAGCCGATCAGATCATCGACTTCTTACAAGCAAATGGTAACTTTGGTATCGAAATTCACATTGCAGACGAACGCGACTATCTACTCGACACCGGCGGTGGAATCAAGAATGCAAGACACTTACTCGAAGGTGAAGAGCCTTTCCTGGTACATAATGTCGACATCTTATCCAACGTAGATTTAAAGGAGGTATATGAATCACATCTCAATTCCGAAGCATTGGCTACGCTGGTAGTAAGCAAGCGCAAAACGAGCAGATACCTTTTGTTTGACAAACAAAACCGTCTTTCGGGATGGAAGAATAAAGAAACCGGAGAGATTAAATCCTATTTTCCCGACTTCGACCCTTCGAGATATGAAGAGTACGCTTTCAGTGGAATACACGTTTTATCTCCTGAAATATTTGAATGGATGGATGAGTGGACAGGCAAGTTTCCTATCATCAACTTTTATTTATCTATTGCTGCAAAAGCAGATCTTCGGGCCTACCCGGCCGAGCATTTACAACTGCTCGATGTAGGCAAACCCGAAACACTGCAACAAGCGGAAGAATTATTTAAGGTTTAAGGACAACTCCCAAACTTTTCTTTCCATCTATTTTTACCACAATCGGCTTTTCAAAACGGACATGTCTTAGATATTCCGTTTCATGAAGAGCCGTTTGTGCGTTTAAGAAGTCTTCATCAAACCACCCGTCTTTATTAAATGGATTGATCGTGAAATAACCAACACCAAAAGAGGTCAGATTCTGAAAAAAGTGTGTCCCTTGACTCGGTTCTATTCGATAGTTTTCGAGACCCGATTCTACAATAACACGAGCCATTGAGATGTGTGGCCATTTTACCGGAATCCCCAACCAAGTATCACTAGATCCCCATCGGCCGGGGCCCACCAACACATAACCTCTGTCTTCAGCTACAAATTCTTTATTCAGCTTTTCGATATCATAAGCAATCAATTGATTCTTGCTCGCATTGAAAGCATTGCTTTTTACATATACGATATCAAAAACATCGCTTTGAATACCATTCCCCAATGCCTGACGCGAAGTAATAATCGTATCCTCTTGCAACACGTCATGCAAGTCTTCGTCAATCAACTCTTTATTATCTACAATAGGACGTACCTGAAGAAGATAAAAAACAGCCGTATTACTTCCATGGTCTATATTCATCGCAAACTCAATTTCTACCGGACGCCCCATCTCTTCCTGGCTACACTTGAGTATAAAGTTGAGCGTAGAAGCCAACGGATATACATCATGTTGCAACACATTCGAGAATGAAATAATCTTACGTCCGCCCGGATAGTATCCTTCGCGAATCATTTGATCATACGGATCGTAGGTAGAAACAATATATCGAAGCGACCCATCTTTATCGGCTTCCTTTACAGACAGACGCAATAAATTGAATGAATCATCTATGGATATCTCTTTTGCTATACTTTTGAGATCAAGCGCATAAAAGCGTACTTGCGTCTCACGCAAAGCAAAATCGGTCGTACTTAACTGTAATATATTATGTGGGTGTTGTGGCGAAAAACGTAGTGTTTGCCCTCCGTCAACAATGTATTTCCCTAGTCCTAATGCGATGTTTACAATACCATCCTCTGCTTTTTCATTGCCAATCGGGTAAAAGTTGAGCGAACGAGCTACTCCCGATATGGTAGGATAAAAATGATCTCCATAGGTACTCCCCACCACTTCTTGCAAAACAATGGCCATTTTTTCCTGATCAATCACATTAGAGGTCGCAGTCATATACCCTTTACTGTCTTTGAAAAACACCGAAGCATACACACCTTTGATTGCATCACTTAGTTTTCGAAGCATTTCGTATTTGTCATCTTCGTGCGGAACCATATAGGTTGAATAAATTCCGGCGAAAGGTTGATAATGCGAATCTTCGAGCAAACTCGAGGAGCGCACGGCAATCGGTGATTTTACCACTTCGAAAAAGGCCATCAAGTCTTCAACCAGTGATACGGGAAGTTTCGCTCGCAAAAAGTAACGCAGCATTTCTTCATCGGGCAGTTCGGTTAAAGCTATAGGATAGAGATTGTTCGACTCCATAAATTGATCGAAGATATCGGTACAGATCACTACGGTTTTGGGTATTCGAACAGCAAAGTTATCATGCCAATTCAACTCGGGATAACGTTTGATCATGGTTCCCATAAAAGCAAGTCCTCTACCCTTTCCACCCAACGAGCCGTTACCAATACGTGCAAAATCCGAATATTCATCAAATCGTTCTTTCTTAAAGATCGCGATCACACCGGTATTCTTCATTTTACGATATTGTACAATCGCATCAAAGATTACCTGACGGGCCTCATTCATGTCTTTGAAGTCGGAGACGTCGATTCCCTTCAACAACTCTGCCGGAGGGAACATTGCTCTGGAATAAAAGAAACGAGAAAAATGATTGCGTGAAAGGTGGTACACCAATGACTCATCGGGAATAGAGTACAGTTTTACTTGTAAGTCTTTCAAATCTCGAATGCGCATAATCTCGGTACGCGTAATCGGATTGATAATTACAAAGTCCCCAAATCCGAAATCTTGGGTGATTTCATTACGAAGGTCTTGAGGAAAACTTTTCGACCCTTTATCTATAAAAGAAGCATTCAACTCATAAGCATAGCTTCGATTAATCGATTCGGACGATTCAAAGATTAACGGCAATACAGGGTCTTTCTTTCTGATAAAGTGACCAAACTTATATCCGGCCAACTTATCCTTCACGCCCTCTCGCTTGAAACTCATGTCACAAATGATTCCAAGCATGTTTTTTTGATACATCGTGTATATCTCAACAGCCTCTTCATAATTACGTGCCAACAAAACCTTGGGACGTCCGCGCATACGAAGCATCTGATTGTGTTCATTCAACGCTTCTTTTGAAAACTCTTTCGATTGCTCCAACACATAACGATATATAAGAGGCAAAGCAGAGGAGTAAAAACGAACCGAATCTTCAACAAGAAGAATCACCTGTACTCCCACCGAACTCACATCGGCCTCTACGTTCATCTTATCCTCTATTAACTTGATAATCGCCAAAAGGAGTTCGGTATTTCCCAACCAGCTAAACACATAATCAATTGCACTGAGGTCTTCTTGCGCAACTCGCTTTGATACTTCCTTCGAAAACGGAGTAAGAACAACGATCGGAATATGGGGGAAGTGCTCTTTGATATGCTTGGCCGCAGCAAAGGTATCGCTGTTGTCCATGTTGGGCATACAAATGATTAATTCAAAATTACCAAAACTAAGCTCATCCATTGCCTCTTCTTGTGTGGTTACTTGTGTAAAGCGAGGTGGATAACGTAGGTTAAGGGAAGTGTATTCGTTAAAAATCTGCTCATCGACACGCCCATCGTCTTCAAGCATAAATGCATCGTATTTTGTGGCAATTAGTAACACATTGTAAACTCGACGCCGCATTAAGGTAGCAAAAGATGTGTCCTTAAAAACCAAATTCTTTATATTCGGAATGGTACTCATAGACAAATGATAAAATTTTATTCTCAAAAGTATATAAAAAAGTTTGTTTATTCGTTTTAATCAATACATTTGCCCCTGTTCGTTTGTTTTATATAAAAAACGAATGGTATTTATAAATATGATAAATCACAATAACTAAGTAAAACGGCTAGTTATGAAAACCGAACAAATTATAGCAGCGCTGGAAGCAAAACACCCCGGCGAACACGAGTATCTTCAGGCAGTAAAAGAAGTTTTACTTTCCATCGAAGATGTATACAATCAACATCCTGAGTTTGAAAAAGCTCGAATCATAGAACGCTTGGTCGAGCCCGATAGAATCCTAACATTTAGAGTTCCGTGGGTAGATGACAAAGGCGATATTCAGGTAAATCTAGGTTACCGTGTACAATTTAACAATGCAATTGGCCCATACAAAGGAGGTTTACGCTTTCACGCATCCGTAAATCTTTCCATTCTTAAGTTTTTAGGATTTGAACAAACCTTCAAAAATGCACTTACTACCCTACCGATGGGTGGAGCAAAAGGAGGATCGGACTTTAGCGTTCGTGGAAAATCGAACGGTGAAATCATGCGCTTCTGCCAAGCATTTATGCTCGAACTATGGCGCAACATTGGTCCCGACACCGATGTTCCAGCCGGAGACATCGGCGTAGGGGCTCGTGAAATTGGCTATCTATACGGAATGTACAAGAAGCTTGCTCGCGAAAACACAGGCACATTCACCGGAAAAGGTCTCGATTATGGTGGTTCTCGCATTCGCCCCGAAGCTACCGGTTTTGGCGGATTGTACTTTGTAGATGAGATGCTCAAAGCACAAGGAATGAGTTTGCACGATAAAACTGTTGCCATTTCCGGATTTGGAAATGTGGCTTGGGGCGCGGCGATCAAGGCTACCGAACTGGGAGCAAAAGTGGTTACCATCTCTGGTCCCGACGGATATGTGTATGATCCGGATGGAATCAAAGGCGACAAAATCGATTATATGCTAGAATTGCGCAGTTCGGGCGAAGATATTGTGGCTCCTTATGCAGAGAAATACAATGTTGAATTCTTCGAAGGTAAAAAGCCTTGGGAACAAAAGGTCGACATCGCTCTTCCTTGCGCAACGCAAAACGAACTAGATGAAGCCGATGCTCGATTACTTCATAAAAATGGAGTTATGTGTGTCGGCGAAATTTCAAACATGGGCTGTACGGCCGAAGCAGCAGATTATATGATCGAGCATAGAATGCTTTATGCTCCGGGCAAAGCTGTAAACGCTGGTGGTGTAGCAACCTCCGGACTCGAAATGACGCAGAATGCGATGCACCTGCAATGGGAAGCCGAAGAGGTAGACAGCCGTTTGAAGCAAATCATGATTAATATCCATGAGCAATGCGTAAAATATGGTACCGATGAACATGGATATGTCAACTATGTAAAAGGAGCAAACATTGCCGGGTTTATGAAAGTAGCCAAAGCAATGATTGATCAAGGCGTTATCTAATACAACCCAATTATATAAAAAGCGTGGTTACCAAAAGTAGAAATACCTTTGTGTAACCACGCTTTTTTATTGAGTAAAGTTATTTGACTACTTTACCCGGATTTTTATTGACATAGTCTTTCCAGCTCTTTACTTTAGAATCTGCAACCGGACGATTGGACTGAAAATAGTGACAAAGTGCCGCAGCCAATCCATCTGTTGCATCTAACTGTGGAAGCATGTTTTCTTGCGGAATCTTTAGATAACGTTTCAACATATCTGCTACCTGCTCTTTTGATGCACCTCCATTACCGGTTATCGACATCTTTATTTTCAACGGTGCATATTCATAGATTGGCAAGTCTCTAGACAAAGCTGCAGCCATTGCTACTCCCTGAGCACGACCCAATTTGAGCATACTCTGTACATTCTTTCCAAAAAAGGGAGCTTCGATAGCTAACTCGTCGGGATGATACTCGTCTACAAGAGCCACGACCCGTTCAAAGATGCGACGCAACTTGAGATAATGATCAGTGTATTTACTCAAATCAAGAATACCCATTACCTCTAATGCCGGTTTATTTCCTGTGACACGCAAAATTCCATACCCCATCACTGTAGTTCCGGGGTCGATTCCCAATATAATTCGATCTTTAATCATCCAACTCTACCTCCTCGAGTAGCGTTGTAAAACCAACTACTTTCTCTTTAAATTTCAATACTAAAGATTGTTGCAACGCTTGTCCTTCTTTAGTAATCCATTCATTCAAAGTAGCATTATCGTTTACGTGATATTGCAACGAATAACTTTCACCCTCATCAGCGTGTTGCGATAAGATACGCGACAAACGCGCACGTGTAAGTAATCCACTTGCTAGAGACTGAGGAATAAATTCTTTTTTTAGATAATCGATAAACTCGTGATGTGAGTCATTATCAATATGAAATGTTGTATTATAAATAATCATTGCGGTAGTAATTTTATAGCTACAAAGATAGTTGTTATTTCTATAATTAATGTTACATTTGCCTTGAACACCTTTCGGGGCATTAGCTCATCTGGCTAGAGCGTTAGACTGGCAGTCTAAAGGTGATCGGTTCGAGTCCGATATGCTCCACACATGCAATTTGCAAAAAAATCAAAACCTTTTATCGTAAAATCACCATTGATTCGATATCCTTGCATATCGATCTGTTTCTTCTACAACAAAGTCTATTTCTAATAAACACGCTAAGAATAAAAAGGTTATATCTCACCTCGCGATGAAAACATAAAACATCTCCTCCGTGTTTAAATCATAACTATTTAGTTGTTTTCAGCACACTCAACTTCTAAAAAAGTAACAAAAATAGAGGCTTTCCACGTTAAATCGAAAGGAAAGAGAAACAACTTTGCTATAAATTTATCTACTTTTGCCACAATTATAAATTTGTTTGCAATAAACCCAACATTTAGATTCGGAGTTATTCTACAGATTTTTAATTGTGAAATCAATTTAGAAAACAGATATGAAACTAAAACATTTGAGCCTGTTACTGATTCTTCTACTTGGTGCAACCTCTTGTATTCAAGATGCTCCACTTAATCCGGAAGCAGATATTCTTAGTATTTCGTTACCAGGAAACGTTGCAATAGGAGAACCCGTATTCAACCAAAATTCCATTTCTATCTATGTAACCCAAGATGCAGATATTTCTAACATTGCTCCAACCATCGGTATTACAGAGGGAGCAACGATATCTCCAGCATCAGGAACCCCCGAAAACTTTACAAAAAGTGTAGCCTATACGGTTACTTCTCAAGACAAGAAAAACAAACGTATTTATCTTGTTCAATTAATCAAACAAAATTCATTTGAATACAACTTCGATTATTGGGAAGAAAACACAAGATACAAATACAAAACGCCTGTAGAAATTGTCAACGACCAAATTCAGCGTATTTGGTCTACTAGTAACCAAGGTGTGTCGGTATACCAACAGTTTCCTAATGCTGATCAATACCCTGTTTTTCCTACAGAGATTGCACAGTCAGGAAAGTATGCAGCTAAACTTGTAACCAAAGAAGGACCGGGAAATATTATGAATATTCAATATATTCCTATTGTATCGGGTTCGTTATTTACGGGAACTATGAATCTTTTAAATGCATTGAAAGATCCATTGAAAGCAACACTATTTGGTCAACCTTATAATGAAAAGAAAAAACCGATACGTCTTACCGGTTATTACAACTACAAAGCTGGAACCGGCGACTATATTGGTAAAGATGGCAATCCGAAACCGGGTATGAAAGATTCTTGCGCCATTTACTCTGTTCTTTATAAAACAGACGACACCGTAAAATCATTGGACGGTACTAACATTATGACAGATCCTAACATCGTGGCTATTACCAAGAATCCTGCACATAGTTCTACAGTTGGAGATGGGTTCGTTCAGTTCGATGTTGAATTTGAGTATAGAAAAGAACCTGACTTCGACAATGAAACCTACAAATTGGCTATTATTCTAGCCTCTAGTTTCTATGGTGACAGATATGAAGGTTGTATAGGTAGTACACTCATTGTGGATAACCTAAGTATAATAACGGAATCAAACAAAGAATAAGTATGAAACGAATTCTATATACATTTTGCATAGCAATGATTGTTTTATTCGCTACGCAACAAACAAAAGCCCAAGAATCATTCAAGAAGTGGGAATATAAAGTTTTTGCCGGTCAAAACTTCGGAGGAACGACTCCGCTACCTCTTCCGGCAGAAATCAGAAAGATAAATTATTATCACCCTCTGTTTGCTCCTACTCTCGATTTTCATATTACTCGTTGGTTTAATCCACAATGGGGACTTACAGCCGGTATTGGCATCGACATCAAAGGGATGTCTATCAGTGCAGATGTGTTGTATATGCAAACCAAGCTAACTGTAGGTGAAGGTACTAATACGGGAATCTTCTCAGGAACGTTTTCCGGTAAAAATAAAACACGAGCTAAAAACGGATATATCACAGTTCCGGTTCTAGCATCATTCAAGCCAAATTCGAAATGGGAGTTTGGACTTGGCGTCTACACAGCTTTCTTGCAAGATGCACAATTTGAAGGAACTGCCTACGATGGCTATATCCGCTCGGGCGGACCTACAGGAGACAAAATCCAAGTGGACGAAGCTACATTTGATTTCTCGGATGAAGTAAAAAAGGTCGACTTTGGTTTTCAAGCAAATGCCGACTGGAATTTTACCCGCAAGATGTTTCTTGCAGGTCAACTGACTTGGGGTGTTGTGCCAATCTTCCCATCCAACTTTGATGGAATATCATACAAGATGTACAATATCTACTTTATGTTAGGGTTGGGTTATCGTTTGTAATTCCACTCTTCTTTCTTTGAAAAATATTCTTCACAAAAGATATTTCATATTTTATAGGTAATGCTAAAAGGATAGATTCATCTGAGAATCTATCCTTTTTTAGTTTATTCGATTTACACTATTAGAAACAAACAAGAATAAAATCTCTCATTTTTAAGTATATATATAGTGTCTCTCTTACATCTTTTATTTAATTTAACGCCACAATCTAATACCTATACATATGACTTCTCGTAGAAACTTTATTAAACAAGCCTCTGCGCTTGGACTAGGACTTACTGCTAGTCCGTTTTTAATTAGAGCAAATAATACATCTGTATCCTTGAATGATAAGATTCAAGTAGGGCTGATCGGTTGTAAAGGAATGGGCTTCTCTGATCTGCAAGCCTTTCTTAACAATCCGGAAGTAGAATGTATTGCTTTGGCTGATGTAGACGAGTCGGTGTTGAATCAACGCGCTGCTGATACAGAGAAAATACAAGGCCGAAAAGTAAAACATCTCTATAAAGATTGGCGCAAACTAATCGACAATAAAGATGTAGACGTTGTTATTGTGGGAACTCCAGACCATTGGCACTGCCTGCAAATGGTAGCGGCCTGTCAAGCTGGTAAAGACGTGTATTGCGAAAAGCCGCTGGGCAATAGCATCGAAGAGTGCAACATTATGGTAAACGCAGCACAAAAGTACAATCGAGTAGTGCAAGTGGGACAATGGCAACGCAGCGATCCGCACTGGCAAGATGCGGTCAACTTTATTCACAGCGGCAAATTGGGAAAAATCCGAACTGTACGTGTTTTCTCCTATCAAGGTTGGTGTCCGTCAATTCCGGTACAAGCCGATACAACTCCACCCAAAGGTGTCGATTATGACATGTGGTTAGGTCCGGCACAAGAAAGACCTTTCAATCCGAATCGCTTTCACTTTACGTTTCGTTGGTTTTGGGATTATGCCGGAGGTTTAATGACCGATTGGGGTGTACACTTACTTGACTATGCTTTGTATGGAATGGATGTAACTGCACCTAATTCAATCATGGCATCGGGTGGTAAGTTTGGATATCCCAACGATGCTTGCGAAACACCGGATTTACTTCAAACCATTTATGAATTCGACGGATTCACCGTTCTTTGGGATCATGCAATCGGGATTAATGACGGAGCTTACGGACGTAATCACGGCTTAGGTTTTGTAGGAGAGAACGGTACTTTAGTGATAGATCGTGGCGGATGGGAAGTTATTCCTGAGAATGTAAATGGCAAAGCTCGTATGGAGGCTGTTGCCTTGCAAAAAGCATACGGTGAAGGCGGACTGAATCTGCATGTAAAAAACCATTTGCAATGCATCAAAGATCGCAATCCAAACTGCAATGCAAACATTGAAATTGGTGCACACATTGCAAAGTTTTCACAGCTTGGTAACATTGCTTATCGCACAGGGAATAAATTGATTTGGGATGGCACCCAATTTACGAATGATAGCGATGCTAACAAGTACTTAGTTCCTAACTACCGTGCTCCATGGGAGTTGCCTTCTATTTAATCAACGCATATATTTAAAATAAAAGAATCCCTTACTTTACATTTTACGTCTTCGTAAACATGTAAAATAAGGGATTTTCTGTATTTAATAATCTAGTAAGAGTTCTCGCTGTTAAGCCTGATGTTCTGGACGTAACAAATCATTTACGGTTTTAACCGGATTGAATGTTTCGATAGGGACTTCTACAAACACGGTATTCCAGTTAGACATCGCGCCATTCCACAATCCCGGAAGTTCGAGAGCTTTTAACTCTTTCCCGTCTTTCGACTTAATGGAGATGAAACCTGTTGCAGGATCTACAAATTGCAACAAGTCGTATTTTTCGCCTTTATGGTTCTTTACACCGCATACCAAATCTACCGGATTAAAGTGTGTTCCTTGTTCAAACATTGCTTTAGCCTCTGGATTTTCCATATCGATCTGCGAGCTTTCAAGGATCTGCAATGAGACAGACTCATCGGGATTCACCGCAAAGAATGGTCCACCACCGGGTTCACCTACATTACGCACCATACCGCATACACGAATAGGTCGCATCAATTTATCTTTGATATAAAGAATCAAATCTCCGTCTTCCATATTCTTCAAATCGTGATGACGTACATTGAGTTCGTTTTGTAAGAAATGTACCATTTCCAGTACTTTCTCATGGTCGTATTGTCCTGCTTCAATTGCTGTCAAATACTCAAATATTTGCTCTTGATAAGCAACTAAAATACCAGCCAATAGTTTTTTATAAATAATGGTAGACCCTTTAAGTGAATCAGGAACTACATTGTCTATATTTTTGATGAAAATAATGTCTGCATCTAAGTCATTCAGATTGTGAATCAGTGCTCCATGTCCTCCAGGACGGAAAAGAAGCTCTCCGTTATCGCGGAAAGGTTCATTATTCGCATCGGCAGCAATCGTATCGGTATTAGACTTCTGAGTACTAAAACCTACATTATAATGTACCGAATAACTATTCTCATAGAAGTTTTTCTTTTTATCAAGTACATTTCTGAACAATCTCTCATGCTCCGGTGACACTGTAAAGTGGATGTTTACATTCCCTTTGCTATTCTTCGCATACAAAGCTCCTTCAGACAAATGTTCTTCAAGTGCAGTGCGCGTACGTTGTCCGTAGGTGTGAAATTTAAGCAATGCTTTTGGCAGCTTTCCATAATTCAAGCCATCAGATTGCAACAGCATAGACACTACCTTTTTATACTCTCCTTTATTAATAAGCCCAATAATAGAAGTATCAAACTTCTTCAAGCAGATTTGATTCAGGTCATTAAAGAAGGCAAACTTGTTAATATTATCAAAGAAGTAAACCTCTGCCGCGGTGGTCGGTTCACTATACGAAGCAGAAAGAAAAGAGAAGAGATCTTTGAACATTCTACTTGCAGCACCAGAGGCCGGTACAAACTTCAGTACTTCTCTCTTATGTTGCAAATAATTGTCCCATGTTTCAATAAACTTAGCTCTATCTTGCGATTTCACCTTTAATATTCCTTTGTCGATCGTTGCCGAAGCTTCAATTTTGAGGTAAGGAAACCCCTTTTTAAAGTCGTCGAGCTGTTGTTCGATCTCGGCTTGTGTTAGTCCTTTTGATTTAAGGATCTCAAGATCTTTCGATGTAAACATATTATTTCTGCGTGTTTAATTGACTATGTGAATATTGCAAATTTATCGAAATAAAAATATCAACAGCATAAATTGTCGGATAAAAAAGATAATTTTACAACACGATCAAACCGTTTATTCTTATGGAAGCAGCTCCCTTTTTCACAACTTCGGAATTGAATGAGTTTAAAAGCAAGTATCGCAAACTCCTTCACGACGTTTATCCGTATCTGGAACCGGACGATTTACCTAAAACAAAGCAGCTGATCCGACAAATGGTAGACAAGAACTGTTTCAGTCGCGACAGAAATGAGATAAACGGATTACTTCGTAATCTCGATACCGCCCTTATTGCAACAAGAGAAATTGGTTTGAGAAGAACTCCCATCTTAGCTCTTTTATTGTACCGCCCGGTTATGAAAGGAGCTATATCAATCGAGGAAATCGAGAAAATGTACGGAGCCGATGTTACTCACATCATCAACTGTTTGCTTCGTACCTCCGATCTTTATGCTCGTAACGTAGCTATCGATACCGAAAACTTCAGACGCCTTCTCCTCTCCTTTGCCGAAGATATGCGTGTCATCTTAATAATGATTGCCGACCGTGTCTGTTTGATGCGAAGAGGTAAGCAAATCAA
Organism: Porphyromonadaceae bacterium; assembly: GCA_003447595.1. Classification (GTDB taxonomy): domain Bacteria; phylum Bacteroidota; class Bacteroidia; order Bacteroidales; family CAMTPD01; genus UBA12018. The sequence continues at coordinate 13,023 of DLYT01000115.1, forward strand.
AAGTGAAGAAGATCGTGTACAGTTGGCAATGGAAGCTTCCTACCTATATGCTCCATTATCTCACCGATTGGGCTTATACAAAATAAAATCGGAGCTAGAAGACCTTACATTAAAATATACAGATAGAAGTACGTTTGATTATATCAAAAAGAAACTGAATGAAACGAAAGCTTCACG
>DLYT01000115.1:13497-18880 GCA_003447595.1 Porphyromonadaceae bacterium
AAACAGAAGGTCGAGTTCGAATCGATCTATGACCTATTTGCTATTCGCATTGTGCTAGATACGCCTCTTGACAAAGAACGCTCTGATTGTTGGCAGGTATATTCTATTATCACCGATATGTTTCAACCCAATCCAAATCGACTCAAAGACTGGATTTCTATTCCGAAATCGAACGGTTACGAATCGTTGCACATCACGGTAATGGGACCTCAAAACAAATGGGTAGAGGTACAGATCAGAACCAAGCGAATGGACGAAATTGCAGAGCGTGGTTTTGCGGCTCACTGGAAATACAAAGGAATTAAAAGTGAAAGCGGTCTCGATGAGTTTATGAATAACGTTCGTGAAGCTCTTGAGAATAAAAGCAGCACACCTTCAGACCTGATTAAAGATTTTAAAATGAATCTTTACAGCGACGAAATTTACGTGTTCACTCCAAAAGGAGAACTTATACAGTTAAGAAAAGGGGCTACGATTCTCGACTTTGCTTTTGCAATACATACCAAACTGGGAAGTAGATGTGTTTCCGCAAAAGTAAACGACCGTAATGTTCCTATCAAATATCAATTGAACAGTGGTGATCAAGTAGACATCATAACGTCTCCATCACAAACCCCCAAGCGAGATTGGCTCAACTATGTAACAACAAGTAAAGCGAAGCTTAAGATCAAGCAGGCTCTACGTGAACAAGCTGCTCAATCTGTTGATATGGCAAAAGAGCTGCTACAACGTCGCTTCAAAAATCGCAAGATCGATGAAGACGAAAGCACTTTAATGCGCCTTATCAAGAAAAAAGGGTTCAAAACTGTTACCGACTTTTATCTCGACATTGCAGAAGAACGCCTCGAAGTCAATCATGTAATCGATGAGTATCTTGAAATTGAGCGACGTGATAAAGAGATGCAAGATCACACCGCTACACGTAGCGCCAGTGAATATGTTGCTCCTACTCCGGTAGAAGAAGTCTCAGGCAAAGAGGATGTATTGGTTATAGACCGCAACTTGAGTGGTATAGAATATAAACTGGCAAAATGCTGTACTCCGATTTTCGGAGACGAGGTGTTTGGCTTTGTTTCCACCCAAGGAATCAAAATACATAAGATGGACTGTCCCAATGCACACGAGATGTTTAACCGCTTTGGCTACCGTATTGTAAAAGCAAGGTGGTCGGGCAAGTCTAGCATAGGTTATCCCGCAACTTTACGAGTTATTGGACGAGACGATATCGCTATCGTTACCAATATCACATCGGTTATCTCAAAAGAAAACGGAGTTACACTTCGTTCGCTCAACATAGATACCGTCGACGGACTATTCCAAGGTACATTTACCGTATTGGTCAAAGACAACGTCTCACTCAATGCTCTTGTAAAAAAGATATCAACAGTAAAAGGTGTGAAGCAAATAAACCGCCTCAACTCATAAAAAAAGCGGTCACCCATTCAGTTGAGTGACCGCTTGTCTTTTATATGCTTATTTTACAGGTTCGATGCCAAGCTTTTCGGCAATCTCCACCATATAAAGTTTTGCTTCTTCATAGTCATTGGCAATGATGCCGTCAAGTATCGCATCTTTAATTGCCATTTTGATTTCGCCCACTTGATGACATGGAGGTAGACCAAACGTTACCATAATCTCCTCTCCACTTACCGGAGGTTGGAAATTACGCACACGGTCTTTCTCTTCAATATCCTTCAGCTTCTGACGTACCAATTGAAAGTTTCCTAGAAAACGTTTTACTTTAGCCGGATTCTTTGATGTAATATCCGCTTCGCAAAGCATCATTAGATCATCAATATCCTCACCGGCATCAAAAAGCAAACGACGCACCGCAGAATCAGTTACCTCCTCTTCGGCCAATACAATCGGACGCATGTGTAACGAAACCATCTTCTGTACATATTTCATCTTCTCATTGAGCGGAAGTTTCATACGTCGAAAGATTCCCGGAATCATCTTCTCTCCAACAAAGTTATGGTTATGGAAAGTCCATCCCAATCGCTTGTCGAAACGCTTCGTAACCGGTTTGGCAATATCATGCAGAATTGCACTCCAACGCAACCACAAGTCATCGGTTCGTTTGCTCAACTGGTCGAGCACAATCAGTGTATGTGCAAAATTCTCCTTATGCCCTACTCCGTCTTTTGTTTCGGCCCCTTTCAAGGCTTTCATTTCAGGGAAGATAAGCTCCAACAAACCACACCTCTCAAGCAAGTTAAAGCCAACCGATGGTTTTGGAGAAAGAACTATTTTGTTCAATTCATCTACAATACGCTCTTTCGATACAATTTCGATACGGTGCTTGTTACGCTCAATTGCATCAAAAATATCGGGATCAATAAAGAAGCCCAACTGCGAAGCAAAACGAATGGCACGCATCATACGCAACGGATCATCGCTAAACGTGATATCCGGATCGAGTGGAGTACGAATGGTAAGCTCCTCCATATCCTGAATACCGCCAAACGGATCTACCAATTCACCAAAGCGTGCTTTGTTGAGACAAATAGCCAACGCATTGATGGTAAAGTCGCGACGATTTTGATCGTCCGCTAATGTGCCATCTTCTACAATTGGCTTTCGCGAATCGGCACGATACGACTCTTTACGAGCTCCTACAAATTCAAGTTCCGTATCTCTATACTTAACCTGAGCAGTTCCAAAGTTTTTGAATACGGAAAGCTTTGCCGGCTTTCCTAGTTTTTTTGTTACGGTTTCGGCCAGTGTAATACCGCTTCCTACGGCAACTATATCAATATCTTTCGATCCTCTGTTTAGAAATATATCGCGTACATATCCACCGATCACGTATGTTTCAAGCCCCAATTCATCCGCAGCTTCCTGCACTACTCTAAAGAGTTTCCCCTCAAGGTGCTTTAAAATATCATCTTGATCTATATACATATTCTATAAAAATTTAGATACACAAAGATAGGAAAAGCCAAGCTTAAATGCATGGATTATGCAATAATTCATACATTTGCAGAGAAATTGAGAAACTTCGGAAAACAGAATTCAATATGAAAAATAGTGTATTATTCGCTGCTTTGCTGCTTGTATTTTCGGCATGCAACGACAACGAGAAGAATGCGAAAGCAATGCTAAGCGAAGCTGAAACCCTTTATTCCAATGGAGCATACGCAGAGGCTAAAACTACGATAGACAGTATCAAGTCTTTGTATCCAAAAGAATTTAATGTACTTAGAGAAGGATTGGCTCTTTCACGCAGAGTAGAGATCAAAGAGCAAGAGCGCAACATCCAATATTGCGACAGCCTTATCCCGATCAAGCAACAAGAAGCAGTAGATTTGGCAAAGAACTTTACATTTGAGAAAGAGTTAGGTTATGAAGATATTGGCAACTATATCTACAAACAGCAAACTGTAGATCGAAACGTAGAACGTTGCTATATCCGCTCGGGCGTTAATGAAAACGGAGAAATGTATATAGGAAGTGTCTATTATGGCAAGCTACCAATCAAACACGTTTCTATCAAGCTAAGCACCAAAGACGGCTTTTTCGTTGAATCTCCTCAAATAGCCTACGACGGAGGAAACAACTTCCGCTTCGACGACGCAGGGATGAAAAGTGAGATTGTAACCTACAAAGGAGAAAAAGCACTGGAGATGGCGCAGTTTATTACCGATCATCTGAAAGACAGAATCAAAGTTGAATATGAAGGAGAGAAACCTTATGTGATCTACCTCTCTGATTTAGATAAAAAAGCAATTGCTGCAACCATGCAACTATCCATCGTACTTACCGACATCAATACACTGATGAAGGAAAAGGAAAAAGCGATGAAAAAGATTGAATACCTCAACTTCAAATTAGCGGGCAAAGATGCAAATCAAGCAGCTGCTCCTATTGCAGACACAACAAATACAGAATCCGAAGCAACAGCGCCGGTAGTAGAATAAAACAAGAATCCCCGGTATCGACAAGCTCTTGAGAAGTACATATTCTCAGGCTGCGATACCGGGGATTCTTTATTTTATTAAATCAGGCTGATTAGTTCTTTGCCTGATGAACTGTCAATTGAGGGAATGGGAATCCAATACCTTTTTGATTGAATGTAGAATAGATCTTTTGATTCATTGAGAAATAAACATCCCAATAATCTGGCGATTTTACCCAACAACGCATGGTTACATTTACCGAGCTATCGGCCAATTGATGTAATGCAATAAATGGAGCCGGATCATTCATAATACGTTTATCTGCATCAATCATTTCCTGTAAAACCGACTTTACATACTCGTAATCTGTTCCATACTCTACACCAATCACCCAGTCTACACGACGGTATTGTTGGTGTGTAAAGTTGGTAATGATACCTGACGACAAAGATCCGTTTGGAATATATACTGTCTTATTATCGAACGTAGTCATAATGGTATGAAAGATCTGAATTTCTTTCACAGCCCCAACTACTCCTTGAAAATCGATCGCATCACCTACACGATATGGTTTGAAAAGCAAAATGATAAGTCCACCTGCAAAGTTAGACAAGTTACCACTCAATGCCATACCAATACCCACACCGGCAGAAGCAAGTAAAGCGGCAAACGCTGTAATATCAACACCCAACACACTGATCACAGCAAAGATCAATATAATTGTAAGTAAGATATTAATAAAACTGTCGATAAAAGAGCGAACTGAAGCATCCAAATTACGCTTTTCCATCAACTTACGCATCATCTTAACCACTAGATTGATCAAGAACTTACCTATGACAAATACCAGAATAGCAACAGCGATCTTGCCTCCGAGCTTCACCGCAAATTGAGAGCCCTCACGTATGATCATTTCTAGAAATTCTGATAAATCCATTTTCGCTACCTTGTGCACTTCTTCTGCGATCTTTTGAGACGCATCAACTTTAGTTGAATCTGAAATCATATAAACTTGGTCATTAAATTATTATTCTGGATACAAAGTTAGATAATTTTGAAAATTAAGCCGATACGTTATGCACAGTTTGATTCTTTATTGCAGGTTTTAACAGACTTATGCATACTTCGTATTCGAATAAATCCGTAAGTTTGCATCAGACTATCACCTCTTAATCAACAAGAAACAACAGATCTAAAAACAAAACATCGATGAAAAAGATATTTATCACATTAATTACGATACTTACCTATTGCGGAATACAAGCACAAACCTACGACCAATGGATCGACAAATCGTTTGAATTGATCGAACAAGACAGCCTCAGCGCCGCAGCCGAAACACTAAAGCAAGCGATGCGAACAGAGCCTGCCAACCCTCGCAACTTTCTTTTATGGTCAAATCTCGGCACCATTCAGCGCCGCCTCAACCAAAAAGAAGATGCACTCCAATCCTATACAGCAGCTTTGTCCATCAATCCTTTTTC
>DLYT01000157.1:0-8456 GCA_003447595.1 Porphyromonadaceae bacterium
GCGAAGCACATCGTCCACTACAGGAGGCACATGCGGGGTAGCATTCTTGATAAGGCGAGGATACTGAGCAATGTGTCCCGGCGTAGTACCGCAACAACCGCCGATAATGTTTACCAGCTGCTCGTCGATGTATTCTTGCACTTGCGGCGCCATTTTCTCCGGCGTCTCATCATACTGCCCGAAGCTGTTTGGCAAACCTGCATTCGGATAGGCACTAATATAGTAAGGAGCATTTTTGGCCAACTCTTCGAGGTAAGGCTTCATATCCGAAGCACCGAACGAACAGTTGAGACCGATGCTCACAATGTTGGCATGAGCAATCGAAGCAAGAAACGCCGTAAGCGTTTGCCCCGAGAATGTGCGACCACCTTGCGACGAAAGCGTCACCGACACCATGATCGGCAAGTCTTTGCCCGACTCTTTAATCGCATCTTCTGCAGCATGAAGTCCCGCCTTTGCGTTAAGTGAATCGAAGATCGTTTCTACCAATACGATATCAACGCCCCCTTCGATCAACGCATCGATTTGTTCTTTGTAAGAAACATACAAATCGTCGTACGTTACAGCACGGTAAGCCGGGTTATTTACATCCGGACTCATCGAGGCAGTCTTATTTGTTGGGCCCACCGATCCGGCTACGAAGATCTTCTTCTCCGGATGTTCGGCCATATATTCATCGGCAACTTCACGACCAATGCGTGCAGCCGCAATATTCATTTCCTTCACATACGCCTGCATGCCATAGTCTTCCATCGAAATAGAGTTGGCATTGAAAGTATTGGTTGCGAAGATATCCGCACCCGCATCCACATATTGTCTGTGAATAGACTTAATCACATCGGGACGTGTTATACACAACAGGTCGTTGTTTCCTTTAAGCATTTGCTTAAAATCGGCAAAACGTTCACCTCTATAATCCTGCTCGGTAAGACCGAAAGTCTGAATCATAGTACCCATTCCGCCATCGAGAATAAGGATTCTCTCCTTTAGTAGGTCAATTAATTGAGTTCTGCTCATCTATTTAAGTTCTGTCTGGTTTTAAATCTACCCTGAAGCACTCGCTCCCAGGCATTCGTTAGAAAACGCTTGGTCCATACCACCGCCATCGCAAACACGATACGCGGAGCAACGACCCAAAACACAGGGATGCCCAAAGCCGAAAATATCAAAGAATCCTCTAGCAAAGAGTGAGACATTGCCAAGTGATAGTTCAACAGATCGCTTTCTTCGAGCGTTATTTGTTTTTCATCGATTTGTTCAATCATAATGGCCCCGCCGTAAGCAAGCCCTACCATATTACCGATCAGCCAAAGCATCGCACTATTATCGGAAAGACCAAACACCCGCATCAGCGGTTTGAAGTAGCCCGACAACTTGCGCATCAGCTTAAACTCCTCGAGCACATAGTGCAAAATCATCAAAGCCGTTACTACCCACAAAATGGTTACAATCACCGAAAGCGAACTTTCGGCCCAAAGTAGAAACACCTCTCCCAGCGAGTTGCATGCCACGGCACTACCGCCCGACTGCGCCATCAGTGCATCGTATTGCGGCATTACCGCATTGAGCGAGAAGGCTGCTACAAAGCTCATCACAATGCGAAGTATAAACATTCCGACCCAAGAAGATCCGGTTTTGGCTTGAATCGAGCATTCTACAAAAAGATTGTGAGAGATGAGGCACATCATGGCCAATATGGTAGCTTCACGCACCGAAAGAGACATGGATGTAATCAAAGCAATGGGGGCATAAAGCGGAGTAAAAATACTGGTAAGAAAGATGATTGCTGTTTCGCCGGGAAGCCCCATTCCCGAAAACACCGGATTCAGATAACCGGAAAAAAGGTCTAGCCAACCCGAATACTGTAGCAAACGCACCAGCAACGAGATTGGTAATATGATTTTAAATAACCAAAGGCAGGTCTTTAAAGCTTTGGGAAGTGCCTTGCGCACACTTCCCCATATTCTTTTAAGCAACTGCATCTTATTTCTTAAACGCTCTATCCATCGCACGTTTGTCTTCGCGCTCTTTCAATGAATTACGTTTGTCGTACGATTTTTTACCCTTCGCCGTAGCCACAACCACCTTTACCAGTCCGCGCTCGTTGAGGAACATACGCACCGGAACAATAGTCTGACCGGTTGTTTTGGTTGCCGCCTCGATACTCTTCAGCTCCTTGCGATTGAGCAAAAGCTTACGATCGCGACGAGCCGCATGATTGTTGTACGAGCCGTAAAAGTACTCGGCGATGTACATGTTTTTCACCCACAGTTCGCCTTTTGCAAAGAAGCAAAACGTATCTACCAAACTGGCTTTCCCTTGACGAATCGATTTGATTTCGGTACCGGTAAGCACGATACCGGCCGTAAAGGTATCGATCAGTTCATAGTCGAACGTAGCACGCTTGTTCTTTATCTGTATATTATTCGGCTTATTATCTTTCATAACACATTTGTTTTGCGCCTACAAGGAAGGCATTAAAAATGAAATAATTCCCTTTACGATAGCAGGAGCACCCAAAATAACAATCGACGCTACGATCATAAACTTCATGCGCGTCGTCTCTTGTATCTGCATAAACACTTCCGCCCCTTCGTAAATGATATAAATTGCGTATAGCCCAAATATCTGAAGGAAGAAAAACTCGGGAATCAACGTAAGCACAATTTGCAGCGCGTACGTAATACACGACGCATAGGCCACAAAGCGTTGGCATTGCTTAAAGCTAAGATCGATACGAAAGTAACGCTCCATCACCTCGCGCAGCAGTACCGAAGCCAGGTAAAAGCCTCCGGCAAACTGGATAAGTACACGAATCGAATCTTTCAACGCGATTTGAATATCAAATTCTTTTCGGGTAAACAGCACACCGAGAAAGGCAGCCAACGACATCATTCCGATAAGCGGATACACAAATCTACTTAGGTAATCGTCTTTTTTGTCCTCCCATTTGGCAAGACGCGCCCATGTACGTCCGGGCTGGCTCGCCATCAATACGATTATTTGAAATATCTCTTTATACATATATGAACGCTATTAGTTTCACAAAGTTATGAATTTATCAAAATTTCTTGATAACATAGGTAAGAATTCCCCACACCACGAAATCATTTTCGGCAGTTACGCGAATCGGCTTAAAGGAATCGTTGGCAGGCATCAGCCACACCTCTTTCGCCTTTATTTCGATACGCTTCAGGGTAAACTCTCCATCAAGACAACACACAGCAACAGATCCGTTTCGAGGTGTTAGTGATTTATCGATCACAAGCAAGTCGCCGTCGTCAATACCGGCATCGCACATCGAGTGCCCGCTTGCTCGTGCCAAAAAGGTAGCCGCCTTATTCTTGATAAGGACTTCGTTGAGATCAATACCTTGCGTGACATAGTCGGCCGCCGGACTCGGAAAGCCCGCCTTGATCGACTCACAAAAAGGCAACTCCAACTTCTCATTCTCGCACAGCGGATTCAGTATGGAAACACACACTTCGTCTTTATTATCCATGTTTTCTTTTACCATGACTCACTTGCAGCAAAACAGTAATCTTGTTTTTATTGTTTAATGTAATAGTAACCGGATAGAGATGTTTGCTCTAAAGCATCGCCTTCGTGATGCAAACAACATGTGAAGATCAAACCGATTTTCACCTATCCTTGTTATGCAAATATAAGCAGAAAACGTGATTTCATTTACAACTTCACTTTGCGACATTACAATAAACAATGAATTGTTTTTGAAGAGTCAAATAACTTTCCTTATTTTGTACTGTATCAAAGCAACCTTATTCACGATTTGATCATGAAAGTAAAACTTAATCTACAAGGTATAACAACCAACCAACTCCAATCGGGTGCTTATGCCTTGATACTGGAAGAGGAAAACGGAAACAGACGTATTCCTGTAATTATCGGGGCTGCCGAGGCGCAATCCATTGCAATCGCGATTGAAAAGCTCGAGCCGCCACGCCCGCTTACACACGATTTGTTTCTAAACTTTGCGAAAGCTTACAATATAAAGCTTGTCGAAGTGATGATCTATCGTTTCGAAGACGGTATCTTCTACTCTGAACTCTTGTTTGACAACGGTACCAGCAAACAAACGATCGATTCGCGCACTTCAGACGCAATCGCTCTTGCATTGCGCTCCGACGCCCCTATCTATGCAAACGAATCGGTGCTCGATGCTGCCGGAATCACTGTAGACCCGATGCAGGAAGATGCAGAAGAAGAGACAAAAGAAAAGCCGGCTGCCAAGTCGCAACCCGTATCGTACACATTGCAAGATTTGAGCAAAAACGAACTCAATCAAGAATTGCAAGATGCTTTGAAGAAAGAAAACTACGAGTACGCTTCGCAAATCAGAGACGAACTAAAGCGAAGAGACGAAGAGAAGTAAAACAATCGATAAATAGGCCATAAAGCCTTTTGAAAGAAAAGTAACCTCCGAGGAATACCCGATAAAGTATCCCTCGGAGGTTACTTTCTTTAGATTTCGTAGAAACGTAGAACTTATTTTTCATTAACTTTGTTAACCATTTAATACACACTGTATTTACTTTGAATCTAAAGCATACCACAACATGAAGAAAACATGCATCTACGGCTTTGCCTTTGCGGCACTGCTGGCCTCGTGTACAACCACCGTAAAGCAAGAACCTTTGCAATCAATCAACGTACAGCAAACCTATCCCGACAAGGAAGTAAAGCTCTCTCAACTTGCCAAAGTTACTTATGTGCAGCCCAAAGCAGAAGGCTCCGACTACTTAGTTAAAAGCTCTCCTGCGGATATCACATCAAATACCATCTTAATCGTAGAACGGGAAAATGGCGACGTGATGTTGTTTGACCGCAACGGTACACCTCTATCAAAGTTCAACAAACAAGGGCAAGGTCCCGAAGAATATACCGACATCTTCAAAGCCCTATACGATGAAAAGAAGAAAGAAGTATACATCGGCGACAAGCAAAAGATCTGTGTATATACTCCCGATGGCCAATTTAAACGACTGCTACGACTTCCTACCGGAGCCATATTGAACGAGCTCTACAACTTCGATGACAATACGCTCATTGCCAATGACGCCTCAATCGCCGCCAAGCAAGCGATGAAACGAATCAATGCAATGCTCAATGCTCCGGTACAAAGCAACGACGAGTTTCCTAGCGGATACGGAACATCCTTTGTCTTGATTTCGAAAACAGATGGCAGTTTGGTCAAAGAAATACCTGTATATGAAAACGACGAGATACAAGTAGGCGCGGAAATGCAAATGGGCGAAATGGTTACAATCGTACCGCCTAGATGGAGAACGTTAACCCCTGATACGGATGGATTTGTCATCAATAGCAAGATGCAAGATACCATCTTCCGGTTTGACCGATCACAAACTCTACATCCCATCGTCATAAAGACTCCGTCGTATCTAAGCATGAGTGCGCCGCGATCGGCTATGCCTTACTTTATGCAAACAAGCGATTACAACTTCATGATCACAACCGTACTAAACAAGCCCGACGGGTACAAATCGGTACTCGGCCCCTTCGAAGCCAACTGCTTAATACAAGATCGCAACGACAATGCCATCTACAAGCAAAAGATAACTCTCGACGACTACAGCGGCAAACAAGTAGATTTGTATTCCTTCTCCTTGGCTTCAAGCACACCGATATGTACGATCGAGTTTACCATTCCCGAGTTGAAAGAAGCACTCGCAGCCAACAAACTCTCGGGCACCTTGAAGCAACTCGCCGAGTCTTCTGCCGAAGACGACAACAGCGTCATCGCCATCATCGCTCCTAATTAAGCAAGTGCCTAAAGGAAATTGCCATTAAAAGCAATTCCATTTCGTTCGATCATTTTCTTCAATTCAATATACTGCAAGGCAACCTTCTCGGGTTGCCTTGTTTTGTTTCCGGAAATACAATAACCCGTCGTTTGGATGGAGAGGTAAAATGGTATTCGAAGCGGCGAGGAGTGGTTTTCGGGGGAGTTTTGCGTTGTAGATGGGGAGTTTTGACGGATTTTTCACGTTTAGAAAATGGGGGTTGCGAGGAGGTGAAATGGTGTTTTCGGCTAGTCGTGGCCGGGTTTTGGACTGGTCATTGCCTTGTCGTGGCAAGAACCATGCATGGTTTTGCCAAAAAGGTCGTTTGGTTCTGGTAAAAACCTTATTTACTTCTCAAAAAAAGCTCTTTTCCTTTTTTTGCGTCGCTAGTTTGCTTTTCGTGAAGAGTCTTTTTAGTCACCGCGGTGAATATTTTTACTTATAACGAAGCGTGTGAAAAGTTTTCACGGTGAATGCAAACAGTATTCACGGTAATGCAAAACAGTCTTCATTGAAAACGTTTTCACGTTTCAACGAAGACATTTCGCCTCAACTCCGCGAGCGTGCTTCCTATGCCCCGTAGCTCAGCCCCAAACACCCGAACGCAAGCATTTGACACTTGAGCCAAACAAAATGTTTCTCGAAAGAACAATCTGCCATCATTTTAAAAGTCGATTTGAAAAACGCCGCCGAGCAGTTTCCTTTTCGGTTAGCAAAAGCCTCTATCCTAGCGACAGTTTATCACTTTTCATTCGAACACAAATTGCTGCAATCTAGCGCAAAAACGACCTTTTCAGCACCAACGAGCCGACTTTAATATAAAACCCCGACAGACTCACAATTTCACGCCAAATACAATAAGCCCATCACAGGCATTGCTCGGTTACAAAGCCGCGCGCATGCGATCGGCAGAAAATAAATCGATGGTCAATGAGAAGCTGCTTCGACGGTTTCGGTGATGGCTTTCAAAAGCGATCGTTGGTTGGTAATGGGAACATCGATTGCCAAATCCCAAAACATGATGCCGCGTAGCGATTCACGCAAAGCATAGTTGGTTTTACGGGCAATCATCTCTTGTCCGTTCAATATAAACTCCTGATTGTTATACACCACGTTGTTTTGGGCGGCACCGGTAATCAATTGCGCTTTCACGAAAGTAGCATATCCTACTACAGAGCGGGGTTGCGACTCGCTTACCCCAAAGAACGGAAGCCCCGGCACTAATTTTTGAGTCGGAATGCCGTATGCAAGCACTTGCTCAATGTCTTTGGTGTATTGCGCATAAGGGAAGCGCATGGGAGAAGGTCCGTAACATTGCAACGAGGCATAACTAACAGCCGAGACTGCCGCAGAGGTAATCTTGTATGAAATGGGATGCAACGAGACCGAGAATAAAGAACTTTCGCCGAGCGCCTGCCTCATCTCGACAATGAGTTTGCTATAGTTTTCAAACTCTTGTGGCTTATTGGCCCATTCAAAGTCGAGGTCAACGCCATCGAGATTGTACGAGCTTACCACCGCACCAACTTGTGCAATGAAATTTGCACGTGCTTGTTTGTCGGTTATCATTGCCTTCCAATGATCTCCACCCGAAACGCCCAAACGCACCGTGATGCTTTGTTGCCCCACGCTTGCTTGGATGATGGGGATCAGAGCTTTTGCATCTTGCGGTTGGTTTGTCTGGAAGGTTTTGAATGTTTCCCACATCAACGACCCGTCTTGTGCCGGAGAAACGCCCAAGCAAATCAGGTCGGTACAAGAGCGAAGGCTTGCTTCCGCGATCGTGCCTCTGTTGTAAAAGTTTCCGCGGATATAGGAACTTACCATAAATTGTTGCGCAAAACTGCTGATTGCGTAAAGGCAAAGAGCCATGCAGATGAGGATCTGTTTCATTTCTTTTCTTTTACTCTGTAATCTGATTATAAAACGATTATACCGACGCATTGGTTTAATCACCCCTACCACAAGAAGCAACAATCTGCATCACCTCAAACATAAACTCATATTTGTATTTATCTTTGCGGGAAATTACGTGATACATTAATCGATTACAATGCAGGAAAACAATAAAGCGATTGCTTGCGCGGCGGTTGCCGTGCTTAGTTGGTCTACCGTTGCCACGATGTTTAAAACGGCTCTCAAGTTTTATTCGCACTACGAAATGCTTTTGGTGGCTACCCTTTCGGCGCTTGCCGTTTTTGCCATTGCCCTTACGTTGAAGTCGGGCTGGGGCGAGTTGCGCCGTCTTTCCAAAAAGGATTGGAGCTGGTTTGCGTTTGTAGGATTGGTAAATCCGGTGGCTTACTACTTGGTGTTGTTTAAGGCGTATGATTTGCTTCCTGCGCAGATTGCTCAGCCGATCAATTACTTTTGGCCTATTATTTTGCTTCTATTGCTTGCCGCGATCGAGAAGAAGCCGATTGCTCCTTTCAAATACATCGGCATGGCTTTCTCTTTGGGCGGAGTGGCTTTGATATCGTTGGGCTCGGGATCATTGGGTGGCGCAGCTCTTCCGATATCGGGTTTGGCTTTGGCCTTTCTGAGTGCTTTCTTGTGGGCTTTTTATTGGATCATCAATCGGCGCAACAAGCGTATCGACGAGACGGCAGCGTTGTTTTTGAGTTTCCTTTTCGG
>DLYT01000157.1:8742-12149 GCA_003447595.1 Porphyromonadaceae bacterium
ATTCCTTTTATTTTCTTCGGAATGGCTATTCGCAAGACGACAAACCCGGCGCTGGTGAATCAGCTTTGTTACCTCTCGCCTTTCTTGTCGCTGTTTCTGATTCACATTTTCCTCGGCGAACAGATCTATCCGACTACTTATGCCGGACTGCTGATGATTGTATTCGGGATTGCTTTTAACGAGTGGCGTGCCCGTCGAAAGGCTGTTGCGTAAGCATACTAAATTACGAATCAGAGCTCTAAAATAGATAAGTCCCCTGCTACCACAAAGGATAGACAGAGGACTTAGTGATTAGTTTAGAATAAACTAGTCGTTATTTTTTAGCATCTTCAATCATTTGTTCGCCCACGGTAATGAAGATCTCTACACGTCTGTTTAGGGCTCTTCCCGCCCATGTTTTGTTTGTAGCAACAGGATCATTCCATCCTTTACCGATTGCTTCCATTCTTGAAGTTGCTACTCCTTTTGTTGCCAAATATTTCATTACGGATTGCGCACGTTTCACTGATAACTCTTGATTGAATTCTTGAGGACCGGTGTGACTTGTATAACCGATAATGGTAGCATCTGTTTGAGGGAAGTCTTGCATATTCGCAGCAACAACAGATAGTACTGAGTCTGCTTTTGTGCTTAGTTCTGCCGAGTTGATTTTAAACAATACTGAGTCATTCAATCCCAACTTAATGGCTTGTAGTTGTCCGTTCTTTAAGTCTGGAACAAGATCTACAGTTACAATGGTGTCACCGTCTGCTTCTTCTACATTAACTACTGCTAATGCTTTAACCAAAGCTTCTTCTTGCACTTTCATTTGATCACCCGTAACCTTTGCTATTTCTACAGTAACCGGAGCTACCGCTACTTCGTCTTCAAGAACTTGTACCGGTTGAGAAGATACTGCTGCTGTAGACATCATATCTTTCTTTGAATGACAGCTTGTCATCATCAACATACTTGCGCATACTACTGAAACCGCCAAAACTACTTTCTTCATAATAATAAAAATTAGACTTTTAAACGCTATTCTATCTTTCGTTTTTTCTTCGTTTAGAACACTACAATGCCCAAACTAGTTTTGGCAGCAAGTAAAGATTAGCAGTATTTTATCTTTCCACAGAAAATACAGTTAGTATACGGAATATATATATTCTTTAACCCATGAAAACAAAAGCGGGCGTGCCTAAAAAGACACGCCCGCTTGCTCACTTATATAGCTTGTGGTAAAATTATTCTTTTACTTCAGCACCCCAGCTGGCAGCAGCCAAACGCTTGTAAGTGTTGTATCTCCACTGAGCATTATCTTGTGCTGCGTGGAACAACTCTTCAGCTTGTTCTGGGAATTGTTTTGCCAATGAAGTATAACGGCCCTCTTTCTTCAAGAAGTCTTGGAACTTATCCCACTGTGGCTCTTTCGAGTCAAGTTGGAATGGGTTTTGTCCTTCTGATTCCAAAGCTGGGTTATATCTCCACAAGTGCCAGTAACCGCACTCTACTGCTTTTGAAATTTCTTCTTGAGCTTTGCCCATACCCGAAGCCATGTAGTGTGAAATACATGGAGAGTAAGCAATGATCAATGAAGGTCCGTCGTAAGCTTCTGCTTCACGGATTGCTTTCAATGTTTGAGCTTGGTTTGCACCCATACCGATTTGTGCTACATAAACATAACCGTATGTTGTTGCGATAAGACCAAGATCTTTCTTACGGATGCGTTTACCTGCCGCAGCAAATTTAGCTACCGCACCTACCGGAGTAGATTTAGATGCTTGACCACCTGTGTTAGAATAGATCTCTGTATCTACAACAAGGATGTTTACGTTTGCGCCGGAAGCAATAACGTGGTCAAGACCACCGAAGCCGATGTCGTATGCCCAACCGTCACCACCAATGATCCATTGAGATTTCTTGATGATGTATTGTTTCATATCGTTGATGTCTTTGCAGATGTCGCAAGTGCAAGCTTCTACCATTGGTACAAGTTTCTCTGCGATAGCTACAGTTGCATCAGCGTTTTCACGGTTGTTTAACCATTCAACGAACAATGCTTTCATTTCTTCCGAACAGCAGTCACATGCAAGACCTTTTTCCATTAAGCCTGCAAGACGGTCGCGCATTTTGTTTACCGCAACTACCATACCTAGACCAAACTCTGCATTGTCTTCGAACAATGAGTTTGCCCAAGCAGGACCGTGTCCTTTTTCGTTTTTAGTATATGGTGTAGATGGAGCCGAACCAGAGTAGATAGATGTACAACCTGTTGCGTTTGCAATCATCTGACGGTCACCAAACAATTGAGAAATCAATTTCACGTATGGAGTTTCTCCACAACCAGAACATGCACCAGAGAACTCAAACAATGGAGTCGCGAACTGAGAGTTCTTAACGTTTGATTTTACGTCTACAAGGTGTTGTTTTGATTTAACGCTTTCTACACAGTAATCCCAGTTCTTTTGTTCTTCTTCCTGACCTAGGAATGGAACCATTTCAAGGGCTTTACCGTTTTTGTTTCCAGGACAGATGTCAGGACAGTTACCACAACCAAGACAGTCAAGTACGTTTACTTGCATGCGGAATGTCATGCCAGCAAATTGCTTACCTGTTGCTTTTAGTTGTGCCATGTCGGCAGGAGCACCTGCTTGTTCTGCTTCGTCAAGAACGAACGGACGGATAGCAGCGTGAGGACATACGTAAGCACATTGGTTACATTGGATACAGTTTTCTGGTTTCCATACCGGAACTAGAGCTGCAACACCACGTTTTTCGAATGTAGCTGTACCTTGATCCCATGTACCATCTTCACGACCTTTGAATACAGAAACTGGAAGGTCGTCACCGATTTGTGCGTTGATAGGACGTACTACGTCTTGGATAAATGCTGGAGCGTCGTCTTTTGGAAGTTCGAATTGTGCGCCTTCTAGAGATGCCCATTCTGCAGGAACTTCTACTTTAACTACCTCACCACCTTGATCTACCGCTGCGTAGTTCATGTTTACAACTTTCTCACCTTTCTTACCGTACGACTTCACAATGAATTTCTTCATTTGTTCTACCGCTAGATCGTAAGGGATTACGCCTGTAATCTTGAAGAATGCTGATTGAAGGATTGTGTTGGTACGGTTACCAAGACCAATACCGTGAGCAATCTTAGTTGCATTGATGATGTAGAAGCTAATGTTGTTTTTAGCCAAATATGCTTTTACATTATCCGGAAGGTGCTTTTTAGTCTCTTCTGCATCCCATGGTGAGTTAAGAAGGAATGTACCGTTCTTTTTCAAACCGCGAGTTACATCGTAAAGACGCAAGTAAGCTGCAACGTGACATGCTACGAAGTCTGGTGTATTTACCAAATAAGTAGAACGGATTGGCGCATCTCCGAAACGAAGGTGAGAACAAGTGAAACCACCTGATTTCTT
>DLYT01000157.1:12482-29714 GCA_003447595.1 Porphyromonadaceae bacterium
GATTTCTTCTTTCTTTGGAAGAGAAGTAAATGTAACGTCGTCTACGATACCGATAGTGAAGTGATTTTTAGGCTCTGGCAATCCAAGGTTTTCGTATACTGAAAGGATTTGAGCAGGAGTTGTGTCTTTTGAAGACAAACCATAACGACCACCTACGATAACAGGAGCATTTTCTTGTCCGTAGAAACAGTCTTTTACGTCTAGGTAAAGAGGTTCGCCTGTAGCTCCCGGTTCTTTTGTTCTGTCAAGAACAGCAATGCGTTTTGCTGTTGCAGGAACTGCACCTAGGAAGTGTTTTGCAGAGAATGGACGGTACAAGTGTACTGCTACCAAACCTACTTTTTCACCTTCTTCTACAAGGTGATCGATTGCTTCACGGATAGCCTCAGTTACAGAACCCATCGCGATAATAACGCGCTCTGCATCTGGTGCACCGTAATAATCGAACAAGCCGTATTTACGACCAGTTACTGTAGAAAGTTTTTCCATGTACTCTTCAACGATTGCTGGAACCGCATCGTAGAATGGGTTACATGCTTCGCGAGCTTGGAAATAGATATCTGGGTTTTGAGCTGTACCGCGAGCAACCGGATTTTCTGGATTAAGTGCTCTTTTGCGGAACTCAGTCAAAGCATCTTGATCGATAAATTGAGCTAGATCTTCGTTGTCTAGAGCTTCAATCTTTTGAATTTCGTGTGATGTACGGAATCCGTCGAAGAAGTGCATAAATGGAATACGAGACTTGATTGTTGCCAAGTGAGCAACACCAGCTAAGTCCATTACTTCTTGAACTGAACCTGTAGCCAACATAGCAAAACCTGTTTGACGTGCTGCCATAACATCTTGGTGGTCACCGAAGATTGATAGTGCATGCGATGCCAATGCACGTGCAGACACGTGGAATACAGATGGTAACAATTCACCCGCAATCTTGTACATGTTAGGGATCATCAACAACAAACCTTGAGATGCTGTGAAGGTTGTTGATAATGCTCCGGCCTGTAAAGATCCGTGAAGTGCACCTGCTGCACCTGCTTCTGATTGCATTTCTTCTACGCGAACTGTTTCGCCGAAAATATTTTTTCTGCCTACTGCAGCCCATTCATCAACATACTCAGCCATTGTTGATGATGGTGTGATTGGATAGATAGCTGCTACTTCGCTAAACATGTAAGCGATGTGTGCTGCAGCTTGGTTACCATCACAAGTCAAAAACTTTTTTTGTTTTGTCATAGTCCAATTATATTAGGGATACAATATATACTTAATACAAGAAACCAAAAATCCATAAAGGCATTACATTCCCAGATCCTTTCTCAATCTTATCTACAGCGTAAATTAAATCGGGATTGTTACGTCCGCGCATCGAGTCGACGATTTTAAATGATTGAGCCTGGTTTACCAAGAAGTGAACTTGCTTGTTCGATACAGAATTTAGTTTGTTGTCTGTTATTACCTGATTATAAAAGAATGTTTCACGAAGTGCCTGCTCGTCTACTTTTGTAGGACGCACAGGGAACATTAAATTGGTATTGTTCATATATACCTTGGCCGGTTTCTTCGGATATTCTTCATCTACCGGATAAAGCATATTGATGAGCCGTGCGTCTGTTAAGTACTTTAAGTAGTTCATAACTGTGGCACGCGATGTCTCAATCTCGGTGCTCAACTGACTTACATTGGGTGTACAAGGTGAACCAATGGCCATCAAATAAAGCAGCTTTCTGATCTTTGGCAAATAGCGTTGTTCTATTTGCTTGATCGATAACACATCCACCTCGAGAATCATATTCATCGTTTTCAGTAGGTTCTCTGAAAAGTTTCTTTTTTCAAGATAGAAAGGGTAGAACCCGTGGTGAATATAGTCTTGAATATGAATTTGTGGTTTTATTGTCTCACATATCACTTCTGCTATCTGTTCATGATTCTCCAAGATTTCTTGCAATGTGTATGGCGCAAAGTTGGTCTTACACGTAATATTTAAATACTCTCTGAATGAGAAACCACGCAGATTATAAGAAACAACTTTACCTGACAAGTCAGGGTTTTCTTCTTTTAACCGCATCACAGACGAGCCGGTAAATACAATCTTTAGACTTGGATAATTGTCGAAACAATAACGAAGCTCTTTTGACCACTCAGGATACTTAAATACCTGATCTATCAAAAGGACTTTGCCTCCTTTTGCGATAAATTCTTCCGCAAAATCAATAATTGTACGTTCTGTAAAATAGAGGTGATTTAAATTAATATATAGACACTCTCTATTGTTTTTACCAAAATACTCTTTTGCGTACTGCAAAAGGAATGTTGTTTTGCCTACTCCTCTAGAACCCTTGATTCCAATAAGACGATCGTCCCAATTGATTTCATCCATCAATCGGCGACGTACAGGTGAAACCAAATGCTCTACTAGGTAGTTATGTGTTCTATAAAATGCCTCCACTTTCAATTCATTCTAGCCCTGCAAATGTAACAAGTATTTTATTATTTGCAAACCAGAGATAGCAAAACTGCATATATTTAAGATTGCGGAGAAAAAAAAGCGGATTGACGTGTTAATAAATTAACACATCAATCCGTCTATATTTTATTATTCGATAACTCTTACCCAACCAAATTGATCTGGCTCATCACCGTACTGAATAGCACGAAGCTTATTGTATAATGTTGTACAAATAGGACCGGGTTCTCCATCCTTCGAAAATACGTATGATTTGTTCATATCTACATCGTCAATACGCTGAATAGGACTGATAACTGCAGCTGTACCGCAAGCACCCGCTTCTACGAATGTAGCTAACTCATCTTCGTGTATCGGACGACGTTCTACTTTCATACCAATCGACTCGGCCAATTGCATCAAACTCTTATTCGTAATCGAAGGTAGAATCGATGAAGAAAGTGGTGTTACATATGTATTATCCTTAATTCCGAAAAAGTTTGCCGGACCACACTCGTCAATATATTCTTTCTCTTTTGCGTCTAGGTAAAGCACGGCCGAATAACCCATTTCATGAGCTTTCTCTCCTGCCGACAAACTTGCCGCATAGTTTCCACCAACTTTATATGTTCCGGTACCAAGAGGCGCAGCCCTGTCATACCCTCTTAAAATTACCATTGGCGTTGGCTTAAAGCCTGCTTTGAAATATGGACCTACCGGCGTTACAAAGATCATAAACAGATATTCGTTTGCAGGTTTCACACCAACTTGTGCACCTAATCCGATAAGGAGTGGACGTACATAAAGAGAAGCTCCACTTTCGTAAGGTGGCACAAAGCGCTCGTTTAGTTTAACAACCTTCTCTACTGCTTCGATAAACAGATCCTCTGGAAGTTCGGCCATCATGATACCTTTACATGATTGACGTAATCGCTTAGCATTCTCATCAATTCTGAAAACACGCATTTTACCGTCTTTTCCTTTGAACACTTTAAGACCTTCAAATGCTTCTTGTCCATAATGCAAACAAGTAGAAGCCATATGTATATCAATAGACTCAGAAGAGCTTACTTCTAGTTCGCCCCATTTACCATTGCGGTAATAGCATCTTACATTGTAGTCGGTCTTCATGTAACCAAAAGACAAATCCGACCAATTTATATTTTCCATGAGCTTTTATAAATTTTGATTGCGAGCAAATTTAGAATAAATCGGAGTTTATTTGTTACATTTGCACTAAAAATAATGAAAATATGAAAGTAATCGATCTTATACAACAGAGTACCAAAACAGCTTTTTCGTTCGAACTGCTCCCGCCGCTTAAAGGAAATAGCATTGATAAAGTGTATAGTGTTATTGATCGACTAAAGGAATTTGATCCGAAATATATTAATATCACTACCCATCACAGCGAGTATTTATATAAGGAACAACCAAACGGAAATATCCAAAAAGTAAACATTCGCAAGCGTCCGGGCACTGTTGCTATCGCTGCTGCTATTCAAAATAAATACGGTATTACTGCCGTTCCACATATCATTTGCAAAGGCTTCACAAAGGAAGAAACCGAGTATGCTTTGATCGACCTAAATTTCTTAGGTGTATATGATCTGCTGCTGCTTCGTGGCGATGCAAATAAACTTGAAGCTGGCCACATTCAACCAGGACAGTCTCATGATCACGCAAGTGATTTGCAAATACAGGTGAATCAGTTTAACAAAGGCATTGCTCTTGACAACTCTACATTTGATCGACCTAATACGCCTTTTTCATATGGAGTAGCCGGTTATCCCGAAAAGCATGAAGAAGCACCAAACCTTGATTCGGACATTGCTTTCTTAAAGCAAAAAGTAGATCAAGGAGCCGACTACATCGTCACTCAAATGTTTTTCGACAATCAAAAGTATTTCGACTTTGTAGAACGCTGCCGAAAAGAAGGTATTACAGTACCAATTATTCCGGGCATCAAACCTGTTACGGTTTGCAATCACCTGACTGTTCTTCCTAAGATCTTCAGATCAGATATTCCGGAAGACTTTGCTACAGAACTTCGCAAATGCAACAACGATGCAGAAGCTAAGCAAGTAGGAATCGAATGGTGTACTCAACAATGCCGTGAACTTATTGAATACGGTGTTCCTAGCATCCACTTTTATTCATTGATGGCGACTGATAGTGTATATCAGGTAGCTAAAGAGATTTACTAAAACCTATGTATTTTAAAGATATTATTGGTCAGGAATCAGTCAAAAACAGACTGATTCTCTCGGCCAATCAAGGAATTGTTCCTCACGCACAATTATTCTCTGAACCATCGGGCGCAGGTGCTTTTCCTTTGGCATTGGCCTATGCCCGTTACCTTAACTGCAAGCATCGTTCCGCAACCGATTCATGCGGCACCTGTTCTTCGTGTAAAAAATTCGACCAACTTGTACATCCTGATATCCACTTTGTTTTCCCAATTATTCTTAGCAAAGAAAAGAAGAAAGAAATCTGCGACGATTATTTACCAGAATGGCGTCAGTTTGTTTCTGAGAATCCATACTTTGATATTGACAAATGGGTTAATTATATGGGAACCCATTCTACGCAGGCTTTGATACCTGTTAAGGAAGCATCGGAAATTATTTCCAAACTGAGCCTAAAACCACTTGAAGCGGCTTACCGCTGCGTCTTGATTTGGATGCCGGAAAAGATGAATGAGGAAAGCTCTAATCGTTTACTTAAGTTGATTGAAGAACCTCCTATTAATACAATCTTCCTGCTCATTACAGAAAATCCGGATCAGATTATTTCAACAATTATTTCTCGAACGCAACGAATTTCAATCAGAGGAATTGAAAAGGATGCAATCGCAGAAGCAATGGAAAGCAAATATGCATTGTCGGCTCAAGATGCAATTCAGGTAGCATCAATGTCACAAGGAAGCATGATCAAAGCAATGGAGATGATCAGTTTGAATGAAGAAAAAGCTTTTTATCTCGATTTATTTATATCCATGATGCGTAACTCTTGGACTAAAAATGTAAAAGGGATGAAAGAAGCCGCTGAAACATTTGCATCCTTAGGTAAGGAAAAGCAGAAAAACTTTTTTGCTTACGCTCAGCACATGATCCGCGAAAACTTCATTTATAATCTTGGCAATCCATCACTTATTGCTCTGAATCAAAACGAATCTACGTTCTCCACAAAGTTTGCACCCTATGTAAACGAACGCAACGTCGAAGACCTCGTTTCGGAGTTAGAGCTTGCCGAACGTCATGTTACACAAAACGTTAATCCTCGTTTTGTGTTTTTCGATATCTCCTTAAAGATTACAGTCCTTCTCAAACGATAAATCGATGCCCGAGAGATAAACTTTCGGGCATTGCTTTCACTACATTCACCAAAAAGCCGTATCTTCGTTATTCTAAATTCTGAATAGATACTATATGGACTTTAAACTAAATAAATGCGGCCGCTGCATGAAATCGAAAGGATGCAGTAAGGTGCAGAATAATAAACTCAATACATACGACTGGCTTTGTGACATACCGGAAGCTAAAAATGCAACCGACTATGTAGAAGTTCAGTTCAAGAATACCCGAAAAGGGTATTATTTGAACAGTAACAAAATTCCTTTAGAAAAAGGAGATATCGTTGCTGTTGAATCCTCTCCGGGTCACGACATCGGAACAGTTACTTTGACAGGTCGCCTTGTTTTACTTCAAATGAAGAAAAACAATGTACGCACAGAAGGTGTAGAAGTGAAGCGAGTATATCGCAAAGCAAAACCTTCCGATATTGAGAAGTTCGAAGAAGCAAAAGCGAAAGAGCATGAAACGATGATCAAATCACGTAAGATTGCCGTAGACTTAGGCCTTCAAATGAAAATTGGAGACGTCGAATACCAAGGAGACGGAAACAAAGCTATTTTCTACTACATCGCAGATGAGCGCGTCGATTTCCGACAATTAATCAAAGTATTGGCTGATGCTTTCAAAGTGCGTATCGAGATGAAACAAATCGGTGCACGCCAAGAAGCAGGTCGTATCGGCGGTATTGGTCCTTGCGGACGTGAGCTTTGCTGTTCGAGCTGGATGACAAGTTTTGTGTCTGTTGCAACGAGTGCAGCTAGATATCAAGACATCTCAATGAATCCGCAAAAGCTAGCCGGACAATGTGCAAAACTCAAATGCTGTATCAACTTTGAAGTAGATACGTATGTTGAAGCTCAAAAGGGTCTTCCTTCTCGCGAACTAAACCTCGAAACCAAAGACTGTACATATTATCACTTCAAAACTGAAGTTTTCAAGAAGCAGCTTACTTACTCTTCGGATCCTAACTTTGCTGCAAATCTGGTTACAATTTCAGCAAGTAGAGCTTTTGAAGTACTAAATATGAACAAGCGAGGTATGAAACCTCAAACGCTTGATGCCGATACCAAGCAACAACAGCCTAAGAAAGAAACGCAAGACATTCTTGAGGAAAGCATCAACAGGTTTGACAATAGTGGTAACGGAGCCAACAAAAAGAGACCTAACAAAAAGCGTAGAAAGCCTAAACCAAAAACAACAAATGAGAAGGGCAACAACGAAAGGGGAGGCAATGAAAAAGGAAACTACGAAAAGCCTCAGAAGAAAGTTTAAGGCCCCTATCGCAACCCTATTCATTTACCTACTTAGCGCTTGCTCTACCGATTATTACTGCAAATACATCGAGTTACCAGACTCTATTTGGAGAATAGGTAAAGCATACGAGTTTACATTTGATGTACCAGACAATTCGGTTGTCACAGATGTCACCTTTAAACTACGTTGCAACTCTTATTATCCATACAGCGGTATCGTTTTCAAGGTTGAAAAGATGGATCCACAAGGCAATATTAGCAGAGACACGATCAGCTATGCACTTCGCGATTCATTAGGCAAATGGAAAGGTAAAGGAATAAGCACCTACGAACATGATATTCCGATCGAACGCAACTTTCACTTCAAACAAAGTGGAATGTACACATACAGCTTCGAACAAATCATGGACGACACCAAACTCAAAGGTGTACAAGATGTAGGACTACAGGTTCAAAGCAACAATTAGTTATCATATAAATTAGAAAAGCGGAAGCTCTCAATGAGTCTTCCGCTTTTTTTATATCAACATATAAATACTTTATTAAAACTGCTCGGCACGCGTAGCATCGAGACGCAAGAAGATAAACAGGAGAATTGTAAATCCCCATAAAGAAGAACCACCATAGCTAAAGAACGGCAAAGGAATCCCAATTACAGGAGTGAGCCCTGTTACCATACCAACATTTATAGCAAAGTGGAAAAAGAAAATAGAGGCTACACTGTAGCCATAAACCCGATTAAAGGTACTCTTCTGCTGCTCGGCCAAATAGACAATCCGAAGGATAAGCACCGTAAACATCAGCAAAACAAATGCAGAACCAACAAACCCTTGCTCCTCTCCAACCGTACAGAAAATAAAGTCGGTATCTTGTTCGGGCACATACTTAAGCTTAGTCTGCGTTCCATTGAGGAAGCCCTTACCCGTTAGTCCACCCGAACCAATTGCTATCTTTGATTGATTTACATTATATCCGGCCCCACTAGGATCATCCTCAAGACCAAGTGACACCTTGATACGTATCTGTTGGTGCGGCTCGAGTATTTCATCGAATACATAATCTACAGAAAACATAAATGCTAACGAACCCAAAGCGAAAAAACCAATGAGCAAGTAGCGCATCATCCACCTCGAAATGGCAAAATAAAGCATATAAAGAGTAAACAGAATAACCGATCCCATCGAAATGAGAGCCAGGTTTATCGGTTCAAAATAACTAACAATAAAAGTTCCAATCGCAATCACAGACAATCCGATAGCCGCATTCAAGAACACACGTCTGTCATTTTGTTTGAAGTGCAATAGGAGCAATGAAATACCAAGAATCAGTAACGATACAATAAACTCACCTAACGGCGTAATCCCCATCATTACATCCGCATATTTCATCGAAACAATAAAAAACAGCACAGCGCAGAAACCGGCAAACAAAATAAGACCTGTCATTCCCTCTCTATAAAGCACCAACGCAAAAGCAAAATATACCAAGGCCGACCCTGTTTCCTTCTGCAAGATAATCAGTACCAACGGTAGAAATATAAGAAAGCAGACAAATAAAAAGTTCCGTACATTCAAGAGTTTGAATCCGTACTGACTCATCGTCTTTGCCACGGCTAAAGCCGTCACAAACTTGGCAAACTCAGCGGGCTGTAGACGTATAGGCCCAAGCACCAACCAAGAGCGTGAACCCTTGATATCTGGAGCCAGAAATATCGTTGCAATAAGGAGAAGAATCACGAGAAAATACAAGAAATACGCCAGCACATCATACACCTCATCATTGAGCATCAATATCACAAAGATGAGAAGCACAGATGTACCAAACCACACCATTTGCATACCGGCACGCCCCGAAAGGTCAAACATGCTTGTATTATCAAATTCATACGTAGCTCCGTAAATACTAAACCAACCGGCAATCACCATGATCACATACAGTATCACGGTAAACCAGTCAAGATCCCTCCATATATTTGTTTTTCTAAAAGACATTAGGTAAAACTGAAGTATTCAACATTCTATCTTCCATCCATTTGCTTTCCTCAAGCACATCACCACGCAAGCAGTGTTCGATCATGAGTCGACCTATCGGAACAGCATACGTTGCACCAAATCCGGCATTTTCGACAAACACAGAGATGGCAACTTTACGCCCTTTATACTCTGCAAAACCCATAAAGATCGAGTGGTCTTTACCGTGTGGATTTTCGGCCGTACCTGTTTTCCCGTACACTTCGATATCGGGAAGAGCAGCCACTCTACAAGTACCACCCGTTACAGCCCCTCGCATACCTTGAGCAACATACTCGTAGTTCATTGCACTAATACCGGTATAGTGCTTGTTGGTATATGCCGTATCTTTAGGTGTATCTTCAATCGCTTTTACCACGTGAGGTTTGATAAAATAACCTCTATTCGCTATCGTTGCAGCTAGATTACAAATCTGCAAAGGTGTAGCTAAAACCTCACCTTGACCAATCGATATCGAAATTATAGTATGAGCATTCCAACGCCCTTTATAAATCTTATCGTAAAACTTACTATTGGGGATAAGGCCGCGTTTTTCGCCAGGTAAGTCAATACCTAATTTATAGCCATACCCTTGAGCAACCATATAATCTTTCCACTTATCGAGAGCTGTCTGCGGATTCGGATAACGCTTACGGCTATCTATCATCTCTCGCAATCCATAACAATAATACGCATTACAGGATGTTGCCAACGAAGGAATCAAAGATGTTGGTGACGCATGCGGGTGGCACTTCGGACGTCCTCCCAAAGGAGGATAACCACCATGACAAGGATAAGCCGTTTGAGCAGTCACGACATCCTCTTGCAAAAACACCAAACCTTGAGCAGCTTTGAAGGTAGAACCCGGAGGATACTGGGCCATCAGCGGACGATTAAACAATGGCTTAAAAGGATCTTTCTCCAGTTCGGAATGATTCTTTCCGCGTTTACGGCCAACCAATATACTCGGATCGTAAGTCGGACTCGATACCATACACAAGACTTCTCCCGTTTCCGGCTCAATCATAACGATACCACCAAGCTTGTTTCCCATCAGACGCTCGCCGTAATCTTGCAATTCAATATCAATCGATAAGGTTAAGTTTTTACCAGAGTGTGGAGCAATATCATGATCTCCATTTTCGTATTTGCCTTTGATACGACCATGAGCATCTCTGAGCAAGATCTCAACACCTTTTTCTCCTCGCAATACCGTTTCGTACGACTTTTCCACACCCGATCTTCCAGAGTAATCCCCTCGCACATAGTACGAGTCGCTCTCCAAATCTCGCTTGTTTACCTCTCCAACGTTACCCAGCACCAATGCGGCATTTGGATAATTGTATTCACGAAGTGTACGATTTTGAATGTAGAAACCGGGGAATTTATATAGTTTTTCCTGCAAGACTCCATATTCTCGAGCAGAAAGTTGATTCATAAACAACTGAGGAACATACGAAGAATATCCCGGATTGAGACGACGGTTTTTAATATCACCAATACGTTTCACAAATTGTTCTTTCGAAATGCCAACGATATTGCAGAAGTCCAATGTATCAAATGGTTGCACCTCTCGCATAATTACCATTACATCATATGCCGGCTGATTATAAACAAGCAGACGCCCCTCGCGATCATAGATTAATCCACGAGAAGGGTACAATGTTTTCTTTAGAAAAGCATTACTATCGGCAAACTGTTTGTACTCCGGTGTAAGTAATTGTAACGTGATCAGTCTGATCAAAAAGATCAAAAACAACACAATCACACCGGCACCAATAACATATTTGCGATTATCTAGGTCAAGTTTATTCTTCACTTTTCAAAACCTCGTAATTAAATCCTTCTATTGCTAATAATAAAATAATGGTTAGAGCACTACTTGCCAAAATTCGAATAATCAAGTAGAGGGGGTCAAAGAGGGTAAATGATTCAATCAAAAGCAAGGCTGCATGATGTAGTAAAACAAAGAATACTACATAACGTGTATAGCCACCTGCACCCATCGAATAGAATGAAGGCGCTGCAGTCTCGACCATATCTTTCGTTGTCAGTCGTTTAATGAGCGGATACCTCACAAGTCCGGCAAATGTAGCCGCAGCCGCATGCATACCGGGAGTATTGCTAAAAATATCAATCGATAAACCCGTCAAAAAGCCATAAAAAACAACAAGTGATCGAGATGTTCCTTCCGGCAATTTCAGTATAAAATAGATATACAAAAACGGCGTAGCAACTTTGAAAAAACTAATCTGGTTAAACAGCAGTACTTGTAAAACTACAAATACAATAAAGTAGATACTATTTCGGATTGTATTATTGAGCATTTTTCTGAGCTTCTTTTTCGAGTTGTTCTTTTTCGGATTGTAGGAAATTACGAATCACCCTAACTTCATTAAGCGAGGCAAAATCTGTAGCCAGCTTTATATCCAAAGAGTAGAAGTTATCGTTCTTTTGTTTGCGGAAGTCAGACACTACCCCCACAGGGATACCTTCGGGAAATACAGCAGAGAATCCACTCGTTACAATTGTATCTCCTTTTGCAAATTCCACATGTCGTGGCAACTCTTCGAGACTTGCAATCTGAGGCGAGCGACCATCCCATACCAGCGAACCGAAGTAATTACTTCCAAGCACCTTACAACTCAAACGCAGTTTGGGATTTAAAACCGGAATTACAACCGAAAAATGATCAGAAACAACCGACACAATCCCAACAACTCCTTGAGGAGATACCACCCCCATATCAGGAGCAATACCATCTTCCTTTCCTTTGTTGAGTGTAACAAAGTTTGCAACACGTGAAATTGTATTATTCACGACCTCTGCCGACAGAAAATCATACACAGCAGGCTTTACCGAATCAACCAAAAACTCAGCATATTCTGTTTGATCAGCCTTCATCTCGCGCAGTTGACTTTGCAATGCAATTACCTGCATTTCAAGCTCACCGTTGCGTGTCAATAACTCCTTATTTACAGATTTCAAATCAAAATAAGAGGTTACTTCACCCGAAACAGCATAAATACGCCCCGAAATAGAATTAGCAGAACTCAAAAATACACTTTGGTGAAACGTATTGTACTTAAGCAACATCACAAAAGAGACAACCTCAAGCAATATGAATAAGAGCCAGTGCCTTTTTGAAACTAGAAAATTGATTAATTCACGCATGATGTAGTTGCGATACCCTTATAACTGAATAAACGCCCTCTTAATTGGGGTAAGAGGGCGTTTTATATTTTTAATCTCAGATAATTATCGGATCAAGAAGTTGAACTTGTCGATATTCTTCAAAGCAACACCAGTTCCTTTAGCTACTGCGTGAAGAGGATCTTCAGCAATGTGGAACGGAATATTGATTTTATCAGTCAAGCGTTTATCCAACCCGCGAAGCAATGCTCCACCACCGGCAAGATAAATACCGTTACGTACAATATCAGCATACAACTCCGGTGGAGTTTGCTCTAGAGCGCTTAATACCGCAGCTTCGATCTTTGAAACCGATTTATCCAAACAATGGGCTACCTCTTGATAAGAAACAGGCACTTCCATAGGAAGAGCAGTCATTTGATTAGGACCATGCACAATGTAATCTTCCGGTGGATTATCAAGGAATGTAAGCGCTGAACCTACATTGATCTTAATCATCTCAGCGGTGCGTTCTCCAACTTTTACATTATGCTGACGACGCATATACTCTTTGATATCATCCGTAAAGTCGTCACCGGCAATGCGAATAGACTTATTAGATACGATACCACCTAGCGAGATAACCGCAATTTCAGTAGTACCACCACCTATATCTACAATCATATTACCTTCCGGAGCCTCTACATCGATACCGATACCAATCGCAGCAGCCATTGGTTCGTAGATCATATACACATCGCGACCACCGGCATGCTCGGCAGAGTCACGTACGGCACGAATCTCTACTTCAGTACTACCTGAAGGGATACAAATAACAATACGCAAAGAAGGTGAAAACCAAGGTCTACGCTGATTAATCATCTTAATCATCCCACGCATCATTTGTTCTGCCGCATAGAAGTCTGCAATCACCCCATCGCGAAGTGGGCGAATGGTGCGAATATTATCGTGCGTTTTCCCGTGCATTTGACGAGCCTTGTCTCCAACAGCCAACAATTTATCGGTTCTTCGGTCAAGGGCTACCACCGACGGTTCATCAATTACAATTTTACCTCCTGAGATAATGATTGTATTTGCGGTACCTAAGTCAATGGCTATTTCTTGTGTAAAAGAGAACAATCCCATTTAAGTAGATTTTTTTTTAAAGTTTAGTGTTTAAAATGACGAACACCAGTCATCACCATTGCTAAACCATGCTCATCGCAGTAGTCTACTGAAAGATTATCTTTGATAGAGCCGCCAGGCTGAACAACAGCGGTAATACCGGCATTATCAGCAATCTCAACACAGTCAGGGAATGGGAAGAAAGCATCCGAAGCCATTACTGCTCCATGCAAATCAAACCCAAACGCACCGGCCTTTTCAATTGCCTGCTTAAGCGCGTCTACGCGTGAAGTTTGACCTACACCGCTTGCGCAAAGCTGTTTGTTTTTAGCTAAAATGATAGCATTTGATTTGGTATGTTTTACCAATTTGTTTGCAAATAAAAGATCTTCAACTTCAGTTGTAGAAGGAGCTTTCGTTGTAACAACTTTAAGATCCTCTGCTGTATGTGTACTAAGATCTTTATCTTGCACCAACACACCGTTAAGCAACGAACGGAACTGAACCTTTGATGTTTCTACAGGCTTTTGAATCAAAATGATTCTATTTTTCTTTTGCTTAAGAACCTCCAATGCATCCTCATCGTACGCAGGAGCAATAATCACTTCAAAGAAGATCTTATTGATTTCTTCAGCAGCAGCTTTATCTACTGTTGCGTTTGTAACAAGAATTCCGCCGAAAGCAGAAACCGGGTCACCTGCAAGAGCAGCATTCCAAGCCTCAAGCACTGTAGGACGAGAAGCAATACCACAAGCGTTGTTGTGTTTCAATACCGCGAAAGTAAGTTCTTCAAATTCGCTGATCAAAGCCACAGCAGCATCAATATCCAACAAGTTATTGTATGAAATTTCTTTGCCTTGTAATTGATCAAACATCTCTTCAAACTTACCGTAGAATACTCCTTTTTGATGAGGATTCTCACCATAACGAAGTACTTTTGCATCATTCGCTGTGATACGAAGTGCAGAGTTTTCTTCAGTATCGAAGTAGTTAAAAATAGCGCTATCATATGCCGATGATACACCAAATGCTTCTTTAGCGAACCATTTACGATCATCTAGCGATGTTTCGGCTCCTTTTTCGTTAAGAACCTTCAACAATGGCTGATACTGACCTTTTGAAGCTACGATAACAACATCCTTGAAGTTTTTAGCAGCACCACGAATCAAAGAGATACCACCTATATCGATTTTCTCGATAATAGCAGCTTCCTCTGCTCCCGAAGCTACCGTTTGTTCAAACGGATACAAATCTACAATTACAAGATCGATTTCAGGAATCTCATATTGTTCGATTTGCTGAATATCGCCTTCATTCTCTCTTCTGCAAAGAATACCTCCGAATACTTTCGGGTGAAGTGTTTTTACGCGACCACCCAAGATTGAAGGGTAACCTGTAAGGTCTTCTACTGCTTTGCATGGCAAGCCTAAAGATTCGATAAACTCTTGTGTGCCTCCGGTTGAAAGAAAACTAACTCCCTCAGCATGTAGCTTTTTAAGGATTTCATCCAGTCCGTCTTTGTGAAAAACAGACACCAACGCATTTTTAATTCTTTTTGTTCCCGACATTTAGATTCGTATTATATGTGTTTGGCATGCAAAATTAATAAATCCTATTACAAATTACAGCACTAACAATACAAAAAAGCTCAATTATTTGATCTTTGTGCCAAAGAATAATAACAGTTTCATACTCTTACCTTTTTTTACTACCTTTGCACCCGAATTTGCAATCGCACTACTTTCACAAAGTACATTTAATTAGCATTGATAAAAAACGAAATATGATTACTGTAAACAATCTCGAAGTTCAATTCGGTAAACGTACATTATTCCAAGACGTAAATCTTAAATTCACTCCTGGCAACTGCTATGGTATCATCGGGGCAAACGGTGCAGGAAAATCAACCTTCCTTCGTATCGTCAGCAAACAACTTGACCCTACTCGCGGAACAGTAACACTGGGCCCGGGCGAGCGCCTTTCGGTTCTTAGCCAGGATCACTTTGCTTTTGATGAGCACACCGTAATGGACGCAGTATTGATGGGACATAGTATCCTTTGGGACATTATGCAAGAAAAAGATGCGCTTTACGCTAAGCCAGACTTCAGTGACGAAGATGGTATCAGAGTATCTGAGCTTGAAGAAAAATTTGCGGAGATGGAAGGCTGGAATGCAGAAAGCGACGCAGCAAATCTTCTTAGCGGACTAGGTGTAAAAGAAGAGTTGCACTACGCTACAATGAAAGACTTGAGTGGTAAAGAAAAGGTACGTGTACTTTTGGCACAAGCTCTTTTCGGACAACCAGACAACCTTCTTCTCGATGAGCCTACCAATGACTTGGATATCGAAACCGTAATGTGGCTTGAAAACTACCTTGCAAACTTTGAAAATACAGTATTAGTTGTATCGCACGACCGTCACTTCCTTGACTCGGTATGTACGCACACTGTAGACATCGACTACGGCAAAGTACAACAGTTTGCAGGTAACTACAGCTTCTGGTACGAATCGAGCCAGCTTGCCCTTCGCCAGCAACAAAACCAAAACAAGAAAGCTGAAGAAAAGAAGAAAGAGCTTATGGAGTTTATCCAACGATTCAGCGCCAACGTTGCGAAATCGAAGCAAACTACTTCTCGTAAAAAGATGCTTGAGAAACTTAACGTGGAAGAGATCAAACCTTCTTCACGTCGTTATCCGGGAATTATCTTTACTCCGACCAGAGAGCCGGGTAACAGAATCCTTGAGGTAAAAGGTCTTTCTAAAAGCATTGAAGGCGAACTTCTATTTAAAGATGTAAACTTCAACATAGAGAAAGAAGACAAAGTTGTTTTCATCTCGAAAGATCCTCGTGCTATGACAGCATTCTTCGACATCATCAACGACGAAGACAAAGCTGACGAAGGTACATTTGAATGGGGACAAACCATCACAACTGCTTATTTGCCACTTGACAACTCGCAGTACTTCAACTCTGAAATGAACCTTGTAGACTGGTTGGCTCAGTTCTCTGACGACACCAACGAGGTTTACCTAAAAGGATTCCTTGGTAAGATGTTGTTCTCGGGCGAAGAGGTTCTTAAGAAAGTAAGCGTGCTTTCAGGGGGTGAGAAAATGCGTTGTATGATTGCTCGTATGATGCTTCGCAATGCCAACACAATGGTACTTGACTCGCCAACCAACCACCTTGACCTTGAGTCGATCCAAGCATTCAACAACACGTTGAAGACTTTCAAAGGAAACATCTTGATGACATCGCATGACCACGAGTTTATCCAAACCGTGTGTAACCGTATCATCGAGCTTACTCCAAACGGAATCATCGACAAGATGATGGATTACGACGATTACATCACCGACGAAAATGTGAAAGCACTTCGCGAAAAGATGTACAAAAAGTAACAAACACCTTCATTGGTTTCACAATATTTACCCTGCTTTGCCGGTTGCTTTACAATACGCAACCTTGCAAAGCAGGGTTTTTCATTTTTTGTTTCGTAACTTTGACCCCTCAAAACTGCTTTGCGCAATCGAACAATCAAGTTATGATTAAGAAAATAGCACTCCCTATCAAGTTGTTTTTATCGTTGTTGCCGCTTCTTATTATCCAGAAGCCGCTGTTTATGTTGTTTAATCACAACGAAACGAAGCAAATGAGCTTCAGTGATTTTATGGATGTCATCTGGCACGGACTTCCGCTCGACCTTACCGTAGCGGGATATATTACAGCATTACCTCTGCTGATGATGCTGGTTTCGATCTTCTGGCACACCAAGCTCTTCAACTCCATCCTCAAATACTACCTCATCGTTATATGTGCACTTTTGGCGGTGATCTTTTCGGTCGATCTCGAACTATACGGTTTTTGGGGATTCCGATTGGATGCAACGCCCCTATTCTACCTCACCAATCCGAA
>DLYT01000098.1:0-3313 GCA_003447595.1 Porphyromonadaceae bacterium
GTAGCTAAGGATAAGATACTCGGCACTTGGGGTGGAAGAGGTAGTGGACCTGGTGAGTTTACTTTACCTATGTTTTGGGGAGGTATAGCTTTAACAAATCAGGTTTTTATATACGATATGAATCGATTTACATTGCGTGAATATGCCAATGTGAATACTTCCGATAAGTCTGATTTGATATTTAAGGGTGAGAAAAAGTTTCCACCTAATCATGCCGCCTTTAAGTGGGCTTCAGCTTTGGAAAATGGGAATTTTGTAACTTCTTGTTCATATAATCTTGATCGTCCATTGCTTTTACTATCCAATAATTTAGATTCAATTTGCTCATTTGGGGATATCCCGGATGATGAACATCGGTCTATAGATTTACGCTCTTATTGGGGACGAACTTCGTCTTACAAAAATAAGTTTGTATACGCAATGTCTCAATTAGGTTATCTTGTGTGCTATGAGCAAGCTTCACCCGATAAAGTGGAAAAGTTATGGGAGCGTTTTCTGCAAATGCCAATTTATAAAGGAAATCAATTGGACCGAACACAGGTACTTCGAGGTTTTTTAGATGTTAAAATGACACCGAATTATATATTCTGTAGTTATTCAGGAAAGAATACGAACTTGAAAGGAGATGAAAGCCTTCCTGATAAAATCTTAGTGTTTGATCATCAAGGGCAATTAATAAAACACTTCCAGTTGGATCGACTTATTAGTAGTATTGCTGTTTCTGCTGATGAGAAAACGATTTATGCAATTTCATGTGAAAACGATATTATGTTGGTAAAATATGAGGTTGGCAAATACTTGTAAGATTGAATTGAATCAAACTAAAATAATGTATGGCTTTTATATTCCTAAGTGCAGTAAGTTAGCATTATGAATAAAATCAATAAGATATTAGACTTTGCTGCATCTGTATTTTTATGGGGTGCGGGATCAATTATGGTATTTGTCTTGGCACAAGTACTGTTGTTTGCATCGTTTAAGATACCGACCGACTCCATGCAACCTACGATTGTGCCGGGAGATCATATTTTGGTGGTGAAGCCTCTATTGGGAGCCCGACTTTTCAATGTTTCTGCTACGCTCGATGGAGAAGCGGTAGAAATACAAAGAATACCCGGACTATGTTCGTTTTCGCGTAATGATGTGCTGGTTTTCAATAATCCCATTGCTCACAATTGGGATAAGATCGAATTTGACGTGATGAAGTATTTTGTGAAGCGTTGCATTGCAGTTCCAGGAGATACCTTGACGATTGAAAATGGATTTTACCGAGTTAAGGATGTTACGGAGCAATTGGGAAACCTAACCTCACAGCGCAGTTTGCATCAGCTTACCGATAATTCGATTGAGAAAGGATTATTAAACGGACTCAACGGTTGGACTATTCGTAATTTCGGCCCATTGTATGTGCCTCGTAAAGACGACGAAATTACAATAAGCAAGGCTAATATTAGGGCTTATAAACGACTGATCGAATACGAAACAGGGAAGGTAATATCGGAAAGAGACGGCCTGGTCTATCTGGATAATAATGAACTTCACAGCTATAAGGTGCTGCAAAACTACTATTTTATGGGAGGGGATAATGTATTAAACTCTCAAGACTCACGGTACTGGGGACTATTACCCGAGTCGTTTATTGTAGGCAAAGCTGTTTGGGTTTGGAAGTCCGAAGACATACATACCGGTGCTATGAATTGGAGTCGCCTCTTGAAACGAATCCAATGAAACTTGATACGATTTAATCTAAATACTGCTAACCTATTTGCCTTTAGAATTCAGGGGAGGTGAAATGAAATTTGTTGAATAATAATTGAATAATAATTGAATAATAATTGAATAATAATTGAATAATAATTGAATAATAATTGAATAATATGAGAAAGTGCTTACTCTTAATCTGTACCATTGCTTTGTGTGCTTGTAACTCAGAGCAACCGAAAAATATAAATACATCTGACGAATGTGCCATTCGAATTGATGTTGATGAGGACATTGAAAAGAATATGCAAAGTATTCATGATATTGCTTATGACTGGTCAGTTATTGAGTTGGAAGATCATGACGACGCAATGATTGATCAGATTTCAGAATTTGAAATAGTTGATGATAAAATTATTTGTTACTCCTATTCTTTCGGGGGAAAAGTCGTTGTATTTGATATAAATGGGAAGTATCTATACAATATAGGCAATCGAGGTCCTGGTCCAAATGAATGGGTTCAAATATCCTCTATGTTTGTCAATAAGTTAGAGAAGACAATTACATTATTAGACGCTGATAATCCCAGAGTTTTCATCTATAATTTAGATGGTAGTCTTTCTAATATTTATAGATGGGAGGATAAATATGTATATGAAATTGCGCATAATAATGGGATCTTCTATTATCAAAACACAGTACTATATAATGGTCTAAAACTTGATAAGTCATTCACTTCTAAAGTGAAAATCTACA
This sequence comes from Porphyromonadaceae bacterium, assembly GCA_003447595.1. Lineage (GTDB taxonomy): Bacteria > Bacteroidota > Bacteroidia > Bacteroidales > CAMTPD01 > UBA12018. The sequence goes on from DLYT01000098.1 coordinate 2,458, forward strand.
ATTCAGATCTTAAATTGCTCAGTCTACAAGTTCCTTATAAGTGGAATGATCTGCCGCTTTATACCGGCAATAAAGATATCTTTAAGATGAATTTTGATAACAATATTTTATGTTGTCCGATCGGTGATGAATACATATACAAAGTTAGTGGAGACTCTATTCATCCATATGTTCAATTCAATTATTTAGGAAATAAACGATTCAGATCAAATGAAGAGCTGAATGAGTTTGCATTTAGCAGTAAGTATGAAAATTGTAAAAATGGAATGACTTTTTATTCAAATTACTTTATAGAGACAGACTCATTGATATATAGGAGGATGGGCTACTACGAAGCCTTTGATATATTATATAATAAAGAGACTAACCGAGTAGTTGTAACAGAATTTGATTCAGATTATTTGAATAGATATGGTATGTCTAAAAATATATTGTATCCATCCCCTGAAGTCTTTTATGACGGCCGTTTTTATGCAAGGTTTGTACCATTCATTTTTGATGCTCCTGAAGAATATATGAAATCATCGGTTATTCCCGAGTGTTTAAACCAATTCAAAAAGAAATATGATAAAGGGAAGTTAAATCAAATAATAATTACCTATAAACTAAAGATCTAAAGACATTCGTTGGTTTTGAGGGAGTAGGATTAAAAGTTTGATATACAGGGACAATGTGAATAAAGGAGATTATATTCGTTCTATTAAATAAGAGAATACATGAAAAACACATTCTTACATCTAGTGCTAGCATTGATTGCATTGTTTACTTTTTCGTGCAATAAGACGGTTGTATCAAAAGATGCGACAGTTGTTAACTTAGGAGATAATCGTGTTGATAACTTGTCGAAATTGTTTGA
>DLYT01000098.1:3660-6872 GCA_003447595.1 Porphyromonadaceae bacterium
GCGGTAGGACAAGGTCCGGGCGAATACACCCAGCTAACTGAAGCTCGAGCACAACGGAACTCGGTACGGCGGACATATTGTAATTGCCGATACATTGCTAAATGTAGAACAAGAAGCATTGCCGATATCCTACGAGAGTGGGTATGTTATGTTTCCGGCATGTCGATTTTATAAATATAACGAAAGCGTATGTACGTTTCCTCCTTTCGACGATCAGATCTATGAATGGAAGGATCAAACCTTCACACCCAAGTACACCTTGAGCTTCGGAGGCAAAGACGTATTCAAGGCGCAAGGACTAGAGGCAAAAGAATGCAACTATAACTACTTGAAAGACCTTAGAGAAGGGAATGAGATTTGGGGGATCAATCCGGTAGAGACCAAGGGTAACCTTATTGTAAGTTATTGGTGTGGCAATGACTCGTATGTAGGGGTATATGATAAAGCAACTCAAACAGCGTCTTCTTACCCATTTGCCAACCCTTCAGAGTATCAGCTCCTATCCAACATACATCATTCGTACAACGACGAGTTGGTAGCTGTGGTTGGTCTCAACGTCCTCGACAACGCCACAATTCTATCCAATTATCACGATTCAAGTCTCGACGATGGATTCTTTGTTGTGAGATTGAAAACGATGCACAATAGGTAATCAGAAATATGATACAAAAGCTTAGAAAATAAGGATAGGAAAAGAAAAAGGCGGATTAAAATAATTCTATTTTAATCCGCCTTTTATGCAGTGTGTCCGAACGAGCCGGACAAAGATTTTGTTATTGAACTCTTTTGTTGATAAAGATGTGTCCAATAAAACCAGCAATTACACAAGCCATACCTGCTACAAGCACTCCGTTAGTAGAAGTACCCATGAATGAAGGCACAGCCAAAATTGCAACACCTACCAACAGGATAATAACTCCTAAGTATTTGACAAGATTGTTCATGGTTATCGTTGTTTTTTGTATTCTTAATTCTAATCGCAAATAAAGGAATAATAAACTGATTAAGAAAATATTTTGGTATAAAATTGAGAATGAGCTATACTTTTATTTACATCACTTATCGTTTCTTAGCCAAGCGCATTGCATAATTCAAGATTACAGCTATTTTTGTTATTAACTTTTTAGGGGTATATACGGTTTTCCTAGTTAGAGTAGTTGCGACTATACGCATCAGAAAAGAAGAAATATTTAAAATGTTCTATCTATAGTTTATGAAGAAATTATATTTTCTGTATCAGTGGCTCATCTTTATGCCTCTGTTTCTGGTAATAACCATTATTACTGCTATTGTGACCACAGTGGGATGTATGGGCGGATACAATCGGACTTTCGGGTACTATCCGGGAAAGATTTGGTCGTGTATCACGTGTTACTTGGCGCTTTGTCCGGTCAAGGTAAAAGGGCGTGAACACATCAAGAAGGGCGAATCGTATGTGTTTGTAGCCAATCATCAGGGCGCATTCGACGTGTTCCTGATCTACGGCTTCTTGGGGGTTCCTGTAAAATGGATGATGAAGAAGAGTCTGCGCAACATTCCCTTTGTAGGTAAGGCTTGCGAGTCGGCCGGTTTTATTTTCGTCGACAACACTTCGCCACTTACAGCAGCCAGATCCATTCGTCAGGCCGAAGCTTCGTTTCAAAACGGACTCTCTCTGGCTATCTTTCCCGAAGGATCGCGTACTTACGACGGCAAAATGATCAAGTTCAAAAAAGGTGCGTTTCAGATAGCGACAGACCTTCATTTACCCATTGTGCCGGTTACGCTCAACGGGCCTTACGACGTGTTGCCTATTCACGGCAAGAAGCTTTCGCCTTCTCGTCTCGAAATGATCATTCACGAGCCCATTCCTACGCAAGACCTGCGTACCAATCAAGCTACCCTTACGGCATTGGCCGATGAGTCGGAGCAGATTGTAGCTTCCGGACTTTGGGAAAAGTATCGGGATTATCCGGCAGAGGAGTCCGAACTTCCACTTACACTACAAGAGGCTGTTGCCGAGTAATTTATTTACTCAGCAACTGTTCTATAACTTCGACCGTACGGGGCGAAGCAGGAGAGAGGTGTGCGCCATAGTCTACGATCACTCCCTTTTGATCGATCAAGACATAGAGCGGAATAAAGTTGCAGGCAAAGCGGCGCATGATCTCGTTCCACTCGTGATCTTCGATGATGTGGTGGTGTGATGGGTCGAGGTCGAACTTCTTCAAGATCGCAGCATGTCTTTCCTCTTGCGCCATCGTAAAGGACACAAAACGTACCGGCTTATTGTGAAAGCGGGCGGTAAACTGATTCCATTGCGCCAATGCTTCCATGCAGGGCGGACAAAAGTTTCCCCAGAAATCGATAAAGAGTACCTCTCCTGAAGCATTATCAATCGTTTTGTTCAGCAAATCAAGTCCGGGCCCGTTGATGGCTGCCCCTGTATGCATCCCGTCGATTGTATTTTTCCCGCGCAGACGATCCGAGAGTTCCTCCGGATGCGCTTCATACCTACGCTTAAAACCAATCAGTTGCTTGAGTGGCTCCTGAAGGAACGGCAACGTGATTGCCTGTGCTATCAATGAATCACATTTATCGTATACCTCCGTTTGATTCGTGCTCAAACAATACGCTACATTTGCCGCAATCACGTGCTGACGTACCAACGTATCAGAAATCTGATCAATCGACCGCCAAAACACTCCCCCTGTTGTATCCCCTTTCTCGATCATAGCCTGCGCTTTACGGTAGCTAAGCTGCCCCAGAATCGAGAAATGCACTTTGTCTCCCAACGTATGCGGAAGTAGTTCGGCAATGCGCTTATCATTGGCTGCAAGTGCCTCTTCAAGCTGTGCTGCGGTATATTTATCAAATTGGGCTTTTTGTATTGTAAACGAGTTACGACTATAGCACTTATCCAATTCGATACGGTCTCGAATCCAGCGATCTGTGAGCGCATCGGGTTTGTAGCGCTCGGCAAACTCCTTGTACGCTTCCATCTGCTCTTCCGAATATTTTTTGAGTAACTCTTCAAGAGCTTCAATCGAATTGTCTTGCGCAGAGTATGGTTTCTCCCCCTTGTACCATCCTTCTTGTATAAAAGCATTGTAAACCGTGTTGCGTGCAGCCGCCGGCCCCTCAAAAGAGACACGGTCCAGGTGTTTGAAGTCGATGTTGATGTGCAGCGTATCGCCCGGAGCAATCAGTAAATGCGATACAAACGTCTCGAT
>DLYT01000092.1:0-907 GCA_003447595.1 Porphyromonadaceae bacterium
TATTTAATACAAACTGCTTATCGTAAGCCCCCGAGCAACTACATATTGATATAAAAAAATAGCAACTATAAAGGCTCAAAGTTAGAGCTATTATATAGTTGCTATTTTTATTTTACGAGTCGTATTTGTTAGACTATTGTTAGATTCTTATTAGACTTTGCCCAATTTATAGGAAGTAGGTCCGCCAGCTCTTTCTCCTTCTGTGCTCCCGGTTGAGTGTAATAAGGCAACTTGCCTAATACATCAATCAGCCACTCTCTTGGGTTAACATCGGCAGCTTTACAGCAGCCAAGCAAAGAGCAAACACATAATACTAAAAAATAAATCAAAATGGAATCAACAACAGTCAGAGAGAGCGGAAATACTATTTGGTCAATTCCCTTTGCTGAAGAAAGCCTATGATTTATCCATGAAGCTTACCGAAATATTCAATAGAAAAATTAAACCGGAAGAGGCTAGGTTATCACTTGCCAGATGGTACAACGAGGTTGAAGACTTTGGCGATAATAATCTAAATCGAATACTTGACACTTTTGAAAATCATAATATCACAATCATTAATTATTTTGAAAAGAGACTAACTAATGCTTCAGCTGAATCATTCAATGCCAAGATTAAGGCTTTGAGATCTCAGTTTAGAGGGGTTAGTGATATTAAATTCTTCATGTATCGACTTACTAAGCTGTATGCATAACTCAACCCTTACCAACCGTATTTATCCGCTGATCCCTAATTGATTATTAGAAGCCGTTTGATCGAAAACAAAAAAGGAGTTCATTTGAACTCCTTTTTTAAGTGATCCGCCTGGGGCTCGAACCCAGGACCCCAACATTAAAAGTGTTGTGCTCTACCTGCTGAGCTAGCGAATCCTCCGCTTTGAGGATAACCTCTTATTTTCTTTATCTTG
>DLYT01000092.1:1160-1301 GCA_003447595.1 Porphyromonadaceae bacterium
CTGCTGAGCTAGCGAATCCTCCGTTTTGAGATAAACCTCTTATTTCCTTTGTTTGTGATCCGCCTGGGGCTCGAACCCAGGACCCCAACATTAAAAGTGTTGTGCTCTACCTGCTGAGCTAGCGAATCTTCCACTTTGAGG
>DLYT01000092.1:1555-6190 GCA_003447595.1 Porphyromonadaceae bacterium
CTGCTGAGCTAGCGAATCCTCCGCTTTAGAGAAAAACTCTTATTCTTTACTTGTGATCCGCCTGGGGCTCGAACCCAGGACCCCAACATTAAAAGTGTTGTGCTCTACCTGCTGAGCTAGCGAATCAGTAATTGTTTTTCTCAATTGCGATGCAAAGGTAGGCATTATTTTTAATTCTGCAATACCCTCTACTTCCTACAACAATATTTTTCGTGTTTTGTCTACAACATTTCCACAATTCACTTCTTTTATCTTTTTAGTAATAAAGAAGATACCCCCGCTATAAAAGAATATGCAAACTTAAGTTAAAACAACAAATTTACATTTTCACGTTAAACAAATAGTATGCCATGAATGCTTTATGAGTCCTCTTTTAAGATCACAAGTTTCTTCTTATCTTTGTAAAGTTGTATTACAGCAAGAATAAATTCTATTATTATATAGTATGGCAGACGATAAGAAAGTTATTTTTTCGATGGTAGGGGTTAGTAAAATCTTCCCTCCCCAAAAACAAGTTCTTAAGAACATCTACCTTTCATTTTATTATGGTGCAAAGATCGGTATCATCGGTCTCAACGGTTCTGGTAAATCTACACTTCTAAAAATCATTGCAGGAGTAGAAAAAGATTACCAAGGCGATGTGGTTTTCTCTCCGGGTTATTCGGTAGGATACCTTGAGCAGGAACCAAAACTTGACGACAATAAAACAGTTAAAGAGATTGTACAAGAAGGTGTGCAAGACATTATCGACACACTTAAAGAGTACGAAGAAGTTAACGAAAAGTTTGGTGATCCTGAAGTTTTGGAAGATCCGGACAAAATGGACGCTCTAATCAACCGTCAGGCAGAATTGCAAGATAAAATCGATGCAACAGACGCTTGGAATATCGACAACAAACTAGAGCGTGCGATGGACGCACTACGTTGTCCGCCCGAAGATCAACAAATCAAGTTCCTTTCGGGAGGTGAGAAAAGACGTGTCGCTCTTTGTCGCTTGTTGCTTCAACAACCGGATATTCTATTATTAGATGAGCCTACCAACCACCTTGACGCAGAGTCTATCGACTGGTTGGAACAACATTTACAGCAATACGCAGGTACAGTTATCTGTATTACCCACGACCGTTACTTCCTAGATCACGTAGCCGGTTGGATTCTTGAACTAGACCGTGGCGAAGGTATTCCATGGCAAGGTAACTATACCTCTTGGCTTGAACAAAAGACCAAGCGTATGGAAATGGAAGAAAAGCAAGCTAGCAAACGTAGAAAGACTCTTGAGCGCGAGTTGGAATGGTCTAAAATGGCTCCGAAAGCTCGTCAAGCTAAAGGTAAAGCTCGTTTGAACTCTTACGAACAACTCTTGAATGAAGACGTAAAAGAGCGTGAAGAGAAACTAGAAATCTTTATTCCGAACGGACCTCGCTTGGGTAATAAAGTTATTGAAGCTCAAGGTGTGACAAAAGCTTTCGGCGAGAAATTGTTGTTTGACAACCTTGAGTTCATGCTTCCTCCAAATGGTATTGTTGGTATCATCGGGCCTAACGGTGCCGGTAAAACAACACTATTTAGAATGATCATGGGACTTGAAGGAGCCGACAAAGGAACATTCGCTGTAGGTGAAACTGTAAAAGTTGGCTACGTAGATCAAACTCACCAAGACATTGATCCGAGCAAAACTGTTTATCAAGTAGTATCGGGCGGAACTGAGTTTATCCGTGTCGGAGGCAAAGAAATCAATACACGTGCATACTTGTCTCGTTTCAACTTTACAGGTGGCGACCAAGAAAAACTTTGCGGTGTATTATCCGGAGGTGAACGTAACCGTTTACACCTGGCCCTTACATTGAAATCAGAAGCAAACGTACTTCTTCTCGATGAGCCTACCAATGATATCGACGTAAATACACTTCGTGCACTTGAAGAAGGTTTGGAAAACTTTGCAGGATGTGCCGTTGTTATTTCGCACGACCGTTGGTTCCTTGATAGAATTTGTACACACATTCTTGCTTTTGAAGGCAACTCTGAAGTATTCTTCTTCGAAGGTTCATACTCTGAGTACGAAGATAACAAACGCATGCGTATGGGCAATGTAGAGCCAAAACGCGTACGTTACCGCAAACTGATCAACGACTAATCGCTACGATCATATTAGTAAACTCCATTTGTTCAGACAATACTCTTGAGTATATCTGACAAATGGAGTTTTTTATTTGTTTTCAACAATTCACAAGTAGCAAGCTTATACGGCAATGCAAATACGGTTTAGGTAATTTAAACAGAAATTCCTCGATGTTAATTAAAAAATCAATTTAAATTTGTTGGCCTATTGTAATTCAAATCTAACTGAAACTAAATGAAACTATATACCAACAAACTTGTACTCTTTCTTCTATTTATTGTCACACTAACCATCGACAATACACAAGCACAGAGTATAACCAAAGTCACAGGTATCATCAAAGACTCAATAACAGGAGAAGCTGTTCCGTACGTTGCCGTTGTATTCGACAACTCCACTATCGGAACAATGAGTGTAGACAACGGAAGCTATTCGTTACAAAACACCAAAGGCTTAACTAAAGTAACAGTATCCTCACTCGGATACGAAGACTTTCACTTTACTGTTCCGGCAGGAAAAACAACAAACAAAATAATACAGCTACGCCCTTCAGCAATTGAAATTGCAGAAGTTATCGTAAAACCTAAAAAAGAAAAGTACACCAAGAAAAACAATCCTGCGGTAGAACTCATCGAGGAAGTGATACGCAGAAAAGATCAAAATAGAATTGAGGCTAAGGATCAGTATTACGTTGAAAAGTACGAAAAGCTATCGTTGGCTCTAGACAACTTTCATCCCAATCTTGATAAAAACAAACTCCTTCGCAAGTTTAAGTTTGTCTTTAATCACCTCGACACGTCCGATATATCAGGAAAACCCATCCTAACCTTCTCCATTCGAGAAAACCTATCGGATGTATACTTTAGAAAAGATCCCAAGGCACACAAAACATTTGTAAAAGCCAAACGCTTGCAAGGCGTAGAGGAAACAATAGACGAAGGAGGCATTACCTCCAATCTCGAAGAGATTCTGAAGAGTGTAAACTTATTCAATGACGATGTAAGCATACTACTCAACCGGTTTGTGAGTCCGCTTTCATCCAAGTTGGCAACAAACTATTATAAGTATTACATCATGGATACTGTGATGGTTGGCAATGACAAATGTGTCGACCTCGGATTCGTTCCTTTCAACAGCGAAAGTTACGGGTTTACAGGACGATTGTATATCACTACCGACGGACACTACTCGATAAAGAAAGTCAAACTGAACGTACCAAAGTCGATCAACCTCAACTTTGTCGAAGACTTTCAAGTCGTGCAAGATTTCAAAATGCTTGAAGACAGTACATGGGTAATTGATAAAGAGCAAACCTCCATCAACTTTAGCGTGGTGAAAGGCACACAAGCCATGTATGCCAATCAGCTGCGAACGTACGATAATTACGACTTCACATTACAACCCGACTCCATCTATTCCACCATGGGTAATATCCTTGTAATGGAAGATGCAGAAGCAAAGCCAGATACATTTTGGGTGCATAACCGCCACGTACCTCTTGGTGAAAAAGAGGGTGCGCTCAAAGACCTTCTGGCTCAATTCAAGCGTGTTCCGGTATTCAATGCCGTAATAAAAACGGTAGAGATCTTGGTATCCGGCTACATCCAGACGGGTAAAGACCGCTCAACAAGTAAGTTTGATTTCGGCCCGATGAACACAACAATCAGTGGTAATGAAATCGAAGGACTTCGTTTGCGCGTGGGTGGTACCACTACAGCCAATCTACATGATCAGCTATTTGCAAGCGGATATCTTGCATACGGTCTCGACGATCGCAAGTTTAAATACAATGGCAAAGTAACCTGGTCGTTCAACAAACTAAAATATCACGAAAACGAATTCCCCAAGAACAAACTATCTGCTCAGTATGAGTATGATTTGTATACACCGGGGCAAAGTTTCCTTTTCACCAGCAAAGACAACATCTTCGTTGCGTTGAAAACAGGTAAACCGGTTACCAAGATGTCGTATATCCGAAAAGCCGTACTTACCTACGAGCGCGACTGGCGCAACAATTTCGGACTCAAAGCATGGGTTTGCAACCAAGAAGACACGCCTGCCGGTACACTGCGTTACATCAAAGAAAATCCAGATGGTACTACATACTTAGTAAACAAAGTTACCAATACGGATATGGGCTTTCAGCTACGCTATGCTCCGAACGAAAAGCCCTACGCCGGGCGCAACCCCGTATTTAACTTTGCCAAAGACGCTCCCATCTTTAAGCTAACGCATCAAATGGGTTACAAAGGCTTCTTAGGTAGCGACTACAACTACCAACACACCGAATTGTCGGCCGAAAAGCGCATCTGGCTCTCTTCGTTCGGACACATTGATGCCATCGCCAAAGCCGGAAAGGTATGGACAAGCGTTCCGTTTCCGTTATTGATTTTGCCCAATGCCAATCAATCATTAACCATACAGCCCGAGTCGTTTCACGTGATGAACGCCCTCGAGTTTGTAGCCGATCAATACACGTCGCTCGACGTTACTTATTACATGAAAGGCTGGTTACT
>DLYT01000092.1:6287-9073 GCA_003447595.1 Porphyromonadaceae bacterium
AACAATCCATACTACAATAAAGACATGTTCTTGCTACCTGAAGGAACTCGCCCACTCGGTGATATGCCGTATATGGAAGCCAGTGTAGGACTCGAAAACATCTTTAAAGTTCTTCGTGTCGATTACTACCGTCGNNTATTACATGAAAGGCTGGTTACTCAACCGCATCCCGGGAGTCAGATGGTTTAAGCTTCGCGAGGTAATATCGTTCAATGGTATTTGGGGCGGTCTTACCAAAAAGAACAATCCATACTACAATAAAGATATGTTCTTGCTACCCGAAGGAACTCGCCCACTTGGCGACATGCCTTACATGGAAGCGAGTGTAGGACTCGAGAACATCTTTAAAGTACTTCGTGTCGATTACTACCGTCGTCTTACTTATCTCGACGATCCCGATACACGCAAATGGGGCATTCGCATCTTGCTTCGCTTTTCGTTCTAAAACGTTAAAGGATTTGTTTCCGTTAAACTCTTTGATGGGTTGATTGTTCTTTAATAGAATTCGCAATACACGAGTTCTATTAATACTATTAGAATAACAACTTTATAAAATTTGAAGTTATGGAAATGAATATTGGTGAACCAAAAGACGTTGCTAAAGCGAGCATCACTGCACTTAATAATCTTTTAGCTGATGAATTTGTACTATTAGCTAAATCGTGGAATTTCCATTGGAACGTAAAAGGTCCTTCTTTCGGATCTTATCATGCGTTTCTTGAAAAAATCTATACAGAAGCGTTCAATAACATCGATGATATCGCAGAACGTATCAGAGCAATCGACGGTCGTCCTATCGGATCTCTAAAAGGAGCTTTGGAACACAATCGTATCAAAGAAGAAGAAGAGCACGAACCACTTCCTACTGCATCAGGTATGTTCAAGATTTTACTTGAAGACTATGAAACAGTCATCAGAGAAGTTAAAAATGACTTGAAGAATCTAGAAAGTAAAGATCCGCTAGACGAAGGTACTTTGAGCTTTTTGCAATCATACGTTGAAAAAACAGAAAAGACTTGCTGGATGCTAAGAGCACATCTTGATAAATAATAAACTACAAAAAACAAATAAAGGCGGCCTCAACGGTCGCCTTTTCTATTTTACAAAGATCTGAAATCTTATTTTGTTTTGATCTTAACCTCATAGGATTCACCCGTACGTTTCACCTCAATAAAGCGCACATCCCCTACTCCGAATTGCGAATAATTACACACCGCCTCAACTTGTTCTTGCGGAATCTGCACATCGTTTACATACAACGCGTGAGGTTTCTTTCGCATCTCTTTATAGATTCGAGGCAACTCGTAAAATTTATTCACGTCACGTTTATTAAACTGCCCCATCCCTAATGCATACTGAAACCCTCTGTTGCAATAAATTCCGGCAGGTTCTTCGGCATCTCTGATTACGACTACTCCTCTATCGCGCCCATACTTCGGACTTACATGCCCTACCGAAACCTGTTGCAAACCCTTTGCGTCATCATACTTTTTGTCAAGGAATAATATAGAAGCCCCATACTGTTGGGCATGATGCTGTATCTGCGTAAGATCATCCGGTGTAGCCTTTGACGAAAGCAGTGCAAAGTAAGCCACTTCTCCATCAATATCACGCACATAAAATCCGATAGGCAATACTTTATCCTGCTCTTTGGTTCGAGCCGAACTATATTGGGTTAGCATAAGTGCAACAAAACACAAAAGAAGCCCCCTTATGAGTGGGCCGTAAAAAAAACTCTTCATGCGATATCCTCCATTAATATTCTATACGAATGTAACAAATCTCGTGCAAAACTTAATCTACAGACCCCAACTTATGATCTTTCAACAATAATTCATTTCTATTGTTTTTAAATTAAAAGAATATAGCACACTTAAATTAAATCAATCGAACAAGATGAAATACAGTTCTGCTAGAATGATTATTAAAAGCACCTTAAGCTGTCTTTGTATGTCATTCATCACCATAAATTCGCTCGCTGCTCAAGAAAAATCAGGACGAATGTTTGACTTTGTCAAGACAAGCCAAGCCCCCGACACCATTCAGCAATACCTGAAAGCAAGTGAGAGTAAATACATACGAGAATTAAAGACTCCACGCTTTTTGCTGATGAACTCAGACCACAACCTAGCCTTTGGTATAGGAGGAGCAGTAGAGCTCGACATGATGTACGACTTTCATGCAGCCAGTAACGACGACAGTTTTCAGCCCGGACTTATTCCTGTCCCCTACAATCCGATGCAGAATTCCGAGTTTCAAATCAGTGCCTATTCGTCTAAACTATTCTTCCAACTCGTAGGATACAACTCCTTCTTAAAGGACTTCAATATATTTATCGACTTCAACTTCTCGGGCGGTCGCTTCAAACTTCGCAATGCTTATTTCACATCGCGAGGATTCTTATTGGGGCAAGCATGGAGCACCTTTACCGATCTTGCCGCAATACCTCCCTCAACAGATCCGAACGAACCCGGTAAATTTCGTGTGCCACAAATCAGATACACGCAGACCTTTGGCAAACACGTAGAAGCAGCTCTCGGTATAGAAATGCCTAAAGTAAGTGCTACCTACGACTCCATTTCGCTATCGATGCCTCAGCGAATCCCCAACATTCCATTTTATGTACAATATCAATGGAATCAGTCAAAAAGCCACTTGCGTGCTTCGGCCGTATTGCGTACCATGACGTATCGCGATACTCTAAACCACATTACCCGCAATCAGCTAGGTTGGGAAGCTAAACTCAGCAGTAGTATCGCCGTAACCAAAGCCCTTCAATTATACGG
>DLYT01000152.1:0-26738 GCA_003447595.1 Porphyromonadaceae bacterium
GGATCGTAAACGGATCGTAAACGGATCGTAAACGCAAAAAGCCTCGGCATTACGATACCGGGGCTTTTTGTTTGATATGAGTTGTTCTTTTATAGATAGTAGTGTGCCATCACACTTTGCTTTTCGTGTTGCAATAGTTCGAGATATTCCATTGCTTTTGCTACATGCGGCATCACAATAGATCCGCCTGTAAGGCAAGCAATCGAAAATATTTCGGATATCTGCCCTGGGGTAACTCCGTGTTTTAGGCAACGCTCGAGACTCATGCGAATGGAGTCGTCGCTTTTCAACACCAATGAAGCAGTCAAAGCATGCATTGCTTTCTCCCTCACACTCAACACGCCTTCACTCATGGTGGTTTTCTCCAACGTAACAAAGCCTGATAGTGGCTTGGTACTTGCAGAATGTACATGTTTTTTCATCAATTCTCTCGCTTCTCTATACTCCTTTAATTTTTTATTCATGATAGTACTTAATTATTAAATCACAAACCCACGTCTTAATACATTAATAAACTGAAACTATTAAATTAGAAACAACTCTTATATTTTACAACATAGTCTGATTAATAATTGTTGCCGCTTTTTTAATGCTACTAAACACATTTTGCACCGATTCTTAATGATAACGCATCTGCCTTGACTTCTTTTAAAATATTATACCTACCGAAGCCTGCTATCTGTCGGAGAAATACCATTTTATTTATTATATTTGTACATACAATGAAGATGCAATTAACAAACCCTGATCATATAATGATGCACAAATCTAAACTCTTCGGTTTGATGGCTACAATCGCTCTTGCGAGTTGTGCTTCTCAGGCTGATCAACAATTTTCAAAGACTGATTATGTAGATCCGTTTATCGGAACAGGTTTTCACGGACACACGTTTCCGGGACCTACAATGCCGTTTGGTATGGTTCAGCTTAGCCCCGACACGCATATCATGGGTTGGGATGCTAGTAGCGGTTATCACTATGGCGACTCATTGATTTATGCTTTCTCGCATACACACCTTAGCGGTACCGGTATCGGCGACTTGGGTGATGTGGCTCTTTTGCCTTACTCGGGTGCGGGTGAAGTGAAGCCGGTAGGTGCTTTTGACAAATCGTCTGAAGTGGCTAAACCGGGATATTACAAAGTGGATTTGAAAAACTACGGTGTTAAGGCTGAACTTACGGCTACAAACCGTGTAGGTTTTCACCGATATACATACAACAATCCTGCGGAGAGACGTGTAATGCTTGACTTGGGTCACGTGTTGCAGCCTAACTGGGGACACAAAATTCTTGAAAATCACATCAACGTAGAAAACAACCAAACCATTTCGGGTACGGCTGTTACACAAGGTTGGGCTCACCGCCAAACGGTTTCGTACCGTATCGAGTTTGCGGAGCCTTTCGACTCGTTGAAGCTTTATAAAAATGGTGTAGAAGAAGTGGCCAACTTGCCGCTTATCGAAACCAGCGATGCCGACTTGAAACTGCACATGAAGTTTCCTAACTCGGATCAACCGGTGCTTGTAAAAGTGGCGATCTCTCCTATCGATGAGGCCGGTGCTGCTAAAAACATGCGCGAAGAGGTGATCCACTGGGAGTTTGACCGATTGGCTGCGGATGCGCAACACCAATGGGAGCACTCGTTGAACAAGATTCAGATCGAAACAAACGACGAATCGGTTCGTAAGAATTTCTATACGGCTCTTTACCATACCATGATCGCTCCTAACCAATATCAGGATGTAGACGGTCGTTACATTGGTATGGACAAACAAGTACACACAGCTACAAACGGATATACAAACTATACGGTATTCTCATTGTGGGATACATTCCGCACCATGCACCCATTGATGACAATCATCAATCCTGAACAGGCGAAAGCTTGGGGCGAAGTGATGGTAAAAGCGTACGACGAGGGTGGTATCATGCCACGCTGGCCTTTGTATGCCAACTATACGGGTTGTATGGTAGGCTATCCTGCGGTATCGTTGCTTGCCGATCTTGCTGCCAAAGATATGGCTCCGGCTAATCTTGACAAATGGGTAGAGGCTTCACAACAAACTGCGATCTATCGTCCGGATATGGTTGAAAAACTAAAAGGAACGAGAGAGGTAGACATCATGACGATGCATCCGTATTACAAAGAGAAGTATGGTTTTGTTCCTGCCGACTCGATTGCGGAGTCTGTATCATGGGGTCTTGAAATGGCTTACTACGACTGGTGTGTGGCTCAGCTTGCAAAGGCTGCGGGTAACACTGCTGTTGCGGATGAGTTTAGCAAAAAAGGTGACTACTGGAAACGTTACTTCGATCCGTCTACCGGCTTTATGCGTGGTGTGATGGGTGATGGTTCGTTCCGCGAACCTTTTAATCCTCGCTACTCTGCTCACATGAAGAGCGACTATGTAGAGGGTAACGCATTCCAATGGAGCTACTTTGTTCCTCACGATGTAAACGGCATGATCGAACTTCACGGTGGTAAAAACAAGTTTGAAGCTGCGCTGGATACGTTGTTTACAACTTCTTCTCACATCGACGGTGAAGAGGCTTCGGCAGATATCACAGGTTTGATTGGTCAATATGCTCACGGTAACGAGCCTAGCCACCACATGGCTTACTTGTACAACTGGACAGATGCTCCATACAAAGCGCAAGAGCGTTTGGATCAGATCATGAAAGATTTCTACTTGAACGAGCCTGCGGGTATCATCGGCAACGAAGACTGTGGTCAGATGTCGGCTTGGTACGTGATGAGCGCACTTGGTTTCTATCAGGTTTGTCCGGGTGAAGCAGTTTACACAATCGGTCGCCCAATGGTAGACAGAGCTGTGATTCCTGTGGCTGATGGTAAGAAACAATTCGAAATCATTGTACACGACAATAGTCCGGAAAACTTGTATGTAAAAGAGGTGAAGTTGAATGGCAAAACGCTGGACACTCCGTTCTTTACACACAAAGACATTGTTGAAGGTGGCAAACTAGAGTTCTTCATGAGCCCTACACACAACTAATAATAGAATTAGAGTTTATACTATAATAAAACGCCTGTGGTCTGAGTAGATCACAGGCGTTTTTGTTTAAAAACCCATTTTATAATATCTGTAATGTACGAATGAACGTTTTATTATTCACTAGCAACATCTCTGCTATTTACCAGCCTTCGAGTACGATCTTACCGCGAACGGTGTGCTGCTTGATGTGTTCGAATGCTCGATGTACGTTTTCGGCACAGATGGGATAAAGGCATTCGCTCATGGTGGTTTTGATTTTCCCTTCGTCTACGAGCTGCGCTACTTCTTGCAGGATGTTGTGTTGCTTGATCATGTTGGGCAACTGAAACAGGGATCGGGTAAACATGTATTCCCAGTTGATCTGAATGCTTTTCTGCTTGAGCAAACGGATATCGAGCAATTCGGGATCGTCGATAAGTCCGAAGTGCCCTTCGGGTGCAATCACCTTGGCTATTTCCTCAAAATGCTGATCGGTGTGGGTAAGACTGACTACATAGTCGGCATACGGAATACCGAGTGCTTTCACCCCTTCACTCAACGGCTGATTGTAGTCGATGACATGATCGACACCGAAGTTGAGCAACCATTGCTTGGAGGCTTCGCTTCCGGCTGTAGCAATTACGGTGCATGCGGTTTTGTGCTTTAAGAGTTGTACCATAACCGACCCTACTCCTCCGGCTGCTCCGATTACCAATACGGTTTTTCCTTTCGAATCGTCTCCTTGAGGTACATGCATGCGGTCAAACAACAGTTCCCACGCTGTGAGTGAGGTGAGCGGCAATGCTGCTGCTTGGGCAAACGAAAGGGTGGTTGGCTTGTGTGCGACCAATCGCTGATCGGCCAGGTGAAACTTTTCGAAACTTCCCGGACGGGTAATGTCGCCGGCACACCAAACTTCGTCTTCGGGCTTAAACATCGTTACCTTATCTCCTACGGCTACCACTACTCCGGCTGCGTCGTAACCGAGCACTTTGTATTCATCTCCTTGAGGAACGATTTTTTTCCATACCTTTTTATCTACAGGATTTACCGATACGGCTTTTACTTCGATCAGGATGTCGTATCCTTCGGGTTTGGGTAGCGGCTGCTTGATGTTTTCGAGTTTGTTACTCTCTCCGGTCTCTACATTTCGTCTGTATGCTATTGCTCTCATAGTTTTTTGATTGATTCTTTTTTTATAACAGCACAACCGAGAATAGTGTTGCTTCTCCTTTCATACTAAATTCATTAGGCATTGCTTTTTTTTTGATGCCGAGGGCTTGTTGGCGCTCTCGGTGATTTTCTATTCGAAATAAAATCTAAATACTCGGAATAAAGCGCGAAATATATTACTTTTGCGGCTTGTTTATCATCACTTCGAGAGAAGCTCAATTAATAACTGATTCAATAAATGACAAACAACAACACTACTTCAACGCAACTAATTTACGGTGTAGAGGATCGTCCACCCGTAAGAGAGGCAATCTTTGCCGCTGTACAGCATCTTTTGGCAATCTTTGTCGCCATTATTACGCCGCCTTTAATTATCGCAGGAGCTCTTAAGCTTGATCTTGAAACGACGGGATTCCTTGTTTCAATGGCATTGTTTGCGTCCGGTATTTCAACGTTTGTCCAATGTAGAAAATTTGGACCGGTTGGGGCCGGGCTTTTGTGTATTCAAGGGACTAGCTTTTCCTTTATCGGCCCTATTATTAATGCTGGTTTTGCCGGTGGTTTGCCTCTGATTTTCGGAGCTTGTATCGCTGCTTCATCGGTAGAAATCGTTATCAGCCAGGTATTGCGTGTAGCGCGCAAATTGATCACTCCGCTTGTAGCCGGAACGGTAGTAAGTATGATTGGTCTGAGCCTTATCAAAGTAGGCCTTACGGCTTGTGGCGGTGGCTTTGGCGCTATGGAAAACGGAACCTTTGGCTCGGTGCAAAACTTGGCTCTTTCGGGAGGTGTACTTGTACTTATCGTACTGCTCAACCTTTGCAAAAACAAATACCTGCGTATGAGCTCGATCTTTATCGGTATTCTGGTAGGTTTTGCTGCTTCGTACTTTATGGGAATGGTAGATTTTAGCGCTATCCAAAATCTTCCGAAGTTTAATGTTCCTGTTCCTTTTAAGTATGGTATCGACTTTAGCTGGTCGGCATTTATTTCAATCGGTCTTGTGTACCTGGTTACAGCTGTAGAAGCTACAGGTGATATCACAGCCAATTCGTTGGTTACGGGTCTTCCTATCGAAGGCGAACAGTATCGCAAACGCCTGTCGGGCGGTATCCTTGGTGATGGTCTTAACTCGGCTATTTGCGGTATGTTTAACTCATTCCCGAATTCTATTTTCTCTCAAAATAATGGTCTTATTCAACTTACCGGCGTAGGTAGCCGTTATATTGGATATTACATTGCCGGATTCTTGATCTTGTTGGGTATGTTCCCAATCGTTGGTGGGGTATTCTCTTTGTTGCCCGAACCTGTGCTAGGTGGTGCTACACTGCTTATGTTTGGTACGGTGGCTGCTGCGGGTATTCGTATCATCGCTTCTCAAAAGATCGATCACCGTGCTACGTTGATCTTATCGATCAGCTTGGGTCTTGGTTTGGGTGTGGAACTTGTTCCTTCTATCTTGGATCAACTTCCTGCTGCGATCAAAGGAATCTTCTCATCGGGTATCACAACCGGTGGTCTTACGGCAATTGTAACCAATCTTCTTTTGGCTAAAAAAGAAGATTAATCATTCCTATACGTAATATATACTAAGAATATTATATGGAACTACTAAAGAAAAGAATCATGGAAGACGGTAAATGTTTTCCAGGAGGTATCCTTAAGGTAGATAGTTTTATCAACCATCAGATGGATCCAATGCTGATGAAGAGCATGGCCGAAGAATTTGCGCGCCGTTTTGCTAGTGCTGAAATCACGAAAATCATTACGATCGAAGCCAGTGGTATTGCTCCGGCTATTATGCTTGGGTATATCCTTCAGTTGCCGGTTGTTTTTGTGAAAAAGAAAACACCGAAAACGATGGAAAACATGCTTACATCACAGGTATATTCGTTTACGAAAGACAGAGTATATGATGTGTGCTTGAGCAGCGATTTCTTATCTTCGGAAGACAAAGTTCTTTTCATTGATGATTTTCTTGCCAATGGTAATGCCGCTAAAGGCGTATTTGGCTTGATCGAACAAGCGGGTGCTCATCTTGTAGGAGCCGGCTTCTTGATTGAGAAAAGTTTTCAAAACGGAGGCAAGATGCTTCGCGACATGGGTGTGTGGGTAGAGTCATTGGCTATTGTTGATGATTTGTCTGACTGCAAAATCGTGCTTCGTTAAGATCCTGTACTTGTAAGATTCAAACTTTTAGATAAATTTGCCCTGTCTGCCTATGTAGACAGGGCTTTTTTGTTGGATTATTTCAAATAACTAAACAATATTAGCATAACCCTTTAGCGAATCATCCCTGCTCATAGAAACACACATACTCTCCGGAGGCAATTAGCTTCGCGTTGAGTATTATTAACAATTAAAGAATCAATCACAGCTAATACCTAAAACAAATGAGCAAACTATTTTCAGTAAAAGACAAAGTGGTCGTAATCACCGGCGGATGCGGCATACTAGGCTCAGACATGGTGCAATACCTTGCCTCGGAAGGAGCCAAACTGGTTGTACTAGATCGCAACAAAGAACGTGGCGACGAACTTATCGATCGAGTGAAATCGAACGGTGGTGAGGCGCTTTTCCTTGAGACTGATGTATTGAACAAAGAAATCCTCGAACAAAATAAAACTGAGATCCTTGCGGCATACGGTACCATCGATGTATTGATTAATGCTGCCGGAGGAAATATGCCGGGGGCTACCATTGCTCCGGACAAAACCATTTTTGACCTGAATATGGGTGATTTCGAAAAGGTGGTCGACTTAAATCTATACGGTACGGTGTTGCCTACGTTGGTATTTGGAAAGGTGATGGCCGAAAAGAAAGAAGGTAGCATCGTAAATATCTCGTCTGAGTCGGCTCTGCGTCCGCTTACACGTGTGGTAGGATACGGCACTGCGAAAGCGGCGGTGACGAACTTTACCAAATACCTAGCTGCCGAGATGGCGATTAAGTTTGGATCGGGCATTCGTGTGAACGCGATGGCTCCGGGATTCTTCCTTACCGAGCAAAACCGTACGTTGCTAACCAATCCTGACGGCACGTATACCGATCGTGCTCGTACCATCATCGCACATACGCCTGCGGGGCGTTTTGGCGAAGCGGAGGAGCTGTTGGGAACCTTGCAATGGCTCATCAGCGATGCTTCGAAATTCGTAACCGGAACGGTTACTGTGATCGATGGTGGTTTTGATGCCTTCAGTATTTAATCTTTAGAATTAAGTGTGATATGACATATTTATGCGAACAAACATGGCGCTGGTACGGACCCAATGATCCGGTATCGCTGAGCGACATCGCACAAGCGGGTGCTACGGGTATTGTGAATGCGTTGCACCACATCCCCAATGGTGAGGTGTGGACCAAAGAGGAGATTTTGAAACGTAAGGCGCTGATCGAAGCGGCCGGACTGAAATGGTCGGTGGTGGAGAGTGTGCCTGTGCACGAACACATCAAGACGCAAACGGGCAACTATCAACAGTATATCGAGAACTACAAAAAGAGTATCGAGAATTTGGGTGCTTGCGGGATCAATGTGGTGACGTACAATTTCATGCCGGTGCTTGACTGGACACGTACGGATCTTGCTTATACCATGCCGGATGGCTCAAAAGCGCTTCGTTTTGAGAAGGATGCGTTTATGGCTTTCGACTTGTTTATGCTGCAACGACCAGGTGCAAAAGAAGAATATACGAAAGAGGAACAGGCTCGAGCCAAGGCACGTTTTGAGGCGATGAGCGAGGACGAAAAGCAATTGGTGACTCGTAACATCATTGCGGGATTGCCGGGTTCTGAAGAGAGTTTTACCGTTGAGCAGTTTCGTGAAGCCTTGCAACGTTACGATAACGTTTCGGCCGAACAGCTTCGCTCTAATCTGATTCATTTCCTGAAAGAGATTGCTCCGGTTGCCGACCTGGCAAATGTGAAGTTGGTAATCCATCCGGACGACCCTCCCTACCCTATTCTCGGTTTACCGCGTATCATGAGTACGGAGGCTGATTTCGAGGCGTTGATTGCTGCGGTTCCGAATGAGTCGAACGGACTTTGCTTGTGTACGGGTTCGTTTGGCGTACGTGGCGATAACGACTTGGCTGGGATGATGGAACGTTTTGCCGATCGAATCAACTTTGTACACTTTCGCAGTACACAACGCGATGCGGAGGGCAACTTCTTCGAGGCGAATCACTTGGAAGGGGATGTAGATATGTACGGCGTGATGAAGAGCTTGCTGAAGATTCAGCAAAAGCGTCAGTGCTCGATTGCAATGCGTCCGGATCACGGACATCAGATGATCGACGATTTGCATAAGAAAACGAATCCGGGTTATTCGTGTATTGGCCGCTTACGTGGTCTTGCCGAACTACGCGGACTGGAAATGGGTATCGCAAAGTCTTTGTTCTAAGAAAGACTTCGTGTCTAAGAAATAAAAAAAACGGTGATCTGTGCTTTTATAGCCGGATCACCGTTTTCTGTATCTCATCTATTTATCTTTTAAAAACTCGGAAGAGTTCGCCAACCCACAATACAATGGATGTACCACCGATAATCAATAACCAATCTACCAGCGATATCGGAACTACATTGAACATGACACCTCCAAACTGGACAATCAAGATTTGGCCTAATACAATTAAAAGTGCGATAATACCAAAGCCTTTTAAAACACTTGAGAAGCCATTGAAGGTGCTTTTTCTGGTTCCATATGCTTTTGCGTTAAACATGTTCCAAAATTGCAGCATCACGAAGATGGTAAAGAATAAAGACAATTCATACGATGTGAGCTCGTTGGATGGACCGGAGAAGTTTACAAAGCTTTCGAAATAGTCTTTGACCGAAAAGTCGGCAAGACTTGTCAGATCTACTCGCTTAAAGTATTGCACCAACCCGAGTAAGAACACAACAAAGGTGATACCTACTCCTAAAATAAATGCAGCCATCTTTTTGGTAATGATATGAGCATTGTATTCGCGTGGTTTATTATCCATCACTCGTTCGCTCGGTGGTAATGAAGCCAGCGCGAGAGCTGCGAATGTATCCATAATGATATTTACCCACAACATTTGTGTAACCGAGAGTGGTGAGTCTTCACCCATGAATGAACTGATTAAAACGATCAAACATGCTGCTACATTGATCGTCATTTGAAAGACAATGAAGCGTTGTATGTTTTGATACAATGAACGCCCCCACATCACTGCACGCGTAATGCTATTGAACGAATTATCTAATATTGTGATCGCACTTGCTTCTTTAGCGACTTGTGTACCATCTCCCATCGACAGACCTACTTGTGCTGTTTTCAAAGCCGGAGCATCGTTGGTACCGTCGCCGGTTACAGCTACAACTTGCTGCTTCTTTTGCAGTGTCTCTACCAGGCGCTTCTTATCCATAGGACGAGCTCTTGAGATCACTTTCAGATCCATTACTCTTTCGAGTAACTGCGCTTCTGACATCTCGGCTAATTCTGTTCCCGTAATGTGATTACGCTCGCTATCCTTACTGGTCCACAATCCGATTTGACGGCCTATTTCTATTGCAGTGACCGATGTATCTCCCGTTACAATCTTGATGTTTATACCTGCGTCTATACAAGCTTTTACGGCCTCCGGAACATCTGATCGTACCGGATCAGAGATCGCTGCTACCCCCATAAATGTGAGATTAGTAAGCAGGATCTTTCCATTTGCAAAGATGGCTTCATCATCCTCTATAATTTTATATGCAAAACCTAGAGTTCGCATGGCTTGATTTTGATATGTATGTAATTGCTTGTCTAGCTCGTTTCTAAAAGTATCGACAGCGACAAGACCTTCGGCAGTATAAACTTGCTTACATAGTCCGTATACGATTTCGGGGGCTCCTTTTACGTACAATACTCGATGCCCTAATCGTGTGGAGTTGACAAGGGTCCCCATGTATTTTCGTTCGGTAGAGAAAGTCAACTGATCTACAACATCTGCTTCTTCGCGTATCGGTAAATAATTAATTCCTTGCTGATTGAGCCAAAGCAATAGTGCTGCTTCCGTAGGATTGCCTAATGCTTTTATTTTTGTCGTATCGGTAAAATCTAGAAAGGCAGTGGAATTGATCGCGATGTTCTCTACAAGTGCATCGCTTACCTCTTTATTCGTAAGTTTACTTGCAGATTCGCCATATAGATTCAACTCATACACCTGCATTTGATTCTGAGTCAATGTTCCGGTCTTGTCTGTACAAATAACCGTGACAGCTCCCATTGTTTCACAGGCATGCATTTGTCGAACAAGATTGTTGGTCAATAGCATTCGACGCATACTCAATGCCAAACTCAATGTTACACTCATTGGCAGACCTTCGGGAACGGATACCACGACCACCGTAACAGCGATCATGACCGTATTCACAATATAACTGCCAAACGTAATCCAATCAAAAACCGAATACTCTGTTACAAACAAAACAATGCGTGTAATAATCAACAATGCTGCTATTATATAGCTCACTTTTGCAATTAAATCGGCCAAGGACTTGAGCTGTTTACTCAAAGGTGTTTCTGCATGAATATCGATTCGAGAGCCTTCGTACACCTTCCCGTACTCTGTTGCATCACCTACGGATGTTGTCTTAAAGATCCCATGTCCGTCAACGACTGTAGTGCCCCTATACACCATGTTGGATGGATATGTAGCTTCTTTATCGAATCTGGAACGATTGGTTGTTTTTGACACAATAGGCTCACCTGTTAGCGTAGATTCATTGAGCTGCAACGATACCGCTTCATATAGCTCTCCGTCGGCAGGAACCTCATCTCCTGCATTCAATAGGACAACATCACCTACGACAATGTCTTTCTTTAAAACCTCACAAACAATATCATTACGTATTACCTTTACAGAGATCTCATCGTTCACTTGATTGAGCATTTCAAACTTCTTGTTTGCATTATGCTCAAATAAGAATCCGATCGCAGTAGCCAACAATGCAGCAATTGCAATACCTAAAGGCTCTAGAAAGACGATCAATCCGGCATCTTCACCCCAATAATGAAAACATGAAACGGCAAAAGAGGCAACAATAGCAACCAATAAGATAATAATAATCGGGTCTTCAAATTTGGTCAAAAAGATACGCCATAAAGATACTTTCTTAGGAGGTGTAAGTGTATTTGCACCATACTTTGCTCTACTTGAAATTACCTCTTGGTCATTTAACCCCTTAATACTCTGTTTTTGCTCCATTTTATATTGAGAATTATGTATTCGGTAAATTAATAACTAGTATAACAAATATTCAAAAAATATTGTTGCAATCTCATTTATCAATATATTTGGCAGAAATTACCTAATTTAAATACTAGAACATGAAAAAGCACATCTTCCACACACTGTTTTTGCCACTACTTATTACGGCTTGTTCTACTTCCAAACAGGAGAACGATATGCTCCCACAAGCAGATATTCGCTCGATGATCAGTACTCCCTCAAGCTTACCTCTTGCTAACGAGATCGAAAGTGTTGCGTATGTACCACTACAATTAACGAACGACGATGGATCGATTATCGATGGTGTGATGCACTATACTGTAACGGATAAAGCAATCTATATTTATCCTACTCGGGAACGATAAATCGTTGAGTTTGATCGAAATGGCAACTTTGTACGTGAGTTGATTTCGGGCGGACAGGGACCAAATGAGTTGAGTTGTGACATTACATCCATGCAGGCTGATGCTTCGGCAAACAAGCTTTATCTGCATAGCATGGATCGCACGATGGTGTATGACCTGGATGGAAAGCTAATCGAGGAGTTTGCTCCGACATATCAAAACATCTACAAACGTCAGATTGCTCCGAACCGTATTGCAGCGATTGCTTTTCCGTATGTTCCTTTCGAACAGGGTAGTTATGGTATCGGTATCTTCTCGAACAATGGTGATACAATCGCGTTGAAGAATGACTTCTACTCACCTGCCGTACCCAAAGAAAACTGCGGACTCACGGTTGGTATGGCGGCCGACTATTCCAACAATCCAAATGGTCTTTTATTCAAGCAAGGAAGCAATGATACGGTCTTTATTTTGTCGAGTGAAGCAATTACTCCGGCTTGTGTATTAATGCTTCAGAACTCCGATGATGAGGTTAAACGATCGCTTGATGCAACCGATATGAGTAGTATTCGAAATTTGGGAGATGGAAAAGATATTGTCGTTACAGATTTGTTTGAGACTCCTGCTTCGTATTATTTCAGAATGCGCTACAACGAAGGTCACTATGTGGCAACTCTAGATAAAAAGACGGGGCGAAGCTCGATTGAGAAGTGCGTTCAACCGGCAAGTTTGCAAGAGTTGGCAGGAATAAATATGCAATATGGTATGCTAGGAAGCCGGAGCTATGAGAACTTCCCAATCTGGGGACGTACCGAAGGGAATGAGCTTGTACAAATCGTTATACCATATGAGGTGGATCTATATAATAAAACAGGAGAGATAACTGTGCCTGAAGCTCTGACTTCAATCGAAAACAATGACAATCCGATCTTTATCTTTTATAAATTAAAACAGTGATCTTTTGTGCAGAACGTAAAACAGTGTTTGCAGGGTAGACATTGTTTTACGGTGTCTGAAATCTTAAGATAACAATAAATTAGGTTTTCTTATTATTATTCACTACTTTGCCACAAATCGAACCTTTAAACATTATTATTATGGAACTAGTCGATAAAAAAATTGTAGTTTTTAAAGCTCTACTTCTCACGATTATAGCAATTATCGGGATTTTGCTCTATGATGTTTTCATCAACAACTTCGAATTGATTCAGCAACTACAGGTCTTCTTTGACAATCGGAGTGTATAAAAAGAAAAAAGGAGAAGCACTTGCACCATCTGCTCCCCCTTTTAACACACTATATAATCTATCTAAACACGTTACATCGGGACATTGTTACCTTCTGCATCAAACTTGAGCTTAAGGCCATTATCGAGTTGTAACATATAACCTCCTTGTGAAGTACGAGACAGTTCGTATACCTTATTATCTAACAACCCATTATCAAATAAATAATCTCGGATGGATTTAGGTATTGTATTTATGATACCTTGCGGAATACCATTGGCATCATCGATCTCTTGCCATTCTCCTGTAATTTTCTCAAAATCGAGCTCTGCTCCATTGCCTAAATCTACTTCGTATTGGGTCTTCGTTTCAAGTACTGATTTTACTTGTACGCCCGGATAATACGTATTGATAAACTCTTGAGAGATTGTAGGCAGATCCTTGAAAGCTACAATTACATCATTATTACTGCTGCAAGCCCAACTTGTAAGCAGTATGATTACAAATGCTGTCGTTAATGTGAATAATTTCTTCATTGTTGATGTATAGATGTTACGCACACATAACAGTATGCTTTTATTATAGGTTTAAATTATTAGCTTTATTAAACTAGAATATTTCATGAATCCTTCTAATTCTCTAAAGCCAGAAATGTACCGTCTGTATCAAACAACAATTCTACCGAATTGTTCAACTTGAGCTCATATACTTGTTTATCATCTACATATTCTACCTCAACAACCTTTGCTTGAGGGAAATTCTCGCGCAGATATTGATTAATTGGTGTGGGTAAGGTATTTAAAATCGTATAGGGTATACCTCTCTTTATTTTAATTTCTTTCCATCTTAAATTCTTTTTAAAAAACTCAAGCTCTCCATTATTCACCAAATCAATCTTATATAAGTCTCGATCTTGTTGAACTTGCTGAACTGATAAGCTATCAAAATGTGTCACGACAAATGTTTTAATAGACTCTGGTAATTGATAAAAAGTAGTAATCTTTTGTTTTTGGGCCATGAGTGAGATGGTGCTGCAAAGCAATGCAACAAGGATAATGCCCATACTTCTGGTTCTTTTCATATTCAATAGTTTTTCTCTAGTCACGTTTTATGAATGAACCATCGCTGCTAAACTTCAGCTTGGTTCCATTGTATAATGTTATCGTATATCCATCATTTCGATGCGTCATACTCACAATGTAATATTGAGGATAGTTATTCTCCAAATATAAATTTAGGATAGATGGAAGTTCATCTGTCTGCATTGCCGACGGTATTCCTGATGGATCGTCTACTTGAGTCCACTTGAGAGCTTGTCGATCAAATTTTATCAACACCGCATCATTCAAATAAATCTTATACGTATCGTGCGTGACATGCACATAATTTACTACAGGTGAAGGATAGTATTTGCCTACAAACGATTGTACTTCTACAGGTAAGGTATCGTAAGGCTGAGTATCTATATCTTCCTGGCATGAAGGAAATAGTGTAAGAAAAAGTAGTATTAAAATGTTTGCCATGCCGAAAATCTTTTTCATATGCAGTATAGATTTATATTGTTATGATAACTATGTGGTTTATACGTTTTCTTGTTTGATGTAATTCCCTTCCGTATCGTAGGTTATCTTTACCCCATTATTAAGTGTTACAAAGAAGTAATTTTTATTCCTACCTATTACGGTTGCAAACCATTGATAATAACCATCATTTATATTTTGCTGAGCCTTTTGAGGAAGCAAATTAAAGATAGCTTGTGGTACTCCTTTGTTGTAGGTTACCTGAGCCCAGTCTCCCGACTCTTTGTAAAACAAGACATCCATGCCATTGGTAAATAGCACGTCGTATGAGTTATTATCCTCACTGATAGACTGAACTGTATACCCTCCCAAATAAGTATTAATAAAATACTTCGAATTGGCTGGTAGTATATCCCACGGAATGTTTTTATCGGTATTGGTACATCTTGTGTTTATCCCCAAGAAACAAAGCAACATGATGAAAACAACCCCTATTTTATATTGACTCTTATACATCGTATTTTCAATTTTAAAATGAGTTTATACTATGCAAACAACAGCAAAAACAAAAGGTTTATCAATAGTTGACCTATAAAATAGGTCTCGGGATTTCTTAACACAAAAAAATCCCCACATCAGATAGAACAATGTCTATACAATGTGGGGATATAACCTATAAAGGGCTTATTTGTTTTCTATTTATTCGTGATAATTGATGCCTAATTTTTTCCAAATAGCTTTCCAACTATCAAGGGCTTTCGTAAAACGTCCGTAATCTTTGTTTTCAGCCTTTGTCCACCCTACTTCCGCATAAGCTGCGATACGTGGATAAACGCGCTGATTCATCGATTCTACCGTTGGGATCCATTCTCCCCACATCTGACAACCAAGACCTAATACTTGACTCTCTTGCTCTGGTTTCACGCCTTTAGGTATCGGATTGAAGCCGTATGCTTTTTCAAGTGGTATTGAGTTGTAGTCGTAATCAAGATACGTATAATTGTGTGTTGAGTTTACGATGTCGTAGCCTTTGTTTACGGCATCTCTGAAGAGGTCTTCTTCTCCTTTCCAGAAATGGACTATAGAGCTTTTAGACAACGTGCTTGTTACATCTCCGGCATCTTGCCAACCATGATCTGCTCCATGCAGGTTTTTCCCCATGATTTCGTTCCAACCCATCATACGACGTCCCTTAGAATCAACAAAGTCTGATATCTGGTTAGTAAAGGCAATCTGTAAATCGGGATAGGTCTTGATGTTCTTTTGCTTCATGTAGTCGGCAACTTTATTGCTTTCTTTCCATTGATCGAATTTCACTTCGTCTCCACCAATATGCACTGCCTGAGATGGGAACAATTCGAATACTTCGGCTAATACGTCTTGCATAAACTCATATACCTTCGGATTGGTTACATCGTACACTGCATAGTGAACCCCAAAATACGTAGGAACCTCTATCTGCTCATTCTTTACGCCCAACCAAGGATATGCTGCGATTGCAGCAGATGCATGCCCTGGCATCTCTATTTCAGGCACAATCGTGATCCCTCTTTTGGCTGCATATGCAACGATTTCTTTGATTTCTTTTTGTGTATAGAAACCGCCATGAGGATTACCGTCAAACTTCTTGCTGTTCCATCCTCCTACTTCTGTTTCTTTTCTGAATCCACCAACTTCAGTTAGCTTCGGATATTTTTTGATCTCGATACGCCAACCTTGATCGTCTGTCAAGTGCCAGTGAAATGTATTCATTTTCAGAGCAGCCATTTGATCGATTAGTTGTAATACAACCTCTTTCCCTTTGAAATAACGTCCTTCATCGAGCATGAAAGCTCTCCATTGATATGCAGGAGAGTCTTCGATCGCAACGTTAGGAATTTCCAATGTATTCCCCTTTACATTCCAAAGTTGTTTTAAGGTTTGCATCGCGTAGAAGGCTCCTGATGCATCAGCATATCCAATAACTACTTTTCCATCTGTGGCATTGAGCGTGTAGCCTTCGGCAGGAAGTTGCTTGTTTTGTGTGAATACAACATTTGCTTTCTTATTACCAAACGATACAGAAATGCCGGCTGATGCAAAATCGCTTTGTACCAACTCTTTCAGATCCTTTAGGTCTTTTCCTAATGAAACTTCTACTTTTGAAAGGGTAAATTCGGATCCGTTGCATTGCAATTTATTCGGATAAGGAATTACATTGTGCTGTGCCATTGTTCCGAATGTAGTGGCAAACAAAAGGCTTGCAGAAAAAACAAGTCGTTTAATCATGGTATGTTTAAATATTATCGGGTAAATATTAGATGATAGCATTGTGTATATAAGCAACGAAATTCATTCTATCACAGTGTGATCTATTTCGCATCAACTATATACTAAAACACAAAACTAACAAACTTTCGAATATTTTCAATAATAATCCTGCTTTCAGCATACCAAAAAGCGGTTTTATCATAACTTTATAGAGATCTATTGCGTTATCTTTATTAAAAGAAGGATCTAAAGGAATAATAAGAATTTATATACATGAAAAGTAAACACCTATTTATAACACTGATATTGGGCGGTACAATTGCTGCATGTTCATCTCCGTTTGATGTAACTACGCTTTCTGAACATCACACCGATAATACGGATAATTATCAGATAAATCTAACGTCGATTTCATTTGAAGGTGCAAATAAGAAATCCAATGAAATGGTTACACCCTTGAATGTGCGATTAAAAGCTTTGAATGACTCTCTCATGAGTACTACGATTGCTGATGCTGACAGTTTCTTTACATCGTACAAGAGCGATCTGGAAACGGGAAAGATCAAATATCCGCAACCGGCTTTCAGATACGAACTCTATAGCAGCGATACGGCATTTATCGTTTCGGAGCAAATCATCAGTACACTTTCCACAACCTATACCTTTGCAGGAGGTGCGCACGGAAATACGGAGTTTTATGCGCTTAATTATTCACCGACAGAAAAGCGATTCCTTTCGACAGAAGACCTGTTAGACATGTCGCAACAAATGCGTATAGACTCCCTCTTACAAGTAAATTTCACCAATCCGGACAATTGTTTCAATACGGATCCGACGCTGGCAGAAGTCACCGCTATCAACGTTACGCCAACACATCTACGCTTTACTTATGCACACTATACATTGGGTGCATATTATTGTGGAGCTCCTGTTGTAGAGATTCCGTTGGAAAGCCTAAAAGGAATCTACCTTCTAAAATAAAGAGCTGTAATTTGTTCATCCTTACTGAGTGTTGTACTTTTGTAGTCTACTAATAATACGACAAACTAAATTAAGGATGAACAAAATATCTTCTGTTTGTGTCTATTGTGCATCTAGCTCGCAAATAGACGCAGCTTATTTCACGGATGCGGAAAAGCTTGGAAAGCTATTTGCGAATCAAAAAATACGTCTGATCAATGGTGCGGGAAAAATCGGATTGATGGCTGCAACTGCCAATTCGGTTCTTAAGAATGGCGGAGAAGTGACCGGTGTAATTCCTTCGTTTATGGTTGCTCAAAACTGGCAACACGAGTCTCTTACCGAACTTATTGAAGTAGAGAATATGCACGAACGAAAAGCGTGTATGGCTCGTCTAAGTGATGGGATAATTGCTCTTCCGGGAGGATGTGGCACGATTGAAGAGCTGATGGAAGTGATTACCTGGAAACAATTGGGCTTGTACTCGAAGCCGATTGTAATCTTAAACACGAATGGTTTTTACGACAAACTGATTGATTTCTTACAACATACGATCAGCGAGAATTTTATGCGCTCACATCATGCTGAGCTTTGGAGCGTTGCTTCTACCCCCGAAGAGGCGATCGAATTGCTTTATACAATCCCAGAATGGGACACCTCACACAATAAGTTTGCAGAGATGAAATAAGAAGTAAAATAAGAGAGAAGCTTACACATCTCTTCTGTTATTTTGTATCTTAAATACGTTATCTTTGTAACAAATTGGTAAACCGATATGAACAAGAAACTACTAACCGTTTGTGCTATGAGCGCATTACTTACAACAATGGGAAGCTGCGACGACAAAAAACAGTCGGCTTCAAACCCATTCTTTACCGAATGGACTACCCCTTATAGGATTCCCCCTTTCGATCAAATCAAGAACGAACATTTCATGCCTGCTATTGAGCAAGGAATGCAACAACACTTGGAAGAAATCGATGTAATTGTAAACAACCAGGAAGCTCCTACTTTCAGCAATACAATCGAAGCAATGGACTACAGTGGACGTCTTCTTTCTAAGACTTTAGCTGTATTCTTTAATCTGGAAAGTGCTGAAACAAATGATTCTTTGCAAAAGATTGCAGAAGAAATCTCTCCTCTTCTATCGGAACACAACGATAAGGTTTCGATGAATGAGAAGCTTTTTGATCGTGTTAAGACTGTATACAATAACCGCGAAAGTGAAAACCTTACTCCGGAACAAACGCGACTTCTTACCAACTACTATAAAGATTTCGTTCGTTCAGGTGCTCTTCTTCCTGCTGATAAAAAGGAACAACTAAAAGCTATTAATAAAGAGATCGGACTTCTTACGTTGAAGTATTCGCAAAATGTATTGGCCGAGAATAACAGCTTTGAACTTGTGGTGGAAAACGAAGCCGATCTTGCCGGATTGCCGGAGTCTGTAAAGGCTGCTGCTGCCGAAGAGGCTAAAGGTCGTGGCAAAGAAGGTAAGTGGGTGTTTACCCTTTCAAAGCCTAGCATGATCCCATTCTTGCAATATGCAGAGAATCGTGATCTACGTGAAAAGCTTTACAAAGGTTATATCAACCGTGGCATGAATGCTAACGAATACAACAACAGCGAACTAGCTCAGAAGATCGCAAACCTTCGTATTACACAAGCAAATCTTCTTGGTTATAAAAACTTTGCGCAATACAGCATCGAAGATAAGATGGCTAAAACACCGGAAGAAGCAATGAACTTGCTTACTCAGGTATGGACTGCCGCTCAGCCTAAAATCAATGAAGAGATTGCAGACATGCAAAAACTGGCTAGCGCAGAAGCTACTCCTGTGAAGCTAGAGTCGTGGGACTGGTGGTATTATGCGGAGAAAGTACGTAAAGCGAAGTTTGACCTGGATCAAGAAGAGCTTCGTCCTTATTTCCAAGCTGACAGCGTAATGCAAGGTGCATTCTGGACTGCCAACCAATTGTACGGGCTTACATTTGAAGCGCTTTCCGATTATCCTAAATATCACGAAGACGTAAAAGCATACAAAGTAAGTGATGCTGACGGTAGCCATGTTGGTGTGCTATTGATCGACTTCTTCCCTCGTGCAGGCAAACTTGGCGGTGCTTGGATGGACAACTACGTTCCTCAACGAGTAGAGAATGGCAAAGACATACGTCCGGTTGTAACAAACGTAGGTAACTACACAAAACCTGTTGGTGACAAGCCAGCTTTGCTTAGCCTAGACGACGTTGAAACTGTATTCCATGAGTTTGGTCACGGTTTGCACGGATTGCTTTCGAAGGTTACTTATCCTAGCTTGAACATGAATGTCCCTGCTGATTTCGTAGAACTTCCATCTCAAGTTATGGAGCATTGGGCTACGCATCCGCAAGTGTTGAAACAATATGCGAAGCATTACCAAACAGGCGAAGTGATTCCGGATGCTTTGATCGAGAAGATGCAAAAGGCGGAAACCTTCAATCAAGGTTTTGCTACGGGTGAGTTTGTTGCTGCAGCTTTGCTTGATATGAATTGGCATTTGCTCGAAACAGAGAACAACTTAGACGCAGCAGCTTTTGAAAAGGCAGCTATGGACAATATTGGCTTAGCAAGCTCAATCGTGCCTCGTTATCGCTCTACATACTTCACACATATCTTTAGCTCTCCTACAGGCTATGCAGCCGGATATTACAGCTATTTATGGGCTGAGGTGTTGGATGCTGATGCATTCAGAGCATTCGAGCAAACGGGTAATATCTTTGATCAAAACACAGCTCTATCATTCAGAAAGAATATTCTTGAGAAAGGTGGTTGTGAAGATCCAATGGATATGTATCTTAACTTCAGAGGTGCGAAACCAACGCCGGATGCACTTCTAGAAGGCAGAGGTCTAAAGTAATTTAGAAAGACATTAAATACCCCCTTTATGGGTTAATTATTAGCATGAAAAAAGCGAAGCATGAAGTACATCCGTACATCATAGCTTCGCTTTTTTATCTACAAGCCAATAAAACAACTAAACAATTTATATATATGAACATTCATTATACGACAGGATATGTAAACTGAGGCTGTTGCATGATTTCTTTTACTTTCTCTTCAGAAGGTTTTACTCTACATCCTGCAACATATCGTTTTTTGTAATACGGATCGTCATTCAAATTAGAAGTTTGCACTCCTCCTCGTGCACTGTGAATAAACTCTACATTCCCATCTCCATTGTTTGCAACAACAATACCAACATGACCTATTCGTTTAGTCCCTACTCCTGAGCGACCATTAAAGAAGATCAAATCTCCGGGTTTTAAATCATTAACATCAACCTTCTCTCCATTCTTAATCTGCTCTCTACTCGTACGAGAAATCTCTACTCCTTGTTTTTCGAATACATACGAAGTGAATCCTGAACAATCAAAAGCTTTGGTTGATTTACCACCCCAACGATAAGGAGTGCCTAAATATTTCATTGCTTCTGAGATCAAGTTATTGTAAAACTTCTCATAAAGCGTCTCTACTTTTTCTTCCGTGTCTACCACCGGAAAACTCATCGGTTTTATAAGCGGATGAAGTGTATCTGCTTCTGCAACTACTGTAGAGTCTATAGTGGGTGTATCTTGTGCAGATGCTGTAGTAAAGCTACTCATCGATCCAATTACACACAATAAAGCAACAAATAGAAAAGAGTGGGTCTTCTTTTTTACCGTGTAAATTCTCATATAATAGTTATGGTTTTGATTCAATCGTGGATAATACTCAATGCTTTTACACATCGTTTATACCTCTAAGTTATGGAAAATGAAAGACACTCGCAAAGGCCACAGGTCAATATTTAGTCATTTTAGATTTTATTCTCAGCTCTTTATATAGTACAAATTCGCCCCTAACCAAGTCATTTCGCCCTATTGATGCACCTTTTACCACATAATAAGGGTATATCTCCCTAAAAGTTGACACGATTAAATAAGTAAGATAAATTAGCACTCAAAATACTTGATTCAAAATCTAATTATTCACACTATGAAGAAGAACATTCATCGAATACTGCTAGCTGCATGCTGCTGTATACTTCCTATCACGAACAGTGTATCCGCCTCAACGACCAACAAGACCGAACACCTGACAAACAAGAACGGAGTGCTTACCGATGCAAGCGGACGCACCGTTATCCTCAACGGCCTCAACCATGTCAATAAGAACAAAAATGATGGCTATCTTAATGTAAATGATGAGGAGCTATTCAAGAAGTTCAAATCATGGGGATTCAACTGCATCCGCTACGGTATTATCTGGGACGGATTAGAACCTGAACCTGGCAAGATAAACGAAGCCTACTTAAAAGAAATTGATAAACGTGTAAAGTGGGCCGAAGAGAATGGTATTTGGTTAATGCTCGACATGCATCAAGACTTATATGGACAAGCATTTAGCGACGGAGCCCCGGCATGGGCCACCTTTACCAACGATGCTCCACACTACAAAGGAAACATCTGGAGTGAAGCTTACCTTATTAGTCCGGCTGTACAAAACGCATTTGACAACTTCTGGAAGAATGCACCTGCTGCGGATGGTATAGGAATACAAGACCATTACATCAATGCATGGAAAGTGGTTGCAGACCGATACAAAAACGCTCCTTCTGTATTGGGATTCGATATCATGAACGAGCCCTTTCCGGGAACACAAGCACAAGAAGTTATGGGTAATCTACTCACCTCTGCAGCAAGCATGGTCTATGACATGTCGGGGATGATGCCATCTGAATCTGAAATCATGGCAACACTCTCTAGTCCATACGGAAAAGCAGAGGCATTATCGTACGTCTCATCCCGAAGCAACTACCAGAAGGTGCTTAATGGCATGCAAGCGTCTGTTGCTTCATTCGAACAAGGAGCATTGTCGGACTTCTATCAAAAAGTACGCGATGCTATACGCAGTGTAAATTCAACGCAAATGATCATCTTGGAGCACAGTTATTTTTGTAATCTCGGATTGAAAAGTAGCGTCAAAACACCGGTAGACACCAATGGGAAACCAGATCAGTTATGCATTTTCGCACCACATGGTTATGACTTGGTTACCGATAGTGAATTGGTATCCTCTCCTGCATCGGAACGAGTAGACGTAATCTTCGAAGCACTCTTTGAAAGTGGAAAAGAGAAAGCCTTACCTACGATCGTTGGCGAATGGGGAGCCTTTTATATGGGCAATAATAAATACATCAACCCCGCCAAACAAATTATAAGCCATATCGAAAGTAACCTTGGAGGACAAACCTATTGGTGCTATTGGGACGGCATTGAGTCGCAAGACTACTTCCCTGTAGTCTCGAGAACCTATCCGATGCGTACAGCCGGAACCTTGAAAACCTATCAAAATGATTTTGATAATAAGCAATATACGATGCAATGGGATACAGATAAGAAAGACTTGAATCAAGAAACCATTGTATATATCCCCGACCATACCAAACTCAATAAATCAGTTTTAGAATCAAAAGAATTTCAGATTTCGATTCAGAAAGCTGTGAATGGAAATGAAGCTTGGCTCATCATTAAACCCCAACAAGCTGGCAAGCAGACCCTCTCTCTTTTATACAATTAGCATTCTTTAAAATCAGCCTTTGTCAATATAAAGCAGAGGCTGATTTTTCTATTTTTGATTGGAGACAAGCAACGTCTTCTCTGTTTGAGCCTTGCATTACGACAGATTTTGAATATTTTTGTCGTATCCTTAATTGAGAAATAACATGAAAAATGCAAGCGCTTTCTTTCAATTTAGACTAGACAAGCTTAATATACTACCCAACAGACTTTTGCTTAGCGGAATTATTTTATGTTTCGCTCTTATCTTTATGTATCTATTCAAGCCATTTGGTATTGATTATTGGATCGGAGAAACCTTTGGCAATCGCAATACAGTAATCTTATCTATTTGTCTTTTTTCATTTGCAGTAATCTTTACTTCACAGATTATACAGTCTTTTTTGTTTCGAAACAGGTCCTATACTCTGCTACACTTTATAGCAGGGATCATTGCAGAGGTGATTGTAATTTCACTTCCTTTGGCATATGCTTCGACAAATGAGTATAGTCCTTTTTCGAATGAATTAATCATTACACTACGACTCATCGCAGCCACTCTTTTATTCTGCTATTTTGTGTCTACACTTATTCTATATGCATTGAATCTAGGAAATAGCACTGTAATAACAAACATTGAAGATAGAGTACCAGAGGAACAATCTGCGGATGAAAGCTCACTAGCAAATACGCTTGCTATGTTTTCGATCTACGATGATAACAACCAATTACGATTTTCAGTTAATGCAAACGACTTACTCTTCATTGAGTCGGCAGATAATTATGTTATGGTTCATTACCTACGCAACGAAAACTACTGCAAACAACTCGTACGCACAACCTTAAAAAACATAGAAGCCGATGCAGGAAAAGCCGGATGTGTACGCTGTCATCGTTCGTATCTGATCAACAAACATAAGATAGGAGAAATCAAAAAGAACGGTCGTCAGTATGAGGTGCATCTACACCACATTCATCAAGCCATACCAATCTCCAAATCATATCAAGCGGAATTAATCTAATATCCTACTATATTCGCTCTACCAGAAGCTTGTCGACCCGTGCACCATCCATATCGATCACTTCAAAGGCAAAGCCGCAACAACGAAACTTATCTCCTACTTTTGGGATACGATTCAGTTTGTACATGGCCAAGCCGCTTAAGGTAGAAAAGCCGGCATCACTTACTTCATCTATATTAAACAAGCCCATTTCTTCGAAGAACTCAATATAATTCATTTCACCGTCAACTAACAACGAGCCATCTTGACGCACCACAATATCTGTTTCATATTGCTCTCCTTCATCGGGAAAGTCGCCAAGCACGCTTTCTGTCAAATCGTGTACGGTTACAACACCTTCCATCAGTCCGTACTCATTGATGATGACTGCAAAACTAGCCGACTCTTCTCTAAAGATATCTAGGATGCGCGTAGCCATTACATGCTCAGGTACAAAAAGAGCGGGTTTTATAAGTTCAGCGAACTTGAAGTTCTTTCTGCACAAAGCCGAAAATAAATCCTTCACATACACGACACCCACTACATTATTTCCCTGAGCATCGAGAACCGGATATTTTGTAAAAGGATATTGCTCTACAATCGTATTAATTTCTTCTAGCGAATAATCTTCGCGCAAAGCAATCACATTCTTTCTGTGTGTCATCAAATCGCCCACACGCTTATCGGAAAAACGAAACACTTCCTTGATCATCTCAGTTTCCTGCTTATCGATAACACCTTCCTCTGAACTTCGTTTCAAGATAAACTTCAGCTCCTCTTCTGTAAGCTGACGCCCCTCTCCTCCTTTCACACCCAATAGTTGATTGATCAGTTTTGTCGACTTGCTCAGCAACCACACAAACGGAAAAGACAACACTGTAATCACTCGTATCAATGGCGATAAAAACAAAGCATACTTCTCAGGATTATGTAAAGCCAACGTCTTGGGCACCAATTCACCAATCACCAATGATGCATAGGTAATAGATCCAATAATGATGACATACGACAAATCAGCCGCATACCTTGCAATCGGAGTATATTGCTGCAATACAGGAGTAAGCTTGTCTACAAAAGCCATTCCTCCGTATGCTCCGGAAA
Source organism: Porphyromonadaceae bacterium (assembly GCA_003447595.1). Classification (GTDB taxonomy): domain Bacteria; phylum Bacteroidota; class Bacteroidia; order Bacteroidales; family CAMTPD01; genus UBA12018. The sequence continues at coordinate 25,383 of DLYT01000152.1, forward strand.
CAATCCCAATCAAAGTAATTCCAATTTGAATCGTCGACAATGTATTTTCAGGTTTCTCAAGCAAAGTGAGTAAATAAGCAGCACGCTTATCACCTTTCCCTTTTATCGTTTCCAAACGAGGTTTGCTACAAGCCACCAAAGCCATCTCATACATGGCGAATAAGCCATTGCATAAAAGGAGCAATAAAATTACAATAATCTGAGTCATGGTTTCTTTAATTTATAAGCTGCAAGTATACAAAAAGAAAAGACCACTTACATCCCGCAAGCGATCTTTCTCTATTAAATAATAAAATATAAACGTCAAATTTATTTCTGTACGCCAAAGCTGTAAATACATCGACTGGTGTATACATCACCAGGCTTCACTACAACAGAAGGAAAGCTTTCCTTATTTGGCGAATCGGGATAATGTTGTGTTTCGAGACACAAAGCTCCGCGGTGCGGATATACGACACCTTGCTTCCCTTTGACATCACCTTCCATAAAGTTTCCTGCATAAAACTGAATACCCGGTTCGGTCGTATATACAGACATCACGATACCCGACTCTTTCGAATAAGCTTGTGCGGCAGCTTGCCTTAAGTTTCCTTTCGTATTCAACACCCAATTGTGATCATAACCTTTGCCATATTGCAACTGCTGAAACGAATCGTCGATGCGATCACCAATCACGTTTGGTTTACGAAAGTCCATCGGAGTACCCTCTACTTGCGCTATCTCACCGGTAGTAATAAATGTATCATCAATTGGAGTATACGTATCGGCATTAATCATCAATACATGATCAAGAATATTTTCATTGTGCTTGCCCGACAAATTGAAGTAAGAGTGATTGGTAAGGTTGACAATTGTTTTCTTATCGGTCACTGCTTTGTACTGAATGTCTACTGCATTCTTATCGGTAAGACGGTAAATCACCGTCATATCCAATTTCCCGGGAAACCCAGCATCTCCATCAGGCGAAGTATACGTCAATTGCAACGTTTGGTCATCAAGCTGCTTTGCCTCCCAAACCACATTATGGTAACCGTCGGGACCACCATGCAAACAGTGTTCGTCGTTATTTTTAGGAAGGTTATAAGTAGTGCCGTCTAAGGCGAATTGTGCATTACCAATGCGATTACCATACCGCCCTATCAAAGCACCAAAATTACCATCAATCGAAACATAGTCTTTGATATTATCGTGTCCCAGCACAACATCCGTCAATGTCCCGTTCTTATCCGGAACCATCAGCGAAACCAGTCGCCCACCAAAGTTGGTAATACATGCCTCAACCCCATTTTTATTCTTCAGCACATACAGCTTTGTCGGTTTGCCGGCAACTGTCGATTCAAACTTCTGCGGATCAAG
>DLYT01000152.1:26967-29903 GCA_003447595.1 Porphyromonadaceae bacterium
AACCTGTACACACAGCACAGATCATACTTACATAAAAGAATCTACGTAACATACGAATTAGATTAGATCGGTTAAATTATTAATTGTTTATTTCGAAACTTCAATAGCCACGACAGACAAGGCCGGAAGTACAGTCGAAAGCACTCCGTCTTTCACCTTCACACCCGTCAACTTCGTCGGTTCTACAGCCTGTGGTTTCTCAAATGTATTGTGAGCAGTAAAACTGGAGGCCGACAAAACCTCCCCTGATACTCGTCCCATTTTACCTTCATCCAGTGTTATATCTACAGGAATAGCATCGGTCGATGAGATATTTACCAAAGTGAGTAGTACCGTTCCATCTTCACGTACAGAAGCAGAAGCATTAATCGCGGGCAAAGCTTCGTTGCCGTTGCGGTACTCTTTTTTACTCATTTGTACAGGAAGATAACGTGCGTTTTGATGGTCTTTATATAAATCAAAGACATGATACGTTGGCGTAAGAATCATCTTAGGACCATCCGTCAGGATCAAAGCTTGCAACACATTGATGGTCTGCGCAAGATTTGCCATACGCACACGGTGCGAATAATTATTAAACAGATTCAGAGTGGTTGCCGCAATAAGCGCATCACGCAACGAGTTTTGCTGATACAAGAATCCGGGGTTAGTACCAGGCTCTACATCGGTCCAAATACCCCACTCGTCTACACAAAGAGCCACATTACGCTTGGGATCGTACTTATCCATAATAGCAGTATGCTTTTGCAACAACTCGTCCATAACGAGACAATTCTGCATGGTCTTGAAATACTCCTGTTCTCCAAACTCAGTGGCCGAACCTTTATTACCCCAGTTACCCGTAGGAATGGTATAATAATGCAACGAAATACCCCACATCATATAAGCAGGAATTCGCTTCATGCACACCTCCATCCAATTATAGTCGTTGTTATTAGGACCACATGCAATCTTACGTATCGGATTGCCCGAATAATTTCGAGCATACGACTGATATCTACGAAACTGATCGGCATAATACTCTGGCGTCATATCACCACCACACCCCCAACTCTCGTTGCCTACACCCCAAAAGCTAACTTTCCAAGGTTCGTTTCGACCATTTTCTTTGCGTTTACGCGTAAGGGTTGTTTCCCCTTCATAATTGAGATATTCAATCCAGTCGCGCATCTGCTCGGGAGTACCACTCCCCACATTTGCCGAAATATATGGTTCACACTCGAGCAACGAGCAAAGTTTAAGAAACTCATCCGTACCAAAACTATTGTCTTCCGTTACTCCACCCCAGTGGCTATTGAGCGTAACGGGACGTTTTTCGCGTGGCCCAATGCCGTCGCTCCATTGGTACTCATCGGCAAAGCAGCCACCCGGCCACCGAAGGTTGGGTATATTTATTTTCTTCAATGCCTCAACGATATCAAGACGAATGCGATCATCTTTAGCAACCGGCATACTCTCGTCTACCCAAAAGCCATCGTAAATACAGCGTCCCAAATGCTCGGCAAAATGACCATAAATATCTTTACTAATGATCTCTTTGGGCGAATTGGTCATTACATTAATTCGGGTACGCTCCTGTGCATATACTCCCGAATCAGCAATGGCAATCAGCATAAATGCACCTAGTGCAATGGTTGTGTTTTTCATACAATACTATATTAGATTCTTAAAACAATTTCAAAGTCTTACCGATAAAAGCCTCAAAAGCACTTATGTATTTTGCGACTTAAACTCCTTCGGAGTCATTCCAAACTGCTTTTGGAAGCAACTCGAAAAATAGGAAGCCGACGAGAATCCCACCAAGAAGGCAATCTCGTTGATGCGGTAATTGTTTTCGCACAACATGAGCGCAGCCTTTTTTAGTCGGGTTACACGGATATAATCATTAGGCGACATATCGGAAATACCCTTTACCTTTCGATACAAACTCGAGGTACTCATGCTCAGCTTTTCGGCCAGGATCTCGACACTCAAGTCGGGGTTATCTATGTTTTGATAGATAAACTCATTCAACTTATTGATAAATGCCTCATCTACTTTATTGGCTACAAGCGACGTAGAAACAGCCAATGGCGAATTGCCAAATGCCTTAAGTATCTGCTCTCTGTTTTTGATCAGATTAGAAATCCGCGCCTTAAGATAATTGATCGAGAACGGCTTATCGATATAAGAGTCTGCCCCAACTTCAAGACCTTCGAGCTTGGCATCCAGTGTTCCTTTTGCCGTAAGCAAAATCACCGGAATATGACTTGTATTGGGCTCTCCCTTGATCCGTTTGCAAAGCTCAATACCATCCATCACCGGCATCATCACATCCGAGATCACCACTTTGATCATCTCCTTTGCTAGTATTTCTAAAGCTTCGGCTCCATTGCTCGCTCTAAACACCTCATACTCGTACTTTAATTCGCTTGCGATAAAAGCATTCATTTCCTCCTGATCTTCTACCACAAGTACAGCCTCTTTTGTAGAAGGTGTGATTTGATTGTTCTGGATTTGAACCGTTTCCACTACCTGCTCTTCTTTTGCGACACAGCATTGAGTATGCACCTCAAACACCATTTGCTGAATAAGCGGCAAGCGCAATTCGAAAGTTGTAAGCGAAGTAGAAGTATCTAACGACAAGTAACCATTGTGCAACTCGGCAAGCGAACGAGCAAGCGACAAGCCAATACCGCTACCCGACACATTCACATTCGCCTTCATGCGATAGAAAGGTTCAAATACTTTATCCTTCTCCTGATCGGGAATCCTTACACCATCATTGGCTACACGCACCACAAACATACCGGAGCCTTCTTTCTCGATACCGTAGTAAATCTCTACATGCTTGTCGGAATATTTAAGGGCATTAGACAATAGATTACTCATGATCTTTGTAAAAGCCTCCACATCAAGTGCAGCCATAAACGTATCTAAATCGTTTGTTACAATAA
>DLYT01000068.1:0-2733 GCA_003447595.1 Porphyromonadaceae bacterium
GAAGATATAGCTATAGCAAGAACAATGAAGAGACTCAAGTTGCGGGTCATGTGTTATTTGGGGGGAGAGGTTATATCGTGTCGAATGTATCAAGACTTGAAATCGAGTATCGATGGCTTCTCTAAGAATTTGGTTCTTTTCTTTGGTGGTAGTGTGTTTGCAGCATTGTTGTATTGGAGTTTGTTCTTAATGGCTCCGCTTTATTTCCTGTATGATCTCTTTTTATTTGTTTCGCTTGTATTGATTCAGGGCATGCTACTTTTTTTCATAGCTGTAAAAAGCAGAGGTAATGTAGAAGACTATTTATTGTACTCAATACCTCGGATGTTTCTGTTTATTTATATCCTTGGCAAAGGTTTGTTTTGCCGTTATTCAAAAAGACTGTTATGGAAAGATCGAAATATTATGTGATGTGTTTGATAGGCTGGTTTCTATTCTTTGGAGTAGGGAGCATTTCTGCTGAAAGTAAATCAGATTTGCTTTTAAATGCGTATTTAAATGGTGATATGAATAGCTGGCGATTGTATATCGAAGATGCAGAAACAAAGCAGAATCAGAGTATGCAGCAACGGATGGAGTTATTGGATTATGAGTATGGCTACATTGCTTATCTATTGTCGGTGAATAAGAAAAAAGAAGCTTCAGCTATGCTTAAGAAGGCGATTTTACTTTTGCAATCGTTTCCCAATTGGGAGGATGATGGGAAACTCCTTAGTTTGATGTCTGCATTCAATGGCTTTCGAATAGCTCTTTCTCCTTTAAAGGCTCCGTTTCTTGGACCACAAGCACAAGACTATGCCGAGAAGGCCATTCGTATTGCCGGGGATACTCCTTGGGGATATATTCAGATGGGTAATATAAAGAATTATGCTCCTTCTATTTTTGGTGGTAACAAGCAAGAGGCTTTAATGTATTATCAGACGGCTCAGAAACTATTTAAAACGAAGATGCCAGATACGTATGTAGATAATTGGCAGTATTTGAATTTGATTATTACAATGGCGGATGTTTTTTTTCAAAACAAAAATAAAGCAGAAGCACAGAAACTATATGGGTATTTAATCGAAATACATCCCGACTTTAAATGGGTTAGAGATGAACTTCAATTCAGAGCAAAATAAAACAAACAATATGAAACAAATAAAAGTAATCGTTTTAGGTGCCGGCTTTGGCGGACTATGTACTGCATTGAGGTTAGCATCAAAAGGTTTTGATGTCGAAATTGTTGAGCAAAATGCGAATGCAGGTGGCCGATTAAATATAATCGAAGAAGATGGTTTTCGTTTTGATACGGGACCTACCTTTTTTAGTATGTCATACGAGTTTGAAGAGATGGCTAAAGATTGTAACATCAAACTTCCTTTCGAATACGAGCGAGTTGATCCACTGTATGCAGTAAACTTTGCAAATGGAAATAACTACTTACTTACATCTGATGTTGCGAATCTTGCCAAGCAGTTTGAGCTTTTGGAGCCGGAGTTTGAGCAAAAGTTTAAGAAATACATAGATCGAGGCAAGTATATCTTTGATAGTACGATACAGCCTATCGTCAAAACAAATCATTCCTCTATGATTGATTATATCAAATCAATGGCACAAACTCCACCGGAGTTAGGTTTGATGTTGTTTCGTAACTTCTGGCAGGAGGTTTGTCGCTATTTTACAAACGAAGAAGTGCGACAAATCATGTCATTGGTTGCGTTCTTTCTAGGAGATACGCCTTTCAAAACATCATCCATATATACGCTTCTTTCATACACCGAGTTTTGTCACGATGGGTATTATAATGTAAAAGGCGGCTTGTATAAAATAGTAGAAGGATTGGTTGAGGTGCTAAAAGAGCAAGGTGTAACCTTTACTTTTAATACACGTATTGTCGGATTGGAGCAAGAAAACGATCGGGTTGTTGCTTTGGTTGCAGATAATGGAACTCGCTATAATGCTGATTTATTTGTGATCAATGCGGATGCAGCTTTATTTAGAGGGCAAGTTTTAAAGAGAAAAGCTTTTGATGAAAATCATCTTTCAAAGATGAGATGGACCTTTGCGCCACTTACCATCTATCTTGGTCTAAATAAAAAGATAGACACGATCTACCATCATAATTATTATTTAGGGAATAACTTTCGCGAATATGCTGAGAAGATATTTACCAATCAAGTATCGATGGAGCGTCCTTACTATTATGTCAACGTTCCTTCTCGGATGAATCCGTCATGTGCACCCGAAGGAAAGGAGGCTTTATTCTTTGTTTGCCCAATGCCTGATTTGAGGTATAAAAAAGATTGGAATGATGTAGATCAAATCGTGAATGGTATCATTGAAGACTTTGAACATAAGTCTAAAACTTCAATAAAAGAACATATCTGTTATCAGAAGGTATTAACACCTGTTGATTGGGAGAAGAAGTTTAATCTATATAAAGGAAGTGGGTTAGGATTAGCTCATAATTTAGGTCAGGTTGGATTCTTCAGACCAAAGAATTACGATGAAGAGTTGAGGAATCTTTTCTACGTTGGAGCATCAACTGTTCCGGGCACAGGTTTGCCTATGTGTGTGATTGGTTCAAAGTTAGTAACGGAGAGAATTCTAGAGACCTATGGAAATATATAATAAATTGTCTGGGACTATTAGCAAAAAGACAACACAAGCATATAGTACTTCTTTTTCATGGGCAATCAAGATGCTTGATAAGGAGATACATCAACCCATTTATAATATCTATGGATTTGT
>DLYT01000068.1:3008-12872 GCA_003447595.1 Porphyromonadaceae bacterium
TGGTTGTCGTTGCAAGAGGGGATAAGTGTGAATCCGATCTTACAGAGTTTTCAGAAGACCGTAAATCAGTTTAACATAGACAAAGCGCTTATTGAATCTTTCTTTTACAGCATGCGAATGGATTTGCGAAAGACAAGTCATGACCTAGATTCTTACAATCAATATATTTATGGTTCGGCAGAGGTTGTAGGGTTGATGTGTTTAAAGGTATTTTGTAAAGGAAATCAGATAGAATACGATCAACTGGCTCCATTTGCAAAGAAATTAGGGATGGCGTTTCAAAAGATTAATTTCTTAAGAGACCTGGAAGATGATAGCGTAAATAAAGGACGACAATACTTCCCTTCCTTGCAAGAGGATCGGTTAACAGCTGATGTAAAAGCTCAGATCGAGAAAGAGATTCATCAAGATTTCAAACAAGCATTTAATGGGATTCGTATGTTACCATCAAATGCGAAATTAGGCGTGTATTGTGCGTATTGTTATTATGTAGAACTATTGAATAAAATACAGAGATCGACAATTGGAGATCTTTTGCAAAACAGGATTCGGGTAACTAATTCTAGAAAGCTGTTTTTGATGTTATCCGCAGTGTTAAAAGTTCGTTTCAATCAAGTTTAAACCTTTTATTCTATGTGTGTACTAATTCAATGTAAAATGAAAGCCACTGATGTGATAGATAAGCCTCAAGGACTTAATCTTAAAACAATATTAGATCCAAACGCAGGTTTTTGTGATGGAGCGTCAAGAGCAATTAGTTTGGTCGAGGCATATCTTAAAGAACACGATCATTTGTATTGTTTGGGCGAGATCGTACACAACGAGCATGAAGTGAACCGCCTTAAATCAATGGGGCTTGAAGTGATTACCCCAGATGATTTGTGTCGAATCCATAACAGTGTTATTCTTTTTAGAGCGCACGGTGAGCCTACTTCTTCCTTTGAGGTAGCTTATCGAAATAATAATATAGTTATAGATGCTACTTGTCCTATTGTGAGAAGTTTGCAAAATCAGATAAAAGCGTCTTTGGAGAAATATCCTACGGTATTGTTGTATGGAAAATCGGGACACCCCGAGGTGGAAGCAATAAAGGGGATTACAAAGAATAAAGTTGCTGTTTTCGATCAGGTAGATAGCTTAGATCTTGAACGAAACGATTCGGAGATTCAATTGTTTTCTCAAACCACGCGGCTTTCGTCTGCATTATCGAAAGTAGCAGAGAAGTTAAGACAAAAAGGACATACCGTAAAAGTAAATCATACAACGTGTAGAAAAGTAGAAGATCGAATAAACTCAATAAAGAGAATGGCTTTGGATGTTGACGTTTGCATATTCGTTGCAGACGTGAATTCATCCAACGGAAAAACATTGTTTGAGTTATGCCGGAACGTAAATCCCCATACCTTTATAATCTCAGATCAATCAGAGATAAAAAAAGAGTGGTTCAAAGAGTATGATACGGTAGGAATAACCGGCGCAAACTCAACTCCGTTGTGGTTTTTAAAAGAAGTTGCAGCTTATTTACAGTCTATTTAATTGAGATTGCAAGTTTAATTATAGTATTTGGGTCATTTGTAATATATGTAGACGTAATTTTATATCACTTTAGCACCATTGATTCCTTAATGAAATACAAGTGACGATATGAAAAGAAATGCTGCAATTTTATTTTTATCGATGGTGTGTGTCGCGATGCATGCACAATGGAAACCCGCGGGAGATAAGATTAAAACTACCTGGAGTGAATCGATCAATCCCCAACAAGTACATCAGGAATATCCGCGTCCTATGCTGGAGCGGAAAGACTGGAAGAACCTTAACGGTATGTGGCAATATGCGATTCGTGATAGAGGGCAAGCTATTCCGTCTTCGTTTGATGGAGAGATTCTGGTTCCTTTTGCCGTAGAGTCTTCGTTGTCAGGTGTTGGCAAAAGGGTTGGAGATAATCAAGAACTTTGGTATTCTACAGCGTTCGAGATTCCGGGGAATTGGAAGAATAAGCAAGTTAACCTCAACTTTGGTGCGGTAGACTGGTTGGCCGACGTATATATCAATGATGTATTGATTGGTTCCCATCAAGGGGGATTTACTCCGTTTTCATTTGATATAACACCTTATCTTGCTTTCGGGAAGAAGCAACAATTAATGGTACGCGTGTGGGACCCAACCGATAGAGGGTTTCAACCTCGTGGCAAACAAGTAAATAATCCGGAGGGTATTTGGTATACACCCGTTACAGGTATTTGGCAAACCGTTTGGATTGAGCCGGTAGCTGAAAACCATATCACTGCGGTGAAGGCTATTCCCAATATTGACAATTCAACATTGGCCGTAACGGTAAATACATCAGAACAAACTCCGGTCGGTGTTTTGCAGGTTGATTTATTTGATGGCGATAAGAAGGTTGCATCGGCCAAGGGAGTTTCAGGAAAGGAGCTTCGTCTTGCTGTACCAAATGCAAAGCTCTGGGATACGGAGAATCCTTTCTTATATGATATGAAAGTGACCTTGTCAGAACATGGTAAGGTACAGGACGAGGTAGATTCGTATACGGCGATGCGCAAGATCTCGACCCGAAGAGACGATCACGGAATCTTGAGAATGCAACTTAACAATAAAGATTTGTTCCAGTTTGGGCCCCTTGATCAAGGTTGGTGGCCCGATGGACTCTACACTGCTCCGAGTGATGAAGCATTGTTTTATGATATCAAAAAGACAAAAGATTTAGGCTATAACATGATTCGCAAGCATGTGAAAGTAGAGCCGGCCCGCTGGTATTACCATTGTGATAAAGAGGGGATGCTTGTATGGCAAGATATGCCTAGTGGGGATCATGGCAATCATTGGGATCCGCATAAATACAACGGCGGAACAGATAAAGTTCGCACAGCTGAGTCGGAAGCAAATTTCTATCAAGAATGGACAGAGATTATGAATCTGTTGATTTCGAATCCGAGTGTAGTGGTTTGGGTTCCGTTTAATGAAGCTTGGGGACAGTTTAAAACAGAAGATGTAGCCCAGTTTACAAAGAATTACGATCCTTCCCGTCTTGTAAATCCGGCTAGTGGAGGTAATCATCGAGCGTGTGGGGATATGATTGATTTGCATAACTATCCCGGTCCGCGTATGTTTCTATTCGATGCCGAACGAGTAAATGTATTGGGTGAATACGGGGGGATCGGTTTGGCTCTCGACAATCATTTGTGGCTCAACGATCGCAATTGGGGATACATTCAGTTTAAGTCGCCTCAGGAGGTAACGAATCAATACATTCAATATACGGATGAGTTGAAAAACTTGATCGATAAAGGTTTTGCAGCTGCAGTGTATACACAGACAACAGATGTAGAAGGAGAGGTAAATGGATTGATGACCTACGACCGGAAGGTGGTGAAAGTGGATGAACAAGCTGTTCGAAAAGCCAATCAGTCGGTAATCAATCACAATAAATAAATAGTATGTTTCATGGGAGAGGTGAGTTGGGAGGATAGCCCCGACTCACCTTCTATTTTTCAAAAGCATGTAAACAGAAAAGTAAGGAGCAGCCTTAACAGTAAACAAGATCAAGCCCATAACGACTGTGCATATACAAAAGATGAAGAGGGTGTTGTAATTGTAGTGTTCAATAAAACTTCCGCCTAATGCAACACCTAATCCAAGGCCACAATCCCAGGCTGTGAAATATGTTGAGTTGGCCGTTCCTCGTTGGTTGTCGTCGGCTAGTCGCACAAACATGGTTTGAAAGGCCGGAGTAATAAATCCATAAGCCAATCCAAACAAAAAGGCGCAAATATAAAATGTTGTAAGATCCAGCAATTGCAAGAAGAGACCTAGGGCAACCAATAAAATAATGATGCCTGTATAAATTACGGCATTGATAGTTCCTTTATTTATAACCTTTGCACTGGCAATACGTCCTATTACAAGTCCGGCCGCTAAGATGGAAAAGAAAAATCCGGTAGCTTCATGTATTCCAATCGATTTACTATATAGACTGATGTAGTTTGTCATTACACCATAACTGATTGCTACAAAGAAAAAAGCTGCTGCTCCCCACAAACCATTTCGAAGAATCAAAGAAGCCTTAAGACTTGGCTTTTCTTCACTTTTCTTTGCGGGGATACTCGATTGCTTAATGAGCATGATCGCAAAGAGACCTAGCACGCATGTGAAAAAAGCAAACCCAAATATAAAATTGAAGTTATAGTTGCTCATCAAGAATAGACCAATGGCCGGACCTACTGCCATGCCTAAGTTTGTTGCCATTCCAAAGTATCCGATTCCTTCGCCTCTTCTACTTTCTGGTAATATATCCACGGCCAACGTATTTGCAGAAACGGTGGTAAAGCTAAAGATGGCTCCATGTAAAATGCGGAGTAATATAAAGATGATGATAAATGACGAGAACATATATCCTGCGCATACAACTGTAAACAGAGCATAGCAAGCTAAATAAATGGGCTTTCTTTTAAATAAGTCAATCACATATCCAGATATAGGGCGGCAAAGTAAAGAGACTATGTTGAACAGTGATAAAATAATACCCGCTGTAGTTCCGCTTTCACCCAAGTGCATCGTTAAATAAAACGGAAGCGTAGGTATCAAGATATAATATGAAATGAAAAGCATGAAATAAGAGAAAAATGCAAACAGATATGCCGGTGTCCATAGTCGGACATCGCTTGATGTAGCATCATTTCGAGAGACGGCAAATGGAGCCGTAAGAAAGTTTATTCCTTTCGACATTACAAATTTGGTTTTATGAGTGATTGGTTTTGCTCTATTGTTGGTCATATGGATGGTTTCTTCTTATGTATTGATTTGTGGTTCTATAAGCTGTTATTCAGAGGAAAGAAAATCTTCCCGTTTGGGCGTGAAAATATCGACAAGCATTCCTGCATCCAAGCATACTACTCCGTGGGGAATGTTTGGCTCGGCAAGGAATGTGTCTCCTTTCTCTAAAGTATATTTTTTTGAATCAATCTCGAGCTCGAAGCGTCCTTCTGCAACAAAACATCCTTGTGTATGAGGATGTGTATGCAAAGCTCCGATAGCATCTTTCGCAAATCGAACTTTAACGATCATCAAATTGTCGTTGTAAGACATAATCGTTCGACTTACTCCCGGCGCTACTTCGTCCCATTGGTTTTTATCTTTACAAATAAACTGTTCTTTCATCGTCTTGTCTCTGAAAACTAATTACTATGCAAAAATAGTAATAATTAATGAATAAATATAGCTTTATTAATGAATGCCGTGTATAAAAACGGCTCAAATATTACAATCTAAAATAGGAGAGTCTTTTTTCTTTTACAAAAAGAAGCACGATTATTCTAATAAATGTGCAATATCTTTTTTAATTTGCATACCACATTGAGAAGAAGGGCATGCTACACGCTTTTAACCGTATTGTTGGTTTTATTGTGCCCTTGATGTGATCAGATTATAAGTTAGATCTAAAGCTATAAGATATGAAGAAGCCTATTTTACGAAGGGTGCTGGCCAGCTCTGCTATTGTATGTGGAGTAGCCGGATTTGGGGGATGCTCGATACTTACCGAGCCTGTAGAAGATGTCGCAATAGTTGACTTGCGCTGTGAATACTTGACCAATCCTCTTGGTGTAGATGTGAAAGATCCTCGCCTTACTTGGTGTTATAGCGGAAAAAGTCAGCAGTTTAAGCAAGAGGGGTTTGTTGTTTGGGTTTCGACCGATTCTTCATGGGTTGCTAAAACAGACACAATAACACGCGAAACCTACAAGCAATTTATCAGCGGGGTAGAGAAGTTTTCGGATGCAGACGATCTCATTCGCAAGAATACTTTTTCTCACTTGGACGCAACAACTGATTCCTTAAATTTCTTTTCAATCAATAAAGGCGACAACTCCAAATTTATTCTGGATGTGCAAGGGAAACTTCGTCCGTATCAAAAATACTATTGGCGAGTGCGCACGTGGGATATTTATGGAAATACATATCTAAGTGGAGCGATCGGCTCATTTACGACAGGGCCAATAGACGAAGCTGAATGGACCGGGAAGTGGATCTCTGACCATCACGATAAGGCGTTTCGTCCGGCACCACAGTTTCGTAAAGCGTTTACATTGCAACAACCCGCATCGCAAATCAAATCGGCACGATCCTATATTTGTGGTTTAGGCTATTACGAAATGTGGATCAACGGAAAACGTGTCGGAGATCACCATCTTGATCCCGGCTATACCCAGTTTGACAAGCGTACATTATACGTAACATATGATGTAGACTCACTTCTTGCCGATTCAGAGAACTGCATCTCTGTATTATTGGGTAACGGTTGGTTTAATATACAGTCGGAAGCTGTCTGGAACTTTCATGAAGCACCCTGGCGGCGTCGTCCGCAGGTAATTTGTGAAACACGCGTCGAATTCCTCGACGGAACAACACAAGTTATAGCAACGGATGAAAGTTGGAAAACTGCGACGGGAGGATTGCAATACGACAACCTATATAGTGGGGATATCTATGATCAAAGCAAAGAAACACGAGGATGGCGACAAGTCGGTTACAATGACTCTACATGGATACATGCAGCAACCGTATCGAGACCAGCACCGTTACTTCAATCACAAATGATGCCACCTATACGAATTACTCAAGAGATTCAGCCGGTTCATTCTTGGAAAGTAAATGCTAAAAAGTATATCTATGATCTCGGTGTGAATATATCCGGAGTGGCACGTTTGGATGTTAAGGGCAAACCGGGAACAAAACTCATGATGCGTTATGGAGAGTTGCTGAAAGACAGCTCGGCCATAGAGCAAGGAAATATCAATGTTTACTTCCATCCGAAAGATACCAATGAAATTTTCCAAAGTGATGTATTGATCTTAGGAAAAGATGGAGCCGCAACGTTCACTCCGCCTTTTACTTATCACGGATTTCAATACGTAGAGGTTACCTCATCAGATTCGATTGAGCTATCGCCAAAGAGTGTAACCGGGCTGTTTATGCACACAGACTTAGAGCAGGTAGGACACTTTAGTTGTTCGAATGATACATTGAATAAGATATGGGAAGCAACCAATCGTTCATATCTATCCAATTTGCATGGCATCCCGACCGATTGTCCGCAACGGGAAAAGAACGGGTGGACTGCTGATGCACACGTTTCGGTCGATTTAGCTTTGCTCAATTACGATGGAATCAAGTTGTATGAAAAATGGATGAACGACTTTATCGACAATCAGCGCGAAGCAGGAGATATTTCCGGAATCATACCAAGTGCAGGCTGGGGATATGGAGAATGGATTGGCCCGGTTTGGGATGCGGCCATGTTTATCATTCCAAACGCATTGTATATGTACTACGATGATGTGCGATGCATTGAGAATATTTATCCTACGTGCGAGAAGTATCTCGATTATCTAAAGACAAGAGAACATGAGGGGCTGCTCAATTATGGTCTGGGCGATTGGCTTACCTACAAAACAACAACTCCGAATGAGTTTACCTCTTCTTGTTTTTATTATTACGACTATATATTAATGGCTCGTTTTGCCGAAGTGCTAGGAAAAGACTCCAAGCCTTATTTGGAAAAGGCAAAGGTATTGATGCGATTGATCAACAATAAATATTACGATGCCAAGAATACAACGTATGCCAATGGTTCGCAAACGGCACAAGCATTAGCTTTGGCCATGAATATTGTTCCTTTGGGCGACGAGAAGCAAGTGGCGGCCAAACTAGCAGATCTCATTAAGTCGAATGATTACCACTTGGACTTCGGAGTATTGGGAAGTAAATACGTACCATCAATGCTAGCTAGATATGGTTATTCCAATGTTGCCATGAAGATGATTACGAATAATACATCTCCTTCTTGGGCTTCATGGATCAATTCACCAAACGGATCTACGCTACGCGAAACATGGGAGTTGTCGCCCGAGTTTAGAGATGCTTCGTTAAACCATGTATTTATGGGTGATGTCAGTGCATGGATGTATAATGTACTCGCAGGGATCAATTACGATGAAAAGAATCCGGGTTTCCGCAATGTGATTATATCTCCTGTTTTTGTAGACGGGATCGATTGGGTCAAGGCTTCATATAAATCTGTGAATGGTGTCATTAAGTCGGAGTGGAAGCGTGTAAACGGAGTGATTATGTTGGATGTTGAAATACCGGCTAATACGACAGCTATTCTTCGATTGCCCGAAGCCTCGAAAGCGGAATCGTATGAGGATGCCAGATCAATCAGTGCAGTTTATGAGCTAAACTCAGGTATACATCACTATAATATCAAGTTAAATCCAACCAAACGTAGATAAGTGTAATTCGAATACAGCGTATTGCCAGTTCAATGTTTATCGTATAAATGCTAGAAGTCCGCAAAGGAGAGATATGTATTCTTTCTTTTGCGGACTCTTTTATAACAATCAGTTGCTATTTCTTTTGTGAAGGAGAATAAATTAAGTCATTGGCTTCTGCTAGTTTCCCATTCTTATACGATAAAGGTAAGAAGGAAAACTGCCACATCACATCTTTGTATGTAATAGGGGCATCGAGTACAACCAAGTTCCAGCCTTTCTTGAGTTTAATCTCAGACGGTTTGCGAGTCCAGAACAACTCTTCATCTTCGAGAGGAATCTCGTTTGCGGGGTCGTGCCACGTATGTTTGAGATAACGAAAACCTCCCGGATTTTCCCAGTCGGGCGGAGTTACCTGCATTCCGTTAATAAAGATATCACCACCATTCGGATCCCATTCGCCTTGTTGCGGTATACCGGTGCTTACGCGGTTTGATCGGGCTTTGGTTTCAAAACCAATCCAACACGGAAGTGTTTGTTCCTTCGGTGAGAAGATATAGGTATATGCAAAAACGGTAAGCGAATCCGGCGATTTTATTCCGAGCTTTTGTGCATAGGTTTTCAAGTCTACACTAGCTCCAGTTTGTTCACTCCAGGTTAGCTCCGAAGGTACTTCTCCTTTGTTGAGGCGGCCTCTTATATCTTTTATTTTACCCTGATCTTTGATCGATACGGGATTGCTAAGCATCCAATTCATCGAGAGGTTGGCAAACCACAAAAACGGATCGTTTGCAAAAAAGCGATTACGATGATCCATCATGTGTGTTTCAAATTCGGAAAGCTTATCGTAGGCATCCGTTTGTTTTGATGGGGCAAGGTTAATATACTCTTCTTCCGAAACTATGCCCCCTTTCCAATACCGTTCGGCAAATGCCAAGACTCCCGGCCATACCGGATTTTGAGTAAATATCTTTTCCTTTTGTGCTACACGAATATCCGGCCAGCAACACAGAATTCCGCCCAATGCTCTGTCATTTCCCATTGCAACGTTGCACGGAGTATGCTGTATTTGTCGTTGCACAAAGATGAGCGGATTAAACATATTCAAGTAGCCCATGTATGAGTCTACATACGGATTATTCTGAAGAGTGGAATCTTTCTCGACTGCTCTTAATCCGCTTTCGCCCCACAGTTGCAAAATGGTATTTTCACCGCCCTTCAATCCCGGACTCCAGATCAGTGGCTTGCGTCCGTCGTTTCTCACAATGCTTTCCATCTTGGCCATGAACTCTTCCGGATTGTTGATGTGCACCTCATCACTTCCAATATGAATCAATGGGCAATCTTCAACCGGGATTTCATTAAAAAACTCATTAAAGCAACTTTCCAATACTTCCATTCCCTGCTTGGAAGCCATATCAAAACCGAACGTTGTTTTAAAGTATTCACTATGCCCCGGTACATCAATTTCGGGAATAATCATGATTTGTCTCTCTTTGGCATAACGGATCAAATCACGGATTTCATCGTAGGTATAAAAACGTCCCGTATCACGATCTTTCTTTTGAAAGCGGGC
>DLYT01000127.1:0-772 GCA_003447595.1 Porphyromonadaceae bacterium
TGTAATGTATTGGTAACAAACAATCCGATCGACTTTGCCGTGCCCGACGCTACAACGATGCTGATGCCGAGCAGACTGGCAAGGATATCGGTAACGCGGCGTCCTTCGATAAAACTGAAGATAACGCCCCACATGCAACCGAGCGACAAGCCGTTGAAAAACATGGCGGCAATGTTGTACGGCGCGGGGATGAGTCCGTAGGCTACAAGTGAGAGTTGCGCAGCCGTTACGGATGTAAGGATAAACTTAAAGCGGTTCTCCTTTTTTAGTTCCGATATTAATTTAATACCGATAAACTTAGCAATGAGGTATCCGATTATTTGGGTGATGGTTACAATGGTCTTGTAATCGAAACCAAGTATATCGAGTCCTGCGTAGGTCGACGCAGTGTAGGGTTTGCGTAGTGCATAAACTAATGAGTAGGAGAGCAAGGCGGCGCCTCCGGCCCATAGTATAAAAAGGAGATCAGACATTCGTTTATTCGAATCGATCGTTTCGGTTGCTGTGTTGTTCATATATGTATTTTATTTCTATTTTCTTTGTTTCGACAGCAAAAGAATCGATTGTGTATTACAGGCTTGTTACACAAGTGTGTCTGTTTTGTTTCCTGAGAGGCAGGTGGTTAAGTTTAATAGTTCTGAAAGGTTTCTGTTATGGTTTTGTAATAAATAGGGCGAAGGAAAAAAGAAATCCCTGCCGATTAGAGGTGAGATCTAATCGGCAGGGATGTGTCGTGTATGTGTTGTTTCTTTTAGATGATTGAGAAGAGCCA
>DLYT01000127.1:1018-12403 GCA_003447595.1 Porphyromonadaceae bacterium
GCTTGGTTGTAGTGGGTGCGACAAAACGCATAAGCTAAGTGAACGTTTAGTTTGTCGCCGCCGAGCGGATAATACTCGAGTAACGTTGAGGCGGTATATTTATTGTAAATGGTGCGCGAAAGATCTTTGTCGCGACGCTTGTCCCATATGCCTTTCACGCCGAATGCCCAGCGCTGTTGTTTGCCCAAGAAGACTTTGTAGGATACGATGGCGGTTTGGTCGTTTGCCATATACAGGGTGTTTTCATCCCATGAAGCCGGTTGGTAGTAAGCTCCATTCATGTAGTCTACTTCGAGGGTAGATGATCCCAGTATCAGCTGATTCCCTACGGTGATCCATTGTGTCGTTTTGCCTTTGTCTACGTTGGTAAGCATGTATCCGTAGCGGGTATTGAAAGTGCCGTTGCAAAAAGAACCTGCCCACATCGCGGCATAGTTGAAGGCGTAATCGTAGCCGAGAGCGGCAAACTGAGGAGCTCGGGCATCGGTGATTTGCAGGTTGAATTCTTGGTTTCGCACGGTGTACGCTGCACGGATTCCGGTTTCGTATGCCTGAATCAGGTTGTTGGGCTGCGAGAAGAAGTAAAGTGTGGACGTGTTGTAGTTGTACTCGAATGTGCCGAGTTGTACGATTTGCTTTCCTGCCTCGATGCGCCAACGTTGCGTGGGACGGTAGATAAGCATGGCATAGTCGGTGGCGGCAAGAAAGTTGTCTTTCGATACACTTCCCGACTTGTTGAGTCGCTGCCGTATGAGGTAGCCGAGTTGGGGAGAGAAGTCTCCTTCGAGAACGACGCGGAAAGTGGTTGCCTTGAAGGCGGCGTTGTTCTTTTCCTGATTGTTGATACTGCCGTCGAAGTCGATACGTAAGTCTAGTTTGATGGCATGTTTCTCTTTGTTGAAAACAGAGTCGAGGCTAAAAGCTTGTGCCTTTTCGGTGATAAATAAGAACGAACACAGGGTTAGTAGTGTGTACGATAATGTGTGTTTCATGGAAAAATTGAGTTACTACAAATAAGAAGCCGCATTATCCGATGGGGTAATGCGGCTGGGTATATTATGCGTTTGTTTTCGAGTATTGCTCCGTTATGCTTTCGGCACAACGTTCGCCGTCGATAGCCGCCGATACGATTCCTCCTGCATAACCGGCACCTTCACCACATGGGTAAAGTCCTTTGATACGGATGTGTTGCAAGGTTTCTCTGTCGCGCAAGATACGAACAGGGGCAGAAGTGCGACTTTCCACACCGATCATAACGGCTTCGTTGGTAAGGAAACCGTGCGACATTTTGCCGAATTGCTTGAATCCGTCGCGCAGGCGCGATGTTACGAAATCAGGCATCCAGAAGTGAAGCGGAGAGGCAAGCAGACCCGGTGCATACGACGACTCGGGAAGATCAAATGAGTTCTTCTTGTTTACGAAGTCGACCATACGTTGCGCCGGTGCGGTTTGCTTCATGCCGCCGTTGAGCCAGCAAAGTTCTTCGAGATGCTCTTGGAACTTCAATACGCAAAGCTCTTCGTGCTCGGCGTAGTCGGTAAGGTCTTCGGGACGAACTTCAACAACCATCCCGGAGTTTGCCCATTTCGATCCGCGGCGTGATGCCGACATTCCGTTTACAACTACTTGGCGCGGAGCGGTAGAAGCCGGTACGACTACACCTCCCGGACACATACAGAATGAATAAACACCGCGTCCGTTGGCTTGTGTTACAAAGCTGTATTCGGCAGCCGGAAGGTATTTGCCGCGACCATCTTTCGAGTGGTATTGGATCTGATCAATCAGCTCTTGCGGATGTTCGAGACGTACACCCACGGCAATTCCTTTGGCTTCGATTTCTACGCCTGCTTCTTTTAAGTAGTAATATACGTCGCGTGCCGAGTGACCGGTTGCTAGGATTACGGGGCCATTAAACGTGGTTCCGTTTTGTGTTTCGATACCGATAACTTCATCCTTATCGAAGATCAACTTGTCCATGCGTGTTTCGAAATGTACTTCTCCACCGCAACGGATGATGGTGTTGCGCATGTTTTCGATAATGCCCGGCAACTTGTCTGTTCCTACGTGCGGATGCGCGTCCATCAAGATTGAAGTGGAAGCTCCGTGTTGGCACAGGATATTTAAGATGCGGTCTACTGATCCGCGTTTCTTGCTGCGGGTATATAGTTTGCCGTCAGAGAATGCTCCGGCTCCACCTTCACCGAAACTGTAGTTCGACTCCGGATCTACCAGGTGTTCGCGACTAATGCGTGCGATGTCTTTACGACGGTCGTGTACGTTCTTTCCTCGTTCGATCACGATTGGGCGCATGCCTGCTTCGATCAGGCGAAGCGCGGCAAACAATCCGCCGGGACCCGCACCTACTACGATTACGGCAGGCGCATTCGAAACATCTTTATAATCGATCGATGTATATTCTGCATCGGTAGGTAGTTCGTTGATGTAAACACGAACTTTTAGATTGATAAAGATGGTACGCTGACGTGCGTCGATAGAACGCTTTAGGATACGTACGGCTTTGATATTTTTAGGAAGTATGTCGTGCTCTGTAGCAATGTATTCTTTCAATTGCTGTTCTTGAGCGGCTATATGCGGTAATACGCGTAATTGAAACTCTTTTGTCATCTTGTATATGTTCTGTATGCAAAGATACGATTTTCAAGGATGCTTCTTTCCCAAAATTAGCTAAACAAAAAGCGAAAAGCCTCTTCTACTTTCCTAACTGTTACGATTTGTATATTCATTTTTGAGGTGTCGAACCCTTTGAGGTTGTTGTGCGGGATGATGATCTTCTTAAAGCCTAACTTCTCGGCTTCAAGGATTCGTTGCTCGATTCGGTTTACCGGGCGGATCTCTCCCGATAGTCCCACTTCACCTGCCATACATACTTGACGGTCGATGGCGATATCGAGGCTCGACGAAAGTACGGCGCTGATTACGGCAAGGTCTATCGCGGGGTCATTTACCTTGAGTCCTCCGGCAATGTTGAGGAAGACGTCTTTTTGAACAAGTTTGAAGCCCGCACGCTTTTCGAGCACGGCAAGTAGCATGTTCATGCGTCTGCTGTCGAATCCGGTTGCCGAACGCTGCGGTGTTCCATATACGGCCGTACTTACGAGTGCTTGTGTTTCGATGAGAAACGAGCGTACTCCCTCGATCGCTGCCGCAATGGCAACGCCACTTAGTCCTTCGTGATTTTGGGTAAGCAGCAACTCCGACGGGTTACTTACCTGACGTAGTCCGTTGCGTTGCATTTCGTAGATGCCGAGTTCGGCCGTACTACCAAAGCGGTTTTTGATGCTTCGCAAGATGCGGTACATGTAGTGCTGGTCGCCTTCAAACTGAAGTACGGTGTCGACAATGTGCTCCAGTACTTTCGGGCCGGCAATGCTGCCTTCTTTATTAATGTGTCCGATGAGTAAAACCGGCGTGTTTGTTTCTTTTGCGTATTTAAGAATGAGGGCCGAGCTTTCGCGTACTTGCGCCACGCTACCCGGGGATGATTCTACCGTTTCGGTGAAAATGGTTTGAATCGAGTCTATAATTAATAAGTCGGGATTGAGTTGTTTGGTGTGGGCAAATATCTGTTCGAGATTTGTTTCGCAAAGGATGTAGCAGTCGCTGGTTTCTTCGCTCAAACGCTCAGCGCGCAACTTCAATTGTTTGTAGCTCTCTTCGCCTGAAACATAAAGGGTATTCAGTCCTTTCATTTGAAGTGCGGTTTGGAGAATCAATGTCGATTTTCCGATTCCGGGCTCTCCGCCAATCAAAACCAAAGAGCCTTTGACAAGTCCTCCTCCCAATACGCGGTTGAGTTCTTCGTCGCCCAGATTGATTCTGGTTTCTTCGCCGGAAGTGATTTCTCTTAGCTTTTGAGGCTTTGCTTTTGGGGTGTCGAGTCCGGCAATGACACGCTTAGCAGATGTGTCCTTGGCCAAAACTTCTTCAACATAAGTATTCCATTCTCCGCAAGCGGGACATTTGCCAATCCATTTTGGGGAGTCGGCTCCGCAATTGCTGCATACATAAACTGTTTTAGTCTTTGCCATCTATTTAAATTTGATGTAAAAATAGGAATTATTTGGTGTATCAGCATGTTTATTAACAAGCATTTAGTTTATATTTGTGGCAAATAGAAATTATATGAGAAGTTTTGCAAGCGATAATAACTCGGGAGTACATCCTGATATTATGCAAGCTATATTCAATGCTAATACCAACCATGCGATCGGGTATGGGGACGACTGCTGGACTACCAAGGCGGTAGAAGTTATCAAAGAACAATTCGGAGAGTCTGCATCTCCTTTTTTTGTTTTTAACGGAACAGGTGCTAATTGTGTCGCGCTACAAGCTGCTACGCGTTCGTTTCATAGTATTATTACGGCAACGGGCGGACATATCGAGGTAGACGAGTGTGGTGCTCCCACTAAAATGACCGGTTGTCATATCATTTCAATTCCTACGACAGACGGGAAACTAACGCCGGAGTTGATCGCTCCTAAACTTACAGGATTTGGAGAGTGTCATCATTCACAACCAAAGGTGGTTTATATTTCTCAGTCGACTGAGGTAGGTACGGTTTATACACCGGCAGAGATTAGAGCGATTGCTGATTTGATTCACGGTTATGGTATGTATCTGCACATGGATGGTGCACGCTTGGCAAATGCTTGCGCTACGCTTGGTTGCAGCATGAAGGCTTGTACGGTTGATGCCGGAGTGGATATCTTGAGCTTGGGCGGTACGAAGAATGGCATGATGATGGGTGAGGTTGTTATAGCTTTTAAACCAGAACTTGCTGTTGATTTAGCATTTATTAGAAAGCAATCTGCTCAATTAGCGTCGAAAATGCGCTATCTTACAGCTCAATTTGATGCTTACTTCAATAACTCATTATGGCTTGCGAATGCAACGCATGCTAATAAGCAGGCGTTGAGACTAAAAGAGGCTTTGTCTGGTTTTGATGGATTTCAATTAGAATATCCGGTACAGGCAAATGCATTGTTTATTTCAATGCCCCAACAGATTATTGATAAGCTTAGAGAACACTTCTTCTTTTATACATGGGATGAAGCACGTAATGTGGTACGCTTTGTATGTTCGTGGGATACAACTGATGAAGATATCGAGGCGTTTATTGCAATTGTAAAGCAAAACGTAACACAATAGAAACAGAGTAAAAACTTAATAAGAATCAGCATAGAGCATTTTGTTCGCGCAATTTGAATGAATATTTAAATCTTTTGAATTGATTGTCTGCATTTTGCAATGTGATGATGATTGTATCTTAGAGGCGGGGAAAGGCTTAGGTTATGCTAGGCTCATTTATTTATTTCACCGACTGGAAAAGCTAAGATGGAATTGCTTCTGGGATGAGAATAAAGAAACCCAATAGAATAATTAAATCGACGAGTAAAAAGTATGAAGATTAAAATGAACAAAGTGTTCGCGGTACTGGCTATGGCATTGGCTAGTGTCGGGATAGCAAAAGCTGCTAATGGCTTTGATCCTGTAGACTACGTGAACCCACTGGTTGGAACTCAATCGACTTTCGAGCTTTCGACAGGTAACACGTATCCTGCAATTGCCCGCCCTTGGGGTATGAATTTCTGGATGCCACAAACAGGAAAAATGGGCGATGGTTGGGCGTATATGTATACTGCCAACAAGATCAGAGGTTTTAAGCAAACTCACCAGCCTAGTCCTTGGATTAATGACTACGGTCAGTTTTCAATCATGCCGGTAACAACGGGCCCTGAGTTTGATCAAGATAAGAGAGCGAGTTGGTTCTCTCACAAAACAGAGGTTGCAAAACCATATTACTATAAAGTATATCTTGCCGACCATGATGTAGTAACAGAGATGACTACAACAGACCGCGCGGCTATGTTCCGTTTTACATTCCCTGAAGCAAAAGAGTCTTTCGTAGTATTGGACGCTTTCGATATGGGTTCGTTTGTAAAGATTATTCCGGAAGAAAACAAAATTGTTGGTTACTCTACTAAAAATAGTGGTGGTGTACCTGCAAACTTCAAAAACTATTTCGTAATCACATTTGATAAGCCAATCGAACTAACGTATACGTTTGGTGATTCAATCTTGAATAATGATTTGGAGCGCAAAGCAAACCACGTAGGTGCGGTTGTTGGCTTTAAGACTAAACGTGGCGAATTGGTACACGCGAAAGTGGCTTCATCATTTATCAGCATTGAGCAAGCGGAACTAAACTTGAAAGAACTTGGAAACAACTCGTTCGATCAGTTGGTTGCAGCAAGTAAGAGCGAATGGAACAAAACATTGGGCCGTATTGAAGTTGAAGGCGGAACAGTGGATCAATTCAGAACATTCTATACGACAATGTATCGTTCATTGTTGTTCCCTCGTAAGTTTTACGAATATGACGCAAAAGGAAACATTGTACACTATAGCCCTTACAATGGTGAAGTATTGCCAGGTTATATGTTTACTGATACCGGTTTCTGGGATACATTCCGTGCGTTGTTCCCATTCTTGAACTTGATGTATCCAAGCGTTAACAAAGAAATTCAAGAAGGTTTGATCAACGCTTACAAAGAAAGTGGCTTCTTTCCAGAGTGGGCAAGTCCGGGTCATAGAGGTTGTATGGTTGGTAACAACTCTGCTTCTATTCTTGCGGATGCATACTTGAAAGGTGTGAAAGTGGATGATGTGAAAACAATGTATGAAGGCATGATTCACGGAACAAACAACGTACACCCGGAAGTAAGTTCTACCGGTCGTTTGGGTCACGAGTATTATAATAAACTAGGTTATATTCCTTCAGACGTAAACATCCATGAAAATGCAGCTCGCACATTGGAGTATGCATACAATGACTGGTGTATTTATCAACTTGCAAAAGAGTTGAAACGTCCTAAAAAAGAGATTGAACTTTACAAGAAGCGTGCTTATAACTATAAGAACCTATTCAATAAAGACTTCAATTTGATGAGCGGACGTAAGTCTGACGGTTCTTTCGATCCTAACTTCTCTCCATTGAAATGGGGGGGGGACTTTACCGAAGGTAATAGCTGGCACTATAGCTGGTCTGTATTCCACGACCCTGCAGGTCTTATCGAGTTGATGGGTGGACGTAAGATGTTTGTTCAAATGCTAGACTCTGTGTTTGGTGTTCCTCCTCACTTTGATGATAGCTACTATGGTTTTGTTATTCACGAAATCCGTGAAATGCAAATCATGAACATGGGTAACTATGCACACGGTAACCAACCGATCCAACACATGATTTACTTGTACAACTATGCAGGTGAACCTTGGAAAGCTCAATACTGGGTGCGTGAGGTAATGAATAAAATGTACAATGCAAATCCTGATGGTTACTGCGGTGACGAAGATAACGGTCAAACATCTGCATGGTATGTATTCTCTGCTCTTGGTTTCTACCCTGTAACTCCGGGTTCTGACCAATATGTAATGGGGGCTCCTTTATTTAAGAAAGCAACAATTACATTGGAGAATGGAAATAAGATTATTATCAATGCTCCGAACAATAGCGACAAGAATCGTTATGTAAACCGTGTTACTGTAAACGGTAAAGAGTATTCGAAAACATATTACGGTCACTTTGATTTGATGAAGGGTGCTGTTATCGATATCGACATGACAGATACTCCAAACAAAACACGTGGTATCAAGCCGGAAGATGCTCCATATTCATTCTCTGTGAATGAAAAGTAATCTTATCGACTACATAATTTAAGAAAACGGGCAAAGTTTTTACGAAAAGTATTAACTTTGCCCGTCTTTATTTAGAAATTATGAAAAACAAAAAATTATTTCTAGCGTTCATACCCTTAATGATGACTTTCTTTACAATGGGATTTGTAGACATTGTGGGTATTGCGACCAATTATGTCAAGGTAGACTTTGGCTTGTCTGATACAGTAGCCAACCTTCTTCCTCTGACGGTGTTTTTATGGTTTCTAGTTCTTTCTATACCAGCAGCGGCTTTGATGAACCGCTTCGGTCGAAAAAATATTGTAATTGCGAGTGTTGTGATAACATTTGCCTCCATGCTAATTCCTATTTTTGATTATAGTCTTTCACTTATGCTGATTGCCTTTGGGCTCTTGGGTATAGGGAATGCACTTATGCAGGTTTCGTTAAATCCTCTTCTTTCGAATATCTTACCTACCAATCGGCTTGCGGCGAGTCTTACTTTAGGTCAGTTCTTTAAAGGATTGGCTTCTTTTGCAGCTCCTATTGTCGCTGTTTGGGCAGCTACATTTTTTGGTAGCTGGTTGATGATATTTCCTTTTCTTGCTTTCATAACGTTGA
The DNA here is from genome assembly GCA_003447595.1 of Porphyromonadaceae bacterium. Taxonomy (GTDB): domain Bacteria; phylum Bacteroidota; class Bacteroidia; order Bacteroidales; family CAMTPD01; genus UBA12018. The sequence continues at coordinate 9,335 of DLYT01000127.1, forward strand.
CGCCAACTGTGTGGTTGTTGTTTACAGATATTGAAGAGTCGCTCGATGAGGGACGTAATAACTCGATATTGGATAGTTTTCGCTTGTTTCGCAATGCAACAGTGCTGTTGTGTTTTATAGCGATCATTATGCATGTGGGAACCGATGTAGGGATCAATACTACTGCTCCGAAGTTGATGATGGAGCGCTTAGGTTTGCCTCTTGAACAAGCGAGTTTTGCAACCAGTTTTTATTTTCTGGCTCGTACGATAGGATGTTTGATGGGATCTTTTGTGTTGTCACACGTGTCGGCCCGAAAGGTATTCCTGGTTAGCGTGCTTTGTGTGCTAGGAGGTTTAGTTGGCTTGTGGATTTCAAATTCGGGAGTTTTGCTTTTCGGCTCGTTGGTTTTAGTGGGACTAGGAAACTCTAATTTATTTGCGATTATATTCTCAGAAGCATTAAATGAGGAGTCGGATCGCCGAAATGAAGTGTCTGGTCTCATGATTATGGGACTTACGGGAGGTGCTATCTTTCCATTGTTGATGGGGGTTGCCTCTGATGCGACGGATAGTCAGGCCGGTGCGATTGGCGTATTGTTTATCTGTGCGGCATACCTATTACTGTTGACTCCGCGTATTCGTAAACACTTGTAATAAATCTCATTTCGATGATATAAAGCCTTTGTAGTTTTGGTTGCGACCAAAGTTGCAAAGGCTTTTTTTATTTTAGGGAATTGTTGAGCAGGGTAGTGGCGGAGTAGAATGGATGCAAAGATTATTGCAAAATTGGCATGAGCGATAATGTGAAGTATGGGCATAAAAAAAGAGAGTATTCTGCTGAATACTCTCTTGATAGTTGCGGAGGCCAGACTCGAACTGACGACCTTTGGGTTATGAGCCCAACGAGCTACCACTGCTCCACCCCGCGATGTTTACCAGTAATCTTTCGATTACAGTACAAAGGTAATTAAATTATTTTTAATACCAAATTGTTGGCAACTTTTTTTTCTTTCACTTGTTTTGTAAAGCCTTTTCATGTACTTTCGCACATATCTAAGTTAATTGTGCAATACGAATAAAGAATATGACAGTTTCGAGAACGAGAGAAATGTTGGTTGATGTGGCAAGAAAACTTTTTGCCCGTGAAGGAGTGGAGAACACTACAATGAACGACATTGCCATTGCTTCAGGTAAGGGTCGTAGAACATTGTATACCTACTTCAAAAGTAAGAATGAGATATATCTTGCAGTAGTAGAATCTGAACTCAAGCAACTATACACTGCTCTTCTTGAGGTGGAAAGTAAAGATCTTGCACCTGATAAGAAACTAATAGAGTTGATTTATACTCGTCTTGAAGCCGTAAAACGTGTCGTATTACGTAATGGTACATTAAGAGCTGACTTCTTTAGAGATATCTGGAAAGTTGAAAAGGTACGTAAAAACTTTGATCTGAAAGAGATCGAGATTTTGAAGCGTACGTTGGACGAAGGTGTCGCAAAAGGAATATTCTTCATTCCGGATACAGAAGTAACGGCAGCGATCCTACATCATGCGGTAAAGGGGCTTGAGGTGCCTTTTATCAGAGGTCTTCTCGGTGATGATCTGGAAATGAAACAACGCAGAAAAGAGAATGTCATAAACTTATTATTCAACGGTCTAAAGATTAAATAAACACATGTTTATCAACGCAACCGGGTTTTATATACCCTCAGAAAGAGTTCATAACGATTATTTCTTAGACGTTAACGGACTAACCAATGAATGGATTCAGCAACGTACCGGGATTGTAACCCGATCAAAGGCAGCTGAAGATGAGAATATCAATACCATGAGCTTCGCGGCTGTTGAAAATGCTATTGAAACTCTTCCTTATCCAATCGAAGATGTAGATCTAATTATTGCTGCATCATATTCTCCATACGATACTGTAGGAACATTTGGACATGAAGTACAGCGTAAGTTTAATGTAGACAAAGCCCGAGTGGTGTATATCTCATCTGCTTGCTCCTCTTTTCTAAATGCACTTGAAATAGTAGAAGGTTATTTTGCAACGGGTAAAGCTACTAAGGCTTTAGTTGTATCTGCTGATCACAATACCTATTATAGTAATGAATCTGATCCGAAAGCCGGACACCTTTGGGGTGATGCCGCTGCTGCTTTTTTCTTGTCTAAAGAACAAGTAAAAGAAGGAGAAGCGCGTATCATAGATATCTTTACTCAAGGTTTGGGGCACATTGGAAAAGGTCCAGACGGAGTGAAACTTCTTCCGGGCGATGGTGGTATTGTAATGCCAGACGGACGCGATGTATTCATCCAGGCTTGTACTTATATGGCTAAGAATACACTCGATATCCTAGAAAACAACAACTACACACTTGACGATCTTTCATACCTTATCGGTCACCAGGCCAATATGCGTATTATGAGTAATATTGCGAAACAACTAAACTTGCCGGAAGAGAAGTTTCTTTCTAATATTGCAGAACTAGGCAATACAGGTTCGGTAAGTACAGCTTTAGTGTACGCACAAAACAAAGATCTATATAAGAAAGGCGATAAAATCGTTCTTACCGTATTCGGTGGAGGATATTCAGCCGGCGTATGTTTGATTCAATTTGATTAAAAAATAAAAGATATTATGGGATTATTAGATGGTAAAGTAGCTATCGTTACAGGTGCTGCTCGTGGTATTGGTAAAGCAATTGCGCTTAAGTTTGCACAAGAAGGAGCTAACATTGCTTTCACAGATCTTTCGATCGACGATAATGCACTAGAAACTGAAAAAGAAATCGCTGCATTAGGCGTTAAAGTAAAAGGTTATGCTTCAAACGCAGCAGACTTTGAAGATACACACAAAGTAGTAGAGCAAATCCACAAAGACTTTGGTCGTATCGATATCCTTGTAAACAATGCAGGTATCACACGTGATGGTTTGATGATGCGTATGACAGAGCAACAATGGGATATGGTTATCAACGTAAACCTAAAATCTGCATTTAACTTTGTTCACGCAGTAACTCCTATCATGATGCGTCAAAAAACTGGTAGCATCATCAACATGAGCTCTGTAGTTGGTGTATCTGGTAA
>DLYT01000127.1:12647-13444 GCA_003447595.1 Porphyromonadaceae bacterium
AAAGAACTTGGTTCAAGAGGCGTACGTGCTAATGCGATCGCTCCTGGTTTCATCATTACAGAAATGACTGGTCAGCTTTCTGACGAGGTTAAAGCTAAATGGGCAGAAACAATTCCTATGCGTCGCGGTGGAACACCGGAAGATGTTGCAAACACAGCACTTTATTTGGCTTCTGATCTTTCTGCATATGTAACAGGTCAGGTAGTACACGTTTGTGGTGGTATGAATATGTAATATTGCTTCATGGAAGTTATTTACGAAGACAATCATATCATTGCCGTTAACAAAACTTGCTCGGAGATCGTGCAAGGAGACAAAACGGGCGACAAACCTTTGTCCGATATCGTAAAAGATTGGTTGAAGGTAAAGTACAACAAACCCGGAAACGTGTTTGTTGGCGTAACGCACCGTCTCGACCGTCCCGTTAGCGGATTGGTTCTTTTTGCAAAGACAAGTAAAGCTCTTTCGCGCCTAAACGAAATGTTTCGTGAAGGTGGTGTAAAGAAAACCTATTGGGCTATTGTACGTAACCGTCCGCCGCAAGAGGAGGGAGAGTTGGTACACTACTTGGTAAAGAACGAGAAGCAAAACAAATCGTATGCTTATCCTACCGAGAAGCCACAGTCTAAAAAGGCTATATTGCATTACAAGTTAATTGCAAGCTCCGACAATTATCATTTACTAGAAGTAGATCTAAAGACAGGGCGTCATCATCAGATACGTTGTCAGCTTGCCAAGATGGGATGTCCTATCAAAGGCGACTTGAAATACGGGTTTGATCGATCAAACAAAGATGG
>DLYT01000127.1:13702-13937 GCA_003447595.1 Porphyromonadaceae bacterium
GCCCCGGTTCCGAACGATCCGCTTTGGAAAATGTTTGAAACGGCAGTAACCAAATAGTTTGAAATACCTTGTGCTACTCAAGAGCATAAGGAATCGCATAAAAAATCCTCGTTTGAAAACTCTTGAATAAAGAGCTCAAACGAGGATTTCTTGTTTCTTAGATTATGTTTTGTTTTTGTTTTTTTTTTTTTTTTTTTCTTTTTTTTTTTTGGGGTTTTTTTTTTTTTTGGCGTTT
>DLYT01000042.1 GCA_003447595.1 Porphyromonadaceae bacterium
TACTTGTTGCTTTATGTCTGTTTATATCTTGTTCTGACAAGGATACAATGAAAGAAAACTGGAAAGCTGAACACGTTATTCTCATTGGTCTAGATGGGTGGGGCGGACAAAGTATGCCAAAGGCGGATATGCCCAATGTGAAGGCATTGATGAAGAGTGGGGCTTATACGTTTGAAACTCGTTCGGTTTTACCTTCATCTAGTGCTGTAAACTGGGCTTCAATGTTTATGGGTGCCGGTCCCGAATTGCATGGATTTACAACATGGGGGTCACAGAAACCAGACCTTCCTTCTCGCAATTTGTCTCATTACGGACTTTTTCCTACTATTTTCGGTGTTGTACGTGATGCGTATCCGGATGCTGAGATTGGTTATATCTTCGAATGGGATGGTATGCAATACTTGGCCGAACAAAATGCAATGAATTTGTTTAAACATACACCGATTGCTGAAGACAATCCGAAAGGTTGTACAAATACTGCGGTAGAATATATTAAAACAGAGAAGCCTGATTTGCTAGCCGTTATTTATGATCAGCCGGATGGGGTAGGACATGGTATCGGATTCTTCTCGCCTGAATATTATACAAAGCTAAAAGAATTGGATTCTTACGTTGGTGAGATTGTACAAGCAACGAAAGATGCCGGCATTTATGACAAAACAATCTTTATTGTAACAGCCGATCATGGAGGTACTGAAAAAGGTCATGGTGGTAAAACGATGTCTGAAATGCAAACCCCTTTTATTATGTGTGGTCCTGGCGTAAAGCAAGACTATAAAATCGAAAACAGTATGATGATCTTTGATATTGCCGCGACAATGGCAGATATCTTTGCAGCCCAACAACCTCAAGTATGGATTGGGCGTCCGGTGGAAAGTGCTTTTGAGAATTAATAGAAGCTCTCAATTGCGTAATTGATTACGGTTTTAATTTACAATCAAATATTATACACTAACTCTAAATCTCTAAACATTAATCAAATGAAGGCTAAATGGTTGATTGGTGCTTGTATGGCTGTGGTATTGGCTAGTTGTGCAAGTGATAAAGTAGACAGAGAAATAGCTCTGATACCACAAGCTAAAACAATTCAGGCTCAAAATGGTGCTTATGTAATTGGCACAGGTACCGAAATTGGTTTTCAAGAAGAAGAACTTGCTCCTGCGGCAGATTATTTGGCTGCGATGCTAGGCAATGCTTCGGGTAAAAACCTAAACACGGTGCAAGGAAAGGCAAAAGGTATCAACCTTTCGATTGATCCGTCTTTGCAACACAGCGATGAATATGTATTGGACGTAACCTCTGATGGTGTTGCGATCAAAGGTCAATCTTACCGTGGAGTAATGTTGGGTATTCAATCGCTTCGTCAATTACTTCCTGCACAAATTGAACAATCGGCAGATAAAAATGCGAATGTTGTTTGGGATGTGCCTGCTGTTACGATTCAAGACTTTCCTACAACAGAATGGCGTGGGATGATGCTTGATGTTTCTCGTCACTTCTATACAAAAGATGAAGTGAAGAACTTCTTGAATCAAATGGCTCTTTATAAAATGAACAAGTTTCACTGGCACTTGACAGATGATCAAGGCTGGAGAATCGAGATCAAGAAATATCCGCTACTTACAGAAAAAGGGGCATTCAGAAAACTAAACTCACACGATAGAGAGTGTTTGCGTTTGGTTGAAGCTGAAAACAATACAGACTTTAATCTACCTGCAGATCGCATTCAGGTTATTGAGGGCGATACCATTTACGGAGGTTATTATACGCAAGAAGATATCAAAGAAATTGTTTCTTATGCAACACAATTGGGTATCGATGTGATTCCTGAAATTGATATGCCGGGTCACTTCTCTGCTGCGATTGCGAACTATCCATTCATTGCATGTTTCAACGAAGCAGGTTGGGGACACACCTTCTCGGCTCCTATGTGTCCGGGTAAAGACAGTGTACTCGAATTTGCACAAGATGTTTATGACGAGGTTTTTGCTTTGTTCCCATACGAATATGTGCATTTAGGTGCTGATGAGGTTGAGAAAGACAACTGGAAAAAGTGTCCGAACTGCCAAAAGAGAATCAAAGCTGAAAAGCTAAAAGATGAATACGAATTGCAGTCTTGGTTTGTAAAACAAATGGAGAAGCATTTCAATGAAAATGGTAAAAAGCTTATTGGTTGGGATGAGATTCTAGAAGGTGGACTATCTGAAACTGCTACTATCATGTGGTGGAGAGGTTGGGAAAAAGATGCGGTGCACCGTGCAACAGCGCAAGGTAATCCTGCTATTCTGACTCCTACTTCACATTTTTATTTCGACTATCGTCCCGATGCTAAGACACTTCCAAGTGTATATAGCTTCAATCCTGCGCTTGAAGGTTTGTCTGCGGAGCAAGTAGCCCTTGTAAAAGGTATTCAGGCTAATGTATGGTGTGAATGGATTCCTTCAAAAGAGCGTTTCGAGTTTATGATTTATCCTCGTATGACTGCTGTTGCAGAAGTTGCTTGGGGTAGTCAGGGTGAATATGCAGATTATGTAAAACGTCTGATTCCTCACTACAATCGTTGGGACGTAATGGGTATCAACTACCGCATTCCGGATCTTGAAGGTTTTGCTGCGACAAATGTTTTCTTAGATACAGATACAATTGACATTGCTTGTTGGTTGCCTTCGGTAGAGATCAGATATACAACTGATGGTTCGGTTCCTACGAAAGAATCAACACTTTACACAGAGCCAATAGTAATCAATGAATCGGCCAACTTTACATTCCGCACGTTCCGTCCTGACGGATCGGCTGATGAAGTTGTAAAAACTTCATTCGTGAAGCAAGCTTTAGCAGAGCCTACAGCAGTAGATGCTGCTTCGTTGAAAAAAGGCTTGTCTTGCAAATCGTATGAGAAGAAATATAAAAACTGCGAAAACTTTGCAGACGGAGCGAAGCTGTTGAATACGCAACAAGTAGAAAAAGTAGCTATTCCAGCAGGTGCTAAAGGCTTTTTAGGTCTTGAGTTCAACGGCTATATTGATGTGCCTGAAGATGGAATTTATTCTTTTGCTCTACTTTCTGATGATGGTAGCCGTTTGTATGTAAATGATTATCTGGTTGTAGACAACGACGGACCTCACGGACCGAAAGAAGTAATTGGGCAGTATGCAATGAAGAAAGGTCTTCATCCGATCACGATTTATTATTTTGACGGAAACAATGGCGGGCAACTTTCTTTAGAAGTAACAAAACCAAATGGAGAAGTTCTTCCTATCCAATTTCTGAATTAAAAAATACTTTATACAACAAAAGGGGCATTTCCATCACGGAGACGCCCCTTTTTTTTAGCTTAGTTTTCTAATTGTATAGGTTTAATCATCAAACTCAACATCTTCACCTACGATCACATAGTGGTCGTCCATGTAGAATGTGAATTCGAAGTCGCCCAATTCAAACTCAACTTTGAAGGCGAAGTCTTTACCCATAAATTTGCCAACCTTTTCCTCCACTTCAATACGTGTGAAGTTGGTAGGATGTGGTTTATCGGTGTTATGAAGGTACCAATCGTTCAAAGCGTCTTTGAACTCAATAGGTAATGTTTCGAATGTATATTCGTGCTCACATTTTTGAGAGATCAATTGATAGTTCTTGTCAAATACAAGTTCTATTTCAATGATGTTGTGATGCTCGTCTACAATGATTGCATCTACCTCAATTTTATTGTCATCATATTCTGCATCTACAATCTTTGCATCTGGATACAATACGTGAACAGCTTCAATAAGTCGGTCGCTAACAATATATTTGTCGTTCTTGTCATCAGTATCTTGATATTCGCGACTAAAGATCAAATGACCTTCCGTGTCAAAAATCAATTTAGCTTCAAGGTCCTTGTTTGTTAAGCTTTCTAGTTCAACGATGTAAACAATCTCAAGTGTACTTCCTGTAAATCTTGTTTCAAGATCTACATCGTCAACTTTCCAAAGAGTTGCGTTTGAGTAAATCGTTTCAGCAAAAGCAGCTTGAATAATTTCCGGAATTGTTTTTCCGAAGTCCTTGTTGTCAAGTACACGATTTGCTTTGCCTTTTTCAGTTTGATACCATGCTTCCATGATGAATGGAGATGATTTCGTAGTTGCAGAGAATTGAGCAACTTCATATCCATTGCTATTTCTCCATTTAATATCTGAAAGATTATATTGTGCGTAATCAATCATAAGTTGTTTTTCAGCAATGCTACGATCTACTGATGGAACTGAATTATCGTTGTCGTCGTTGCTACATGCTGTTCCGGCCAATACGGCACCTACCATAAAAGGAATAAAAAACTTTTTCATACCAATTCTTATTAATTGTGTAATTATTATGATGCAAAACTATCGGGGGAATCTGAAATAATTCTGAAATACAAATTTATTTTAGGTGAAACGTGTCGTTCGTGTTATCTTTGTATATAGAAAGTAACTCTTGGCTACATTTAAATTAATATATCAAACTAAATCGATGACGAAAACATTAATCTTTAGCGTTGCTGCTTTTGCTTCATTGCTTTCTGTGTCTGATGCAAGCGCACAGAAGAAAACACTCGATCATTCGGTGTATGATGGTTGGAAACAAATTGATCGTACTGCCGTAGCCGACAATGGAAAATGGATTGGATACGAAATCAATCCTGCAAAGGGTGATGGCCTTCTTTATATTCAGTCTCCGGATGGAAAGTCTAAATATGAAATAGAGCGCGGTAGCTCTGTGTCTTTCTTTGGTAATGGCGATTATGCTACGTATAAGGTAAAGCCTTTTGCTGATAGTGTGATTGTAGCCAAAAGAAAGAAAGTGAAATCGGATAAATTACCGGTTGATACAACTTATTTCTTTGATCTTGCCAACAATAAAAAGATTGCACTGCCGGTAAAAGCAGCAAGTAAAACGACTGCTGAAGCTCCGGTTTTATTTTATGTCAACGAAATAACAATTCCGAAAGATACGGCAGATAAAAAGAGCAAAGAGCGTAAATACAAACAGCTTGTTGTAACCAATGTATTGAAGGGCGATTCTCTTTTGATTGATAGTGTAGGCGATTATACATTCGATAAAAAGGCCAATCTATTACTTTATACTGTAACTTCAGATTCATTGAAAGCAGTTTGGGCTTCCGACTTCAATAAGCAAGTAAAGTTGTTTGAGTCTAAATTGGGCAAATTGGGTAAGTTGGTTGTTGATGAAAAAGGTGAACAAGGAGCATTCTTGGCCACTATAGATACCAATAAAGTAGCTCCTTATAAGTTATATTATTTCAATGCAGCTGATTTCAAACAAAAGAAGTTTAATGCTGATAAATATAAGGTGAAAGAAGTTGCAGCTGATGCAGCCACGATTCTTCCCGAAGGATATGCAGTGGGCAACGGCATGAGTTTCTCTCGCAACGGAAGCCGATTGGTTTTTGATTATGCAAAGGTGAAAAAAGAAGCGCCGAAAGATACATTAGCGGCAGAGGAGAAGTTTTCGCTTGATTTGTGGAGTACTTCTGATAAAATCAATTATCCGCAACAGATTGCCAACAAAAAGAAACTGGAAGATGCAGCCTATTCAGCGGTTTATTTGCCAAAAGAAGATCGTTGGATGACGATAACAGATGCGGATAATCAGTTTGTATCTTATCCTTTTGATGAGAAATCTGCAAACGCATTGTTTATTGATACAGATCCGTATGTAGGTTCACTAAACTGGATCAATCCTTACCCGAAGGATGTGTATGTGATGAATACCAAAACGGGTAAAAGGGAGTTGGTTCAAAAAGAAATACTTGGTGCTGTATTCATGACTCCTGACGGAAAATACATTATTAGTTTCGACAATAAGAAAGCACAATGGTTTGCTTATGATATTGCTGCGAAAACAAATCGCTGTATCTCCGAAGCTATACCTTATCCGCTATATGATGAGGCTCAAGATAAACCGGAATTACCGTCTGCTTATGGAGCAGTTTGTTATGATCCGTCGTATTCTACAATTTACGTGTACGACAAGTATGATGTTTGGGCTTTGAATCTAGCAGGTAAAAAGGAAGCGGTATGTGTAACTAACGGCTGGGGACGTAAAAATGAGATTACGCTTCGCTGGATGGATACTACTCCTGACAACTATGCACAGATCATTGATTTAAAGAAACCGAATATCTTTACTTCATTTAATCGTGTAAATAAGCAAGGTGGTTTTTATTCGTTTACAGAAGGATCAACTCCTGTCAAATTGATGGAAGGCAATTACAAATATACCTTCAAAGGAAAAGCAAAACACGCAGATGTTGCTATTTGGCAGCGTGAAAACTTCAACGAGTTTCGCGATTTGTGGTTGAGCAATCTTTCATTCTCATCACCGGTACAACTAACAGATGCTAACCCACAGATGAAAGATTACAAATGGGGTAGTGTGGAGTTGATGAAGTGGAACGACTTTGAAGGAAAAGAGCAACAAGGTTTGCTTTATAAGCCTGAAAACTTTGATCCGAACAAGAAATATCCGGTTATCGTTTATTTCTATGAAACACATACCGACGAACTGTTCAAGCATCATCAACCACAACCAAGCTGGTCTATTGTCATTCCAAGTATGTTTACCAGTGACGACTATGTGGTATTTATGCCAGATATCAATTACACTACGGGATATCCGGGCGAAAGCTGTTACAACTCAGTAGTTAGCGGCTCAAACGCATTGATCGAACGTGGCATTGCTGATCCGAAGCGCATGGGACTACAAGGTCAAAGTTGGGGTGGCTATCAGATTACTTACCTCGTAACGCGTACAAATATGTTTAGATGTGCTAGTCCGGGAGCTCCGGTTACCAATATGACAAGTGCATATAGTGGTATTCGTACGGGTTCTGGTTTGGTACGTATGTTCCAATATGAATATGGACAAAGCCGTATCGGTGCTAACCTTTGGGAAGCGCCAATGCGTTACATCGAAAACTCGGCCTTGTTTTATGCACCTAAAGTAGAGACTCCATTACTGATCCGTCACGATGATGCCGATGAAGCAGTTCCTTTCTCTCAAGGTGTAGAATTCTTTATGGCATTGAAGCGTTGTGGAAAAGAGGCTTGGATGCTTAACTATAATAAAGAACCGCACAATCTGAAGAGTCGTCCGGCTCGTATCGACTGGACAATACGTATGCATCAGTTCTTTGATTATTATTTGAAGGATGCACCGAAACCAAGATGGATGGATGAGGGTATCTCGATTACTGAAAAAGGAATCGATCAGAAATATGATTATGTAAACTGAGAAACAGCTGTAGAATAATATATGAGAGTCCGCCTATTGGAGTATATCCAATGGGCGGACTTTTTTTAGCTATTAGGATGTATAATTTATTTTATTCCTTAGCTTTGTGAGGCTAAACCATACAAGTAATTTATTATCACCATGAAACACATTCGAAAGAAAGTCTTTGTAGGGGCTTTGTCTTTATTGGCTCTTTGTGCAAATGCTCAGAGCTCTTCTCAATCTGATTTAATTCCGTTGCCGGTACAATGTGCATATACTGATGGATCCTATTGTATTACCCAAGCATCTTCTTTGGGCTTTGATTCCAAAAATAAAGAAGTAGCATCGATTGCAGCTTTGTTTAATGAAAAGTTTGCACCTGCATCTGGCTTTACACTTCCCAATACAGCAAAAGGAAAAGGTGCTATCAATTTGAATCTTGTAAAAGATAAAATGTTGGGCGATGAGGGGTATCAACTAACTGTAGGAAAGAAAGGTGTTCAAATTACGGCAAACAAACCGGCCGGACTATTCTACGGTCTGCAAACTTTGCTTCAACTTTTGCCCAACGAGGTGAAAGCTTCATCGCCTGTTGCCAATGTAACTTGGTCGGTTCCTTTTGTAGAAATAACCGACACACCTCAATTTAGATGGAGAGGACTTATGCTTGATGTGAGTCGTCATTGGTTCGACAAAGAAGAAGTAAAACGATACATTGATCAGTTGGCCGAATATAAGATGAATGTATTTCATTGGCACCTAACTGACGACCAAGGTTGGCGTATCGAGATCAAGTCTTTGCCTCGACTAGCCGAAGTAGGAGGGTTTAGAGCTCAGCGCGTAGGGCAGTGGTGGCAACGCGATCCGCAACAACCCGGCGAAGCAACTCCGTATGGTGGATATTACACTCACGACGATATTAAGGAGGTATTAGATTACGCGGCGAAACGGTATGTACGCGTAATTCCCGAAATAGACGTGCCCGGTCACAATGTTGCGGCTCTTGTTGCTTATCCCGAAATGGCTTGCTTCAAAGCACCCGATGCGGTTGGTGTAGGAAATAAGTTCTACGGCATCGATGAAAATAGCCTTTGCGTAGGCAATGAAGCAACGTTCGAGCACATGGAAAAGATCTTTAGTGAAGTAGCACAATTGTTTCCCGATGAATACATTCATGTAGGAGGTGATGAGTGTTTTAAAGGATTCTGGAATAAATGTCCGAAGTGTAAGCAACGGATGGAAAAGGAGAACCTCAAAGATGTAAATGAACTGCAAAGTTATTTCATCCGTCGAATGGAGACAATACTTAAAAAGCATGGAAAGAAGTTGATCGGTTGGGATGAAATACACGAGGGAGGCCTGGCTCCAGAAGCTACCGTAATGTCTTGGCGAGGAATGCAAGGTGGTATTGATGCCGCCAAACAAGGGCATCACGTGATTATGACGCCTAATGAGCATTGTTATCTTGATTTGTATCAGGGAGAGCCATCTGTAGAACCCGACACTTATTCGATGTGTCGACTCAAAGATTCATATGCATTCGTCCCTGTGCCTGAAGGAATAGATCCGGAGTTGATACTTGGCGGACAAGGAAACTTATGGACAGAGTCGGTGCCAACATTCAGACATGCCGAATACATGACATGGCCCCGTGGTTGGGCACTTGCCGAGGTGTTGTGGTCAAATCCTGATAAGAAGGAGTGGAAAGGATTTACCAAACGTGTCGAAGATCACTTTGATCGAGCAAATATTGCAGATATAAACTATGCGAAGAGTATGTACAATGCGATTATTCAACCCTTCACGAATGAAAGTGGGGAAGTGATGATCGATTTGTCTTCCGAACTAGACGATCTTGATTTGTATTATACCTTCGATAATACGAATCCAGACCTCCATGCACCTAAATATACATCTCCACTTACAATTCCTAAAGATGCCACATGGATTCGTGTAACAACGTATCGTGATAATAATCAGATGGGATCAATGATTACCGTACCAATCAAAGACGTACGCGAGCGGGCTAAAAGCACTGTTCGTAAGGTTGGTAACTTATAATCTGTAAGTAACTTCTATAATAAGCCGTGTTTGTCAATGAGTTTTTATTGATAAATACGGCTTTTTTGTGTGTGATAAATTTGTATGAAAAGTGAGCTTTTCGCTATTAAAATATAATATTTACGTATATTATTTATTATTTTTGTCGTCAAATAATGTGGTAATAATTATTTTGATAGTATAAACTGTGTGCTCCATTTAATAATGAGAGTTTTAGCACTGAATAATGTTGATGTAATGAATTTATTGTATGTTGATGAGCATGTCTCATGTTCCCATTATCTAACCGATATCAAATCCGGATTTTCTCTAAAACACATTGAAGAAGCTGTTGATATTGCGTCCGAAAGATTGACTTCTAATTATATCATATTTGTATTGGAGGGTAGTGTCTCTATTGCATGTAATGAAAATACGTTGCAGTCTATGACAAAAGGTGAAATGATTTTATTGTCTAAATCATCTCATGTTTATGGTAAGGTCGATGCAAAAAGTAAGTTTATCGTTTTTATGTTTGATCATATATCTCATCTATGTAATAAATATTCTTTGCAAAATTTATCAGCATACACAGAACAAATGACCTATACTTTCAAACCTTTTGCAATCGTTCCTCCAATACTGAAATTTCTGGATATGCTATCCGATTGCCTTGAAGACGGACTTAACTGTACTTATTATCACGAGATCAAATCAAGTGAAATATTACTTCTTTATAGAGCATATTATGCAAAGGAGGAGTTGGCTGCTTTTTTCTATCCCTTGGTAGGTAATTCCATTGATTTCAAGACAAGTGTAATGACGAAATACCGAGATGCAAAGACGGTAGAAGAGTTAGCAATGTTACTTGGCTACGGTTTATCAAACTTTAAAAAGAAGTTTAAAGAAGAGTTTGATGAGTCAGCATATCAATGGATGCTAAAACAGAAGTCAAAACACATTCAATATAAACTTTCGTTTGCAGATGTTGACTTTGCATCTATAATTGATGAATTCGGCTTTTCGTCTCCTGCGCATTTCAATCGTTTTTGCAAAACACAATACGGAAAAACACCTTCTGAGCTTCGTAAAACGTTAAAGTGCAAAATTGACACCTTGTAATACGTGATAAATTGTCGTGAGATAAAGATTTCGTAGATCTGTTTGTTTTGCTTAATGCCGTATTTGCTTTAAAACTGTAAATAAAAACGGCGTTTTAAGCTCGTTTTAATGTTTGGTTATGTACATCTGCTTATGTTGTTATTTATAAAATGAATGTCTGAATATATAACGTCTTGGTTTCTAATGATTGTACATTTGCATTGTGATTCAACAAGAGTGAATCTTAATTCTCAATGTAGTTGATTTTTTATTAGTTGATCGTTTTAGAAATAGAGAGTATAGTTAAAAGAACGGTTAGCGTCTATTAAATATTCAAAGTTGCAAAAGTGAACCGTTTTCTTGTAAGTAAATTAAGGAATAGAAATACTGCAATGTCGAAGGCAAACTGCCTATGAAATTTGACAAAAAAAGAATCCCTTTGATATCCTTATCCCTATCAAAAAATGAGTATCTTCGTTGCTGAATGTTTTAGATATTGAACCGTTCAGAATTCAATTTATATAGAATCCTTGTTAGAAAATACGCATTGCTATGGAGTCGATAAGACAGATCTTTAGAATCGGGCACGGACCATCCAGTAGTCATACCATGGGGCCAAGAAGAGCAGCCGAAATGTTTTTGGAAAGAAACAAAGCAGCAGATCATTTTACTGTTACGCTATATGGAAGTCTTGCCGCTACCGGTAAGGGACATATGACCGATGCAGCCATCTTGCAAGTGTTGCAAGCAGCTGCACCTACTACCATCTTGTGGGAGCCGGAAACGTTTTTAGCTTTTCATCCCAACGGAATGGACTTCAAAGCCTTTGACGCAGACGGCAAGGAAACTGATAGCTGGCGCATCTATAGCATTGGAGGCGGGGCGCTAGCCAATGAAGAGATGAACGAAAACAAAGCAACTCAAGTATACAACTACCAACACATTGCGGATATTCAAGCTTGGTGCGAACGCGAAGGTTGCGACTACTGGGAATATGTAGAGCGTTGCGAAGGTCCTGAGATTTGGGATTACCTGGCAGAAGTATGGCAAGCCATGCAAGAGTCGGTACAGCGAGGACTCGAAGCTCAAGGCGTATTGCCGGGCGGACTAGGCGTGAGAAGAAAAGCATCAAACTACCTCATTCGTGCCAAAGGTTACTCTGCAACCATGAAAGGCCGTGGTATGGTATATGCATACGCACTTGCCGTATCGGAAGAGAATGCAGGTGGCGGCGTGATTGTTACTGCACCTACTTGCGGATCTTGCGGAGTACTTCCAGGAGTTATGTATTACTTGAAAGAGACACGTGATTTCAGAGACTCGAGAATCTTGCGCGCAATTGCTACAGCCGGCTTGTTCGGAAACGTAGTGCGTACCAATGCTTCCGTATCGGGAGCAGAAGTTGGTTGTCAAGGAGAGGTCGGTGTTGCTTGTGCGATGGCAGCGGCAGCAGCCTGCCAACTATTTGGCGGCAGTCCTGCACAAATCGAATATGCGGCCGAGATGGGACTTGAACATCACTTGGGGCTTACTTGCGATCCAATCTGTGGTTTGGTTCAAATTCCATGTATTGAACGTAACGCTTTTGCGGCGGCTCGAGCACTTGATGCCAATGCTTATGCATCGTTTTCGGACGGTAAGCACCGTGTAAGTTTTGACAAAGTTGTTCAGGTAATGCGTCAAACCGGGCACGATCTTCCTTCTTTATACAAAGAAACTTCGCAAGGAGGATTGGCCAGATACATTGATTCTGAAAATAGATAAGCGATATACAAGGATGCATTTGTATCCTATATACATAATAAAAGGCTGCATCGATCTATTCGTTGCAGCCTTTTATTGTATAGAAACAATCCCATGACTCAATGATATTCACGGGATAATTACACGAGTACTAAACGATTTTGGGCAATTGCCACGGTGCTCGGTAATAAGCTTTGGCCAACATATTAGCCTGATCGTTACCTATGAATTGGTGCGAAGCCTCGTCCCAAACCAATCCGCTGCCTACGCGCGAAGAGATATTGGCAAAGTGACAAAGCTTGGCCACCTTTGCGCCTATAGCCACATCTGCATTGGGAGTCTGTCTTGTGCGCATCGCTTCCAGTGTGTTTTGGGCATGATTATACAAGCCTTTACCTTCGCCTTTAGTCATCGCAACCGCTTCCATTCGAGCTTGCTTGTTGGATACTACCGGAATTACTTCCCAGCCCCGACGGTCGAGTACCAATGTTCCGTTTTCTCCGAAGAATGCTACGCCCTCACGTCGGTCATACAAACCGTGGTTGATACCGCAAGCATGGTCCCAGATGATGTTGTATTCGGGATAACTGTAAATAGACATCAGCGTGTCGGGAGTTTCCATCGCATCGGTTGGATAAGCAAACTTGCCGCCCGAGGCCATGATGTTTCGAGGCAACTCTGCATTCATTCCCTCCATGGCATAGTCGAGCAGATGCACACCCCAGTCAGACATCAGTCCGCCGGCATAATCCCAAAAGAAACGAAAGTTGTAATGAAAGCGGTGCTCGTTGAATGGCTTTTTCGGAGCAGGCCCCAACCACATGTCGTAATCTACCCCGGCCGGAACTACCGAATCGGGCATGATAGGCAGCGAAGCCTTGCCATCTTGATAGGCCCAAACCTTTACGGTGCGCACTTTGCCAATCTTCCCGTCTTTTACAAACTGAGCAGCCTGATCCCAATGCGGATCGCTTCGTTGCCATTGTCCCACTTGTACGATCCGGTTGTATTTACGTGCGGCTCTCTCCATCAGTTCGCACTCTTCGATGGTGTTCGAGAGCGGCTTTTCGACGTACACATCTTTCCCCGCTTGGCAAGCATAGATCGTAGGTAAACAATGCCAGTGGTCCGGCGTACCAATAATAACCAGGTCCACATCCTTGTTGTCGATCACTTTTCGCCAATCTTTTACGAGTTGTTTGGGCCTTTTGCCCGATTTTTCTTCCACATCCTTAGCCCGTTTGTTGAGCCACTGATCGTCGATGTCGCACAAAGAGATGCATTCCACCTCGGGAAACTGTAGAAATGTATTGAGGTTGCTCCAGCCCATGCCTTTGCAACCGATGAGAGCGACCTTGATTTTGTTTGACGGAGCTGATGAGCCCAAAACGGATGAAAGGTTAGCACCTGATAGCGGCGAGATGCCAAGTGTTGCCGCTCCGATAGTAGATTTAAGTAGAAAGTCTCTTCGATTCATAGTATTTTTTATTGTTGTAAATTGTGTGTTTTACGATGGTATTGCAAGTTGTCGAAAAAAAACGAAAAGAAGATACATACAGTCTTTTTTTTAAGACCATGCGTGGCTGAAATTCAAACTATTGAATGTGGAGTGGCTTCCTAATGAGGTCTGTATAAAAAGTAAGTGAAGAACGAATCGTCAGGTCCCGACCTGACGATTCTGTTATCGTGAAGATAATTTTACTTCTTCTTTAATAAGTCTGGACGAAGACGCATGGTGCGTTCTTGTGCCTGTTGAAGTTTCCATTCGTTGATCTTGCGTTCGTGTCCCGAAAGCAATACATCCGGAACTTTCCATCCCTTGTATTCCGCCGGACGCGTATATACCGGAGGAGCTAATAAGTCGTCTTGAAACGAATCGGACAAGGCCGATTGTTCGTCGCCAATAGCACCCGGAATCAATCGAATGATAGCATCAGACATTACCGCCGCCGCAAGTTCGCCGCCGGTAAGCACGTAGTCACCGATAGAAATCTCCTTTGTGATCAAATGCTCGCGGATACGGTAATCGATTCCTTTGTAGTGGCCACACAAGATGATCAGGTTTTGATGCATTGAAAGTGTATTTGCCATTTTCTGATCAAAGGTTTCACCATCGGGCGAAGTATAGATTACTTCGTCGTACTCCCTTTCGGCCTTCAACGCACTGATTACTCTATCGATTGGCTCTATTTGCATAACCATTCCGGCTTCACCGCCAAAAGGGTAATCGTCTATTTTCTTATGTTTTTTTGTTGAGTAGTCTCTTAGATTATGAATGTGTATTTGTGCCAGACCTTTGTCTTGTGCTCGTTTTAGGATAGAACAGTTCAAAGGGCCGGTAAGCATCTCCGGCAATACGGTAATGATATCTATTCTCATATGCGATGATCGATCTAGTTTTCTTTTTGCAAAGGTACAAATTAATACGATACCTTCCCACTGAGAGGTTCATATTGCCTTGTTTTGCACGATAATTATAGTTTTGTGATTGAAATATTATATATTTGATAGGATTCTAACAACTATCTTGCACAGGCTTTAAATAATCTAATCCACATGAACAACATCTTTTTTTCAAGAATTGTATTCTTGATCTTATTTGTATGTATTTCTCAATTGGCTATAGCTAAAGAATATTACTTCAAGCACTACCGTAATGAGCAGGGTTTGTCACATAATACCGTGCTTTGTACTGCACAAGACAAAAGCGGCTTTATGTGGTTTGGAACAACATATGGGCTCAATCGTTTCGACGGAAACCGCTTCAAACATTATACGAATATAGAAGGAGATAGCAGCAGTGTTACCTCTAATTATATACACGCGATCTATCCTGACAAAGAGGGGAATGTATGGATTGCTACCTCGCATGAGTTATGCGTATACAAGCATAGCGAAGATCAGTTTGTCCGTTTTTCTCAACTCAATAATCAGCATCTAGTTATAAATGCGGTATTTAATGTAGTCGAAGATCAAAGTCGTAACCTTTGGATCACTTCGGGCAATCGGGTTTATAAATATAACCTAGATTCGCACAACGCTGAGGAATACAACGATTTTAAGTACAGTATACGTACGATCTGTGCGAATCCTTCAGGCTCGGTATGGGCCATTGGATACGATGGTGAGGTGGCGCAATATCAAGCACAGACCAATACCTTTGAACACTTTTGTGATGCGGGTGATATTACCGCCGGACCGGCTTATATCAATTGTGTTATTACTGACGACGAGTATGGGGTTTGGCTGGGATCAAATACGAACGGACTTTTCCTTTTATCGCTTAAAGATAAAACCGTAGAACAGATTATTCCGGATATATTTGTACGTGATATCAAGCACATCTCAGATCACGAACTTTGGGTTGCTTCGGAGTCGGGGCTATACATTTATAATTTAAAATCGAAAGAAACAAAGAATATCCGTAAGTCGCTGAGCAATCCGTATGCCTTGGCCGACAATGCGCTTTATTCGATTACGACCGACAAAGAAGGGGGTATCTGGATCAGTTCTTACTTTAAAGGAGTGAGTTATCTGCCCAAGTTCCATTTGCAATTTGATAAGTATCTGGCAGAACGCACCCACGAACAGATGTGTGGTAATACGGTACGTGAAATCTCGGCAGACAATAACGGGAAAGTATGGTATGCAACCGAAGATAATGCCGTTTCGAAGTTTGATCCTGCAACAGGAGCCTTTACGCATTATCCTATTTATAGTAAAAGTGGTCAGTCTATTACAAACATACACGGGCTTACTGTGGTCGATGATTCGGTTTGGATAGGAACCTTCAACGATGGCATTCATGTGTTGAGTGCAAAAACAGGAAAAGAGATTGCACATTATGAGTCGGGCAATACTCCGGGAGCCTTAAATTCTGATTTTGTCCTTTCATTCTTAAAAACACGAACCAATAAGTTGATCGTGGCAACTACCAGTGGGGCTAGTTTTTTTGACCCTGCAACAAAACGGTTCAACGCAATTGATCTGGGGCGTCCTTTCGTTTCTGTATATAATATGTATGAAGACTCGAGAGGGGTGCTTTGGTTTGCTACAGCTGTAGGTCTCGTTTCGTACGATGATACTACCAAAGCGGCAAAAGTATACGATTATTATAGCAGTGGTTTGGGGTCTTCAATCAATTACCTGATCAATTATGTAATGGAAGATTCGAAGAACAGACTTTGGGTGGCTACTCATGAAGGGGGCTTGGCTTTGTTTAATCGTGAAACCGGAAAGGCTACTGTGTATCGTGAGAATGTGGGTATTCCATCGGCACAGTTATATAGTATGTTGGAAGACGGGCAAGGGAACTTGTGGATTGCCAGTAGCAAAGGTTTGATTCGTTTTAATCCGGAAAAGGAAGAATCATACCTTTATACGCGTGCCAATGGTTTGCCCGAAGATCAGTTTAATTATAATTCTGCCTACAAGGATGTGAATGGTCGCTTTTATATGGGAACGATCGATGGGTTGATCTCTTTTATGCCCGGAGACTTGTCTAAAGATACTTTCGTGCCTAC
>DLYT01000102.1:0-809 GCA_003447595.1 Porphyromonadaceae bacterium
TTTGAAATGAAGAATATTTCTATATCTTTGCTAGCGAGTAAAAATTGAACACAAGAATTAATCTGTATTTTATGAAGCAAAAGTTAGTAATGTTGCTAATGCTTCTTACCACATTTACGTTTGCCGCATCGGCACAACGCATCGGAAGATGGGAGAAGCTAGGAGAAAGATCTGTAAATTTTAGAGGTGATAAAGATGTAATTAGAAGCGGTCATAAAGGAACGTTTACGAGATTAAAAATCAGAGTAGACAGAGCACCGGTCGAGTTTGATAGAATATTTGTAGAATTTGCAAATGGTCAGCGTCAAGAGATTCGAGTACGTCAGGTGATCAAAGCCGGTGGAGAATCAAGAGAGATTTACCTAAAAGGCAACCGTCGCGTAATTAAGAAAATTACATTCTATTATCGTTCTGTAAAAGGATGGCACAATCATCGCGGAAAAGCGAAAGTGTCTGTTTGGGGACGTCATTAATAGTCTACATTAAAGAATACAATAATCCCTGTTTATGTTTGTCGTTGTACAAGCATAGGCAGGGATTTTATTTTTCTAAATAGTTATGGTCGTGGGTATAAAAAAAGAACTCCTGTCGGTTTATCGCAAGCCAACAGGAGTAGAGTGATGTGTTATGTGTCTTTACGAGTAACTCTATTTCTTGAGTTCTTCTATTACAAAGAAATAAAGAATATTCCTCATAAAAAACTGATTTAACTGTTTCGCACTTATTTATTTTTCCTTTTGAGAGTATTGGCTTAATTTTAAGGTAAATACTTCATTCGAAAACTCTATTGTCTAAATTTATGTGACGTG
>DLYT01000102.1:1097-13058 GCA_003447595.1 Porphyromonadaceae bacterium
GCACTATACGCATGTATGCCGCTATAAAGAAGTAAACAACGTTTTTTCAAGAACCTAATAAGGTTTGCAGATAAACCTCGTTTACTTTTTAGAAGAACCTTACTAGCTTTATTTTCTCAAGAAGAAGCGTTTGGTAGAGCGGTTATTATCTAAAAGACTTGATGTGAAGCTGCGAACTGTGATCAGTATATCTGTCTTCATTGAAAACTATTTTTCGTTTTCAACGAAGCGAGCTTTTACTTTTCACGAGAACTGAAAATCGTTTTCATTGAAAACAATGCATACTTTGGTCATTTTATAGAAGGTTTGTTTGGCTGAGATTGCAACAATTGCGACTCATTGTACGGGCGATTGCGTACGGTTTACTGAGCGAGCGTTGAGGTTTTTCAATTTGGTCATAGATCAAGGATTACTGGTGCAAATAGATCATGCATAAACCTGTTCTCGATAAAGTGCAATTTTTCGTGTGAGTGAATAGCGTATATCTGTAGCAAAGGGTAAGTTCAAATTGCTACGATTCTATGGGTATTATAAGGCTATTCGACTAGCTTTTGAGCAATATAACCAGTCGAATAAGCACGATCATTCAAAATCCTCGGCAGAAATGTTGTCTAAAACTTCACCCGATAATTTTAGGTATTCAGAGAGAGATTTACACTTAGCTATCCTTTTTTTACTCTTCTTTTCGAGCTCGGGAGCAAGGTATTCCCAGAACAATTGCATCTTTTGCAGGGTATGATGGTCACATTGCAATAGCGTGTTGTATTGCTCAAATAATGAGGAATGAAACTGCGACATCATTTCGGCTACCGGCAACGATTGCAATGAGACTTGCTTTTTATACAAAAGAGGAAGAAACGGATTTTGCAAGATGCCTCTGCCTATATAAATGCCGGTAAGCGTAGGA
Organism: Porphyromonadaceae bacterium; assembly: GCA_003447595.1. Taxonomy (GTDB): domain Bacteria; phylum Bacteroidota; class Bacteroidia; order Bacteroidales; family CAMTPD01; genus UBA12018. The sequence goes on from DLYT01000102.1 coordinate 2,005, forward strand.
TATGCTGTTTGTATCCGATGGATGTCATTCACGGTACATACATCCCCATTGAAGTGTAGCGGCTTTTTACAGCCTTGAGCAAATACGTCGAATGCCTCCATCTGTACGTTTCCTTTGTATTGTTGTTTTCCGGTACGTGCATGCACTGCTACATCGGTCAAGCAAGAACTGTTGATCATGTCGAGCAGTTCCAGACACTCATTTGCATCTTCCCAGCCCAGTCGCGTCTTAAGCGAAAATTTCATTTCAGGATAATTGCCGGCAGCATTCAGTAAGGCCGCTACTTCATTGGGGTGAGGAAGCAGACCCGAACCTTTGTGCTTTTTTGCAATCATCGGAAAGGGACATCCCATATTGATATCGGCCTCGTGGTATCCCAATGATAAGAACTTCTCTGTAATAAGAGACAGCTCGTCGGCATTCGACGCAATCAACTGAGGAACGAAATGTGGAACGGTATTACGTTCGGGAAGTATGTCGCGAATATCTTTGTTTCGAAAAGGACTTTCAGCACCTTGCTTGTTTTCTACGCGTACAAATGGTGAAAAGTAGGTATCAATACCTCCGAAGCAAGCAGCGTGAGCATTGCGATAGATGGCTTCGGTGTAGCCTTGCAACGGAGATAAGCTTAACTTAAAAGAAGAAGTCATCAAATGTAAATCTTTAGTTTTGCCTACAAAGATAGCATAAATAAGGTGCAAGCAGAGCGAAAGAGAACAAGAGGTTTGTTTCTTTGTTTTGTCAGTATAATCGTTATTTGTATTTTTATCGAATTAAATAAAAATTAGACTCGCACAATAGACGTGTATGAGTCGTTGCGTATATAAAAAACATCAACTCAAATAATATGAAAAAGAAAGTCGCGTTGATTACAGGAGTAACCGGGCAAGATGGTGCATATCTGGCAGAGTACTTACTAAAGCTAGGTTATGTGGTACACGGATTGAAACGTAGAAGTTCGCTTTTTAATACCGATCGTATCGACCATTTGTATCAAGATCCGCATGAAGACGGTCGTCGCTTTATTTTGCATTACGGAGACCTTACCGATTCGATGAACCTTACTCGAATCATTCAGGAAGTGCAACCGGATGAAATATACAACCTGGCGGCAATGAGTCATGTGAAGGTGAGCTTCGATACACCCGAATACACTGCCAATGCCGACGGTATCGGAACATTGCGTATTCTGGAAGCGGTACGTTTGCTAGGCCTTACCGAAAAGACGCGTATTTATCAGGCTTCTACATCAGAGTTGTATGGTTTGGTACAAGAGGTGCCTCAGCGCGAGACTACACCTTTCTATCCGCGTTCGCCTTATGCCGTAGCCAAGTTATATGCCTATTGGATTACGGTGAATTACCGTGAAGCTTATGGTATGCATGCAAGCAATGGTATTCTTTTCAACCATGAATCTCCGTTGCGCGGTGAAACTTTCGTGACACGTAAGATTACACGAGCTGTGAGTAAGATTGTGATGTCTATGCAAGATTGTCTGTTTTTAGGAAACTTGTCGGCTATGCGCGATTGGGGACATGCCAAAGATTATGTGCGTGCCATGCATGCAATCTTGCAGCAAGACGAACCTTCGGATTATGTGATTGCAACCGGAGTTACAACTACTGTACGTGACTTTGTAATGCTTTCGTTTGCTGAAGTTGGTGTAACGGTTGCGTTCAAAGGAAACGGTGTTGATGAAAAAGGATATATAACGGCTGTAGACGAACATAAGTTGGCCAAGGAAGTGGGTGAGGAGTTTGTGCCTAACGTGAAAGCTTTGCTTGGTAAAAGTGTAGTTGAAGTAGATCCGGCTTATTTCCGTCCTACGGAGGTTGAGTTGCTGATTGGTGATGCGACAAAATCGCAAGAAGTATTGGGCTGGACTCCCGAGTATTCGCTCAAGGATCTGGTAGCGGATATGATGAAACACGACGTGAAGCTGATGAAGAAAGAAGAGTACTTGAAGCGCGGCGGTTATAAAACTCTAAACTATTTTGAATGATGTCGATTGCAAAAGATGCTAAGATATATGTGGCAGGGCACCGTGGATTGGTGGGTTCTGCCATTTGGTCAAACTTACAAGCTAAGGGGTATTCGAATCTTGTAGGGCGTTCGTCTGCCGATCTAGATCTGCGTAATATGCTTGAAGTTGATGCTTTTTTTGAGCATGAAAAGCCCGAGTATGTTTTTCTAGCGGCGGCAAAGGTGGGTGGTATTGTAGCGAACAATCGTTATCGTGCCGACTTTATCGTTGATAACCTCGCAATTCAGAATAGCGTGATATCGTGTGCGTTTAAACATGGTGTAAAGAAGCTGTTGTTTCTAGGTAGCACGTGTATTTATCCGCGCGATTGTGCTCAGCCTATGAAAGAGAACGAACTGCTGACCGGTGTACTCGAATATACGAATGAGCCTTATGCAATTGCTAAGATTGCGGGTTTGAAGATGTGTGAGAGTTATAACCTGCAATACGGAACGAACTTTATCTCGGTAATGCCTACGAACCTATATGGGCCTAATGATAACTTTGATCTTGAAAAGAGTCATGTGCTTCCGGCTCTGATTCGTAAGATTGTTTTGTCTGATGCCTTGCACAAAGGTGATGAAGCGTTTGTGCGTAAAGACCTTGATGCTCGACCTATCGAAGGTGTATCGGGAAATGCTTCTCTTGAAGAGATGAAAGCTATTTTGTCGAAATATGGTGTTGAGGCGGGTAGAGTCGAGATCTGGGGAACCGGAACTCCGCTTCGTGAGTTTTTGTGGAGCGAAGAAATGGCCGATGCTTGTGTGTATATCATGGAGAAAGTTGATTTTGGGGATATTGTAGCTGTTGAGGCGAGTAAGAAGATTGCTCCTTCGGAGTATATTGCGCATCAGGTACGTAATACGCATATCAATATAGGTACCGGAAAGGAAATCAGCATTGGTGAATTGGCTGCTTTGATTGCTGAGAAGATCAATTATGAAGGGTCGCTTTATTTTGATGCTTCAAAACCTGATGGAACCATGCGTAAACTGACTGATGTGACCAAATTGCATCAATTGGGTTGGAAGCATAAAATAGAAATTTCGGAGGGTGTGGATAAAATGCTTGCTTGGTATTACCAATCGGTAAACTAACGGAGCTGATCCCTTTAGATACAAGAAACGCACAGAGAAGGCATGTCCCTATTTCTGTGCGTTTCTTGTATATCTTAGTCTAGTGCAAAGATTTGTTTCATCATAACCCATCGTTCGGCTGAAGTGCTCTCCGGTGATGCATCTTGAAATTTAGCCATGTATGTTTCCCATTCTTGCTGACGCGGTAGGGTAGACAAACGCGCCATGTCTTGATCCCACTCAAAATCGTCTACGGTATCTACAATCATAAAGAGGGTGTTCTCATGGATATAGATGTCCATATGAATAATGCCAACTTCTTTGATTCCCGCTTTGATCTCGGGCCATACGTGTTGGTGTTCTTCGATGTATTGATTGATTAGTTCGCGATCGTCGCGTAGTTTCAGAGTCTGACAATATCTTTTCATGTGTTGAATAATTAGATTTTATGCCTGCGAATGTACTATATTTAAATAAAAACATTACTTTGGACTGTTATAAAAGTATAGAGTGTGATCGTAAATGTCGCATGAATCGCTTTCTTTTTGTAATTTCGCAACTTATTAAATAAAATACCGTATATGAATCATCTTGTAATCATGGCCGGGGGAATAGGTAGTCGTTTTTGGCCTATGAGTACCCCTGACAAACCAAAACAATTTGTAGATGTATTAGGGACTGGTAGAACTTTGATTCAACTTACAGTAGACCGTTTCAAGAATATTTGTGCGCCGGAACAAATCTGGATTGTAACGTCTAAAAACTATATAGAATGGATTCATCAGCAATTACCTGAGATTCCGCAAGAAAATATTTTGCTGGAACCTTGCATGCGCAATACGGCACCTTGTATTGCTTATGTAACGTGGAAGATAAAAGAGCGTGATCCGGAGGCTAATCTAGTGATCTCTCCAGCCGATCATGTCGTAATGGATACCGAATGTTTTAGACGTGTGATTCGAGAAGGTCTTGAGTTTTCGAATGATGCGGATCGAATTGTAACGGTTGGTATTATGCCGCATCGTCCCGAAACAGGTTACGGATATATTAAAGCCGGAACCGATGTAGAGCAAGAACACTTCTACAAGGTAGAGGCTTTTAAAGAGAAACCGAGTAGGGAAGTGGCTCAGCAATATATCGATGAAGGAGGTTATTATTGGAATTCGGGCATCTTTATCTGGAGTGCAAAAACAATCGAGAAGGCTTTTAGGGCGTTTCAGCCTGCATTGGCGTCAATTTTTGATCAGATATCGGGGCGTTTTTATACTTCAGACGAACAGGTTTTGATTGACGAGCATTATCAGCAGTGTGAAAAGATATCGATCGACTATGCGGTAATGGAGCATGCAGATAATATTTATGTGATTCCGGCTTCGTTTGGATGGTCTGATCTTGGTACATGGGGCTCGCTTTATGAGTTGTCGGGTAAGGATACGACTAAGAACGCGGTAATTGGCGATTCGATTCGTATGATTGATAGTGAGAATTGCATTGTTTCGGTTCCCAATGGAAAGCGTTGCATTCTGGAAGGTCTTGATGGCTACATCGTTGTTGATAATAATAAGTCTTTGTTGATTTGCAAGAAAGAGAACGAACAACATATAAAAGAATGGATTGAGTAATCGGTTTTTTCTTTAAATGAATATCCCTTACAAAAAGATTGTTTACCTAAGGTGAGCGTCTCTTTGTAAGGGATATTTTATTTGTAATCGTTAGATCTGATGATCTTGGACTGTGTAGTGAATGTATCTGTGTTTCATCCATCGGTAGGCAAAGCAATCTTTGAACGGACCAATCATTCGATTAAACATGTGATACTTTGATTTGCCGGCAATACGCGGAAAATGGCTTACGGGAACTTGTTTGATTTGTGCTTCTTGCAACATGATTAATGCAGGAAGAAAGCGGTGCATGCCTGTGAAAAAAGGGATGCGTTTTGCATAATCTGTGTGTATTATTTTTAGTGGACATCCGGTATCTTTGATATCATCTCCTGTCATCATCCTTCTAAAGCCATTGCCTACTTTGGATGAGAGCTTTTTTATAATACTGTCTTGTCGCATTGCCCGTATACCCATCACGAGCTCATGTTGTTGCAAATGGGGTATGAGTAAGTTGAAATCAGCCGGTGCTGTTTGCAGGTCAGCATCAATATATCCTACGTATTTAGAGAATGTAAAGTCGATGCCGGCTTTCATTGCTGCGCTTAATCCCATGTTTCGAGAGAGCGAGAGATAAAACATGTTTGTATTTCTGCTGCAAATTTCTTTGATATAATCTAGGCTTTTGTCTGTAGAGCCATCATTGATGTATATGATGCATGTTTTGAGCAGTGCTTCTTTTGTATAGCTTGCGAGTTCTTTTTCAAGACGATTCATGTTTTCTTCCTCATTAAATACTGGCACAAGTATACTTAATTCATAATCTGCTGTTTGGTTCATGTCGTATATAGTCTTTAGTCGTTGTTGAATCTTAGGTAAAATTAATTAACGGTGTTGTTTTGAGATAACAATATTCCAACCGAAAAGGATCATTAATTATAAAAAAAAGTGGTTGCCTAAAAGCTAGGCAACCACTTTAGAGTAGTGATGTGTATTTTAATTATTCAGAAATAATAACACGGAATCCAACGTTAAATGGCGCTTGCCATGGTTGGAAGTATCGACGAGTCCATGCTGTAGATTTAGCAGATCTATCGCGCCAAGATCCGCCACATACAGTTTTTTGACCTGCGTATGTAGGGTGTTCTGAGCATTCTGATGCTGTCCATTCTGCAACGTTACCGTGCATGTCGAATAGACCCCATGGGTTTGCTTTGTATTTACCACCTTCTACACTGATCAAGTTTCCGTCGTTGCTTTCTTTATCGCGAGGAACGAAATCCCAGAATTTACGAGTAAAGTGTCCGTCAGGAATTGGAACCGTAGGCTCAAGTCCCCATACGGCAAGATTCTTGATGGTGTAATCGGCCATATTCTCATAGGTTGTATAATCCAGATTACTTTCACCGTACCACATATCGTTGGCGCTACCGGCACGACAAGCCCATTCCCATTGCTCTTCGGTAGGAAGAGAAATCTTCATGCCTGTTTGCTCGCTAAGCTTTTTACAATATTCGTTGGCTTCATCCCAAGTAACACGAATAACCGGTTGTTTTGGTTTGTTTGCCGCCAAGCCCGGAGTTGTATGGTCTTTCCATTGTTCTCCGATATAACGACTGTCATGTTGAGGAACGAGTGCTTTGTATTGCTCGTTGCTTACTTCCATACTTGCCATCCAGAAGCCTTTTTCGATAGAAACTTCTTTGTGGTTTACAGGTTGTTTGCCTCCCATGTCTGTACCTTTCATATATGAGCCTGCCGGTACCCATACGAAATTCATTTGCACGCCAGGTGCAACTTCGATCGATTGATTTTGTTTTGGAGCAGAAGCTTGTTGCATTGCTTTCGCTTTGTCTGCATCAAAACTCCATTTCGAAATCTTTTTAGTATCAACCTTCGATGGTTTTACTTTTGCAGGAATTACCTGTTCAGGTGTGCCTTGCTCTTTGATATAAGTAGCATAATCACGAAGCTCTTTTTTCCAATCGGTAGAAACATTTGCATATTTCTGCATCAATTGTTGGCGACGAGGATATTGCTCGAAGGTTGCCTTGTAGCGACCGGCAATTTCAAAGTCTCCGAAGTAAGGAGCGTTAAAATCGATCCATTGACAAAGTGTTTGCATGTCTTTGTCATTCAACTTAACGTTGTTGTGCCCTTTGTTTAGCATCTGAATCAATTCACTGTTTGAAGCGTGATATTCGTAAGGTTGCAATACGTATAGATCGGCTTCTGGACCTTGACGGTACACATATGGGTGAATGTTATAGTAGCTATCGTTTAGATGACGATGCGTTTGGTAATTCCCCCAACGTACATACTCGGTTTTGTTTTTGTCGGTAAGGTCCATTTGATTTGAGCCATCGTGACAACTGATACAGTATTTGTTAAGGATCGGTTGAATTTCGAGCTCATAGGAGAATGGGCGTGTTCCACCTTCCGGTGCTACGATTGCTTTTGGCTTCATGTTTGAAGCGGCAACACGTTTTGGAATAGGAATGATGCTTTGGTCTTCGTGGCAACCAACACACGATACTACTTCGCCCGGCATGGCTGTAAACCAACTACGCATCCACTGAATAGCGTTGCCATTTTCATCCAAAGGTTGAAGAGATACAGGCGTGTTTGCAGGAACTTTGAAGATTGCAGATCCGTCTGCTTCAACATCTACCGTTCCTAGTTCGCGCTTCAAGTCCCATCCGCTTTGTACACCTAGCGCATCAAAATCGGAAGGAGATTTCATGTATGCAAACTCGTAAGAGAAGACGCGAAGTTTCTTTACCGTACCACGTGGTACTTTGCGTAAACCTTCACCTTCGTAGATGTCTTGAATAAATACGGTTGCTTCTTTATCTTTTAGATTTACTTTGTCAGGAATAACCGGAGGTGTCTGACGTTTGATTACTGGAATAGGAGTCAAATAACCGTCTCCTTCGCTTTCGGTGATCAAAGTCATGTTGTCGAATACATCGACCAAATATACACCCCATAAAGCATCTTTGTGAGGCTTAGCAGTAACAACAAAGTATTTATCGTTGATTGGGAATGGACGTGAAAACTGTGGATAAACATTATCTACAAGTCTATCTTTCATTACCGGTTCAACTTTACGATTTCTGAAAGGTATTTCTTGTACAACACCGTCAGCTTCTTTACGTCCTTTGTTTGGATCGAATACGACAAGTTGACCCGAACGAGGTGTTCCATGGTGTCCCGATACAATACCGATAAACTTGTTTCCGGCATTAGGAAGTTGTTGCATGTCATATACACTTGTTGGCCAGAATGAACCGCTTCCATAAAGTGATTTACACTCTGTTCCATCCGGATTTGAATGCATTACGATGCGTGTAAAATAGTGCGTAAGATCGGTATACTCCCAACGAGTATACATGATTCTACCGTTGTTGAGAACCGTTGGTGACCAGTTGCCATCTTGATCGAACGTAATCTTGCGCATAGACTTATCTTTCGGGTCGTAGATCGCAAGATTCATAATTACGCGTTCTCCATGCTCACAAGGGATACCATTGTATCCGATGTTTGTGGTGAATAAGATTCGTCCGTCGGGAAGATAACATGGGTCTGCAAATTCAAGATCCGGTTCTGGGAAGTCTGTGATAACTTTAAGGCTATCTCCACTTAAGTTTACTTCATAAATATGCCATGACGGATATTCTTGATTGTAGAAACCATCCAAAACGACAGGTTTAGCTGACGCAAAAAGCATTTTATCTGCATTCCAGTGCATTTGCACATCTGCAATACCTTCTCCATGTTTTGGTTTAAAAATGGTGCGCTTGGTTTGTTTTTGAGCTCTTAGGTCGGAAAGCTCACACAATTCAGCATCATAACCCGTAGGAGGGGTTTCGATAAGTCCCATGTAGTTGCTGAAAGGCATACACATTTTGTTTGCCAACGCCGAACGAGCGTCATCGCCTAGACCGAATCGTGTAACCACGATCTTATCCATATCTAGAGCTGGATTGGCTAATGTAATGTTTCGCTGCTTTTCGATAAGAGCTGCAGCTTCAGTCAAAGCTTTCGTGCTATCGGGACCATTGATGCGCGACTTCACATCTTCGAGATTAGCTTTGATGTACTCCAATTCTTGCAGAGCTTTGGTGTAATCAAAACCTTTCTGTGTTTTCATGTCTTCGATTGCTAGTTGCAAAGCTTCCGGATTCACCCAATTTATGCGCTGACGAATATCCGAGGCAGGAGAATTCGCATGCAAAGGTGAAAACGAGTTTAGCAAAGCAGCAAGCGATGCTACTTGTAAAATTGTTCTACGTTTCACGGTAATTTTTTTAGTTAGTAAATTTACTTATTCGTTAAGTCGTGTTTAAGATGTAAAAGTATATGGAATTAAATTAAAAAACAAAATATATTAATGGTTTTGCATGCTGCAGTTTTTTATATATGCGGTGAGCTGTCTAAAATAAATGAATTTAGTGAGGTTTTTTACGTAAATAATTAGCTTTAAGTGGTGACGTGAAGTTGTCATTTTGATACTCTACCTTTTTATTTTATCTTTGTAGAGAGTAGAAATTGCATGACCATCAATATATTTTCTGTTAGAAAGATAGATAGAGCTTAGGATGGATAAAAGAGAGTTGAATTATGGGTATAATCCTAAATGAGTTTGAACAATATTTTAATTACAATCCAATTGAAGATTTTAGTCCGCATGAGTATAAGAAAATTATAAGTGATCTTTATCGAAGTTCATCTGTGTGTAGTGCAGCTTTTAATAAAGCTGCATTGATTACGTGCACACAAAGGAGTCAGTTGTATTATATATCAGATTCTTATAGGGAGCTTACAGGGTATTCGAAAGAAGAGGTGTTGTCAATGGGCGATGAGTTTATTATGCGTATAATGCATCCGGATGATCTAAAAGACCTAACCATTCTTAGAACTTCTTTATTTGAGGAGGTGTTGTATCAACGTTGCAAAAAACGTTTTATTCATCATACAATTCATTATAACTATAGAATACAACATAAAAAAGGGCATTGGATAGTTCTAGATTGTCATTTGTACCCTATATGTATTATTAATAACAGGCCTCATTTCTTTATCTCTTACATTTCTCCTATAGATGAATTTAATAAATTGATTTTTCAGATTTATTTTTTCAGAGAAAACAAACGCTATATCTATAATAATTGCCGAAAGAAATTTGTATTGGAGGAGAAAATTCAACTTCGAAGTATTGAAATAAGTATACTAGAATACATTGCTAAAGGAAATAGAGAGCATGAGATCGCTAAAAAGATGGATGTAGATGTGAATCTCATAAAGTATTATAAGAAGTGTATTATGAGTAAATTATCGGTAAATAGTATGCCAGAAGCTATTTATTATGCACTTAAGCAAAATTATATCTAACATCAATTTATTCATAAACATAGTTATACTACAAGCGTATTAATGGGGGAGAATTTTATTTTATTAAAGAGGCTTTTGATCGATAATCAGAAGTTTTCAGAGCAGTTGTGTTTAGATTCTAATGTGATACAATCAAATATAGAGGCAATTGCATGTACAAATCAGCAAACAATGATTTTGGCAGACCATAGAGATCAAACGTTTTCTATCTATAATTATAATGCCGAACTGTACTCTGTTGTAGGAGATGATTACAATCGACTAGATATAGAACATGTTCATTCATATTTGCAGTCTGTTGATAAATCAATTATCGCTAGATATATCGATATTGTCAATGAGCAGTTTTTGTCTAATCATTCTGACGAAAAGCAATATACATACTTTACGATAAGTCATTCTTGGAACACGATCAAGTTTGATTATGCAGTGTTGTTTAAGATTATTCCATATCTATATACTTCAGATATGAAATTACAGGCAACACTTTGTATCATCGAACCTGTACTTCATGCCGGATGTCCGATTCTTAAAAGATACCATGCGCTTGATTCAAAAGTAGAAGTATACTCCAATTCGATAAAGGATTTTATAGATGAAGAAGACGTAGAACTTTCAAGTGTCGAGTGTGAAGTGATTCGAATGTCGGGGAAGGGATGGAAAGAACAAGAGATTGCAGATTCTTTATCAATTAGTTTTTCCACATTAAAACGTATGAAGGTTGGGATATTTGACAAGCTCAAAGTAAAATCAATTTCCGAAGCTATTTTCGTGGCATTTAAAAAAGGATGTATTTAAAATATTTTATATTATTGTGATAATAATAAATAGATAGACGTTAATCTTAAATCTATTTTGCGTATTGGTGGTTTGAGTAAATGGTGATTTTGTAATATATTTGTGATGAATGTGTTTTTATTAAATAAATTCACGGTATAAGTATTTAGAGATAAGTCTTTT
>DLYT01000010.1:0-949 GCA_003447595.1 Porphyromonadaceae bacterium
TGCCCCCGTTTTTATTGTAGTGATAGATTTTATCTTCTTTCTCGGGATTCCATGGTATGAATACGGTTTGATCTATTAATACCGGCTTACCATTCTTTTCAATAATATGCTGATCCCCTTGCTTGCGTGAAACCACTCCTTGCTCAAACATGACTTCATTGTCGTTGATTTGCTTTATTTTGTGATGCATCAAATACCGGTAAGGCAGTTGCAGTGTAAAGAAGTTCTCGATAACTTGGTTGAAGTTGCGTCCTTTTTGCCAGCCCATAAATCCGATTTCGGCGCTGCGGCTATAGCCTCCCATCAACAAGGGATGTGCATTGAAGCCGTCGCGGGTTGTGTGCAATACAAAACGTGAAATCATACTATTCGCCTCAGCTACATAATGAATCCAAGGCGACTGTCGGTAGAAGATATCCGAATCTTCGGTCCATACTACCCACTTATTATCGTTGAATAGTTTTGCGGTATTGTATGCAAGGTAACGATGCTCTCGGTAGGTATCAATGTAGATAAACGACAAATGAGGCAGGTCTTTTTTCAGTTGAGTAAGCCTGTTTTCGAACGATCCGCTGATCACATCGCGCTCTTTGTTGATCAAGTAAGCTTGGTCGAGCCACGCCCAACCCGGAATGTCTGTTATGATATCACCATTATAGGCTTTTGCTTCGGGATAGGCCTCGCTTTGATTGATATGCAGACCTATTGCGGCATTGTATGCTTTCGCTTTTTGGGTGAGTAGTTGTAAATCGGAAAGTCCTCCGGCACGGGTATTGTAATTACCGGCATAGTCGGGGTGACTGCTGTCGTGACCTTCTCCTTGATATCCCTTTAACTCGAGCATCTGACCAAAGCCATCGGTTGCATTGTAGAAACGCTTGATGTTGTCGAGTTGACGTGCAAACGGATATTGAGCTCCACTTGCAAAGTTCATGGTGATGGTTGCGTA
>DLYT01000010.1:1333-3049 GCA_003447595.1 Porphyromonadaceae bacterium
ATCTGTTCGGTACGCGGCCTGGTGTGCGTTGTAAAGAGAATTATTGTCGAGCGTGGCGGCATAAGCTGCATTATTCAGAATGGCAATGGAGGCAAAGCGGTTTCGCGCCGTTGTTGCGATAGTATCTAATGCTATAAATTGATCGCTCGCTACATCTTTTGCCAACGATAACATTGCTCCTGCTTCTTGATTCTCCAACGAAACAAGATCTTGCTTGTAGAACGCAAATGTACGTACCGGTGCATCCTCCGGCTCTTTTAAGTGGGACACTTCCATTTGCAAGGTTTGATTGTCTAATCGGAATGTAGTCACAAAAGATACGCCTGCTCCAATCGCCTCACAATTATACGCTATTTCGTCCGCGTGCTTTATAGCCTTTGCTTTGAGCGGATAGGGTAACCCGTTGATCAGGACATAAGGTGTGACATGCGTGGCACCGGTAACTGTTTTGCCGGAAGGCAAGCAATAAGATACAACGGTGGGGAATTCATTGTCGAAAACGACCGATAATGATGGATTGGCTAATTGAAGTAACTTGCCGGCAACCTTGCGTTGTTTTGTGTGCGGTAGGTTACACACGGAGATTTGATGGGCAATAATATCTCCACCATCGTATGCTTTGAGATAGAGTGGTTGCTGCTTAAGGTGATTGATATCAATGTCTGTTTCCGCAATCTTCTCTCCGTCTACATAGATAGAAAGCGCGCCATTGAGTCCCACAATACGCAAGTTGCGTTTGTAGTCTTTGTAGAATTTGGCGATATCTTTGGTGATGAGCTCTTGTGAATCTTTTGTTTTTTTGATCCAATGTGAATAACATAAGATGTCGCTTGTAAGATCGCACCCTACAAACATGGAGTTATTTTGGGTGGAATCGCCGAGTATAATGCCGAATTTAGATAATGAATTTGAAGGAACCAACTCGATATCGACAACAAAGTTTACTTCAACATGTCCGATCGGGACAATGCATTCGGTTCCTTGTGTTGACTTTAATTCTATATGATGTGCTTTAAACGCTTCGCTGCATTTCTTGCTTCCTGTTTCTGCCCAAGCAGTATTGAGCATTCCGCAAAAGGATATGCCGCCCAGCATTAATATCAATTTATTCATGGTCGTGTTTGTTGATGGTATAGTTATCTGTCGCCTTGTTTATTTTAAAGGAGTAAAGGTATAAGTTGTTCCTTGCTGTGTAGACAGGCTTAGTTTGTCTCCTCGTTGAACAGTGCTTTCTCCTGTCTTTGAAATTATTCGAACCGCTCTACCGTGCCATGGATTTTGCAAAACAAGTGGCCTTCCTTGTTCGCTCGTAATTGTTACCGGACCAATCTGACCTTTCTTAATGCTTCCGGAAACCAGAAAGGCTCCTTCTACACGGATTCGCTCAAAGGAGGCATCTTGCTCGGTAGGCCATACCGGAAATACGCGAACTACATCTTGATGGCCCATGCATAGCATTTCATTGATGGTATTGGGAGTGGTACTGAAGTTTTCGATTCCATGCGGATTGTTGCGCTGAAATCCATTCGGATAAGTATTGTTTACGTAGCGATTGAGCTTTGTCAGGATGGTATCTGCATTGTATCCTACACGCACGGCTGCGGGAAAGAAACTATTAGACCCATTGAAATCGATCCATCGCTGCATTACATCGATCGTGTTGTGCGCTGTCTCGAGTAGCGAGGATTCACTTGCCAATCCGATTTGTCCGGCCGG
>DLYT01000164.1:0-2351 GCA_003447595.1 Porphyromonadaceae bacterium
AAAAAAGAGCTTTTCGCCTATTCGAACGAAACACAGATCGTACTCTTAAAGCCTGAGCCATTACTTTGTCACTATACATACAGTGTCAGTAATATTGAAAATGGTGAGTATATCGAAAAAACTTCAGCTACGCTCAGCGGACTCTCTAGGCGCTATTACTTGTCGCACCCCGAACACCAACTTGGTACCATTACAATGCCGTTTGAAGATAATTTGGTTATTGACGGACAGCATACGGGTGTAGGTAGCATGCTTAATTTCGGAGAATTAAACTTACGCGACAACCACAATTACCTCACGCTTTATATATGGAGCAAAGGCGGAAACTTTAGGGCGATATTTGATGTAACCGATCAGGTGATGAATGCTCCGGATCCAAAAAATGTACACATCGTTATTGACACAAAACTTGTAGTACCTCCCCCAATTGGCGGAGGAGATGGTCTAGAACCCTCTGTGGATGAATGGGAAGATGTCTATTACGACATCATATTATAGATAACTTAAAATTGAATCCAATATGGATTAACTTACTAAAAGAAAAAAGATTATGAAAAAATTGTTGATGATTCCGCTTATCGGAACATTGTTGATGAGTGCCTGCTCTGAAAATCAGTCTGACGACATTATTGAGTCTAACAAAATTACAATTGATGCGTTCGTTCCTAAAATGCTAAAAGGCGAAGATGCTACAGCTACAACTTTGGCCAGTGGTGTGGGCATTTATGCGTATAAAACAGGTACACCTTATACCACTCCTTTTATGAGTGATGTAAATTTCAAGAAAGGCAATAGCTATTGGGGATCAACTCCTACGTATTATTGGCCACAATATGGCTTGGATTTTTTTGGTTACTATCCTTATGCCGTAAAACCTACCAATGCAAGCGAACCAACCAAGTTTGCCTATACTGTTGCTCCGGATACCAAAGATCAGTCTGACGTTGTAGCCGCATATACTGGAAATCAGAACAAGAATATTGTACAGATGCAATTTCACCACGCTTTGTCCAAAATTAATTTTGTGATTACTTCTTACAAAAACTCGGGTCTTAATATTGATGTAAACTCCATCGCTATTAAAAACATTCCGATGAGTGCTGATTTCACCCTTCAAACAGCAGCTACTGAGGTTCCGAATTTCTTTACAGTAGCCAATCAAGGTACTGCGACCGGAACAGCGACAATGACAAATACTCCTGCTATTAAGGTGGTGGCATCTAAAGACAATGTGTCGTCAAAACTGCTATCGGGTATGTATCTGATTCCTCAAACTCTTGTAAACTGGTCTTATTCCGACACAAAAGCTTATCCGCTTAATGGTTCTTACATCAATCTGAATGCTTCACTTACCGGCGTTACAGACTATACAGGAAATATCGCGATTCCGATTACAACTGTAAAATGGGAACCAGGGTATAGCTATACTTATAATATTGTATTCGGTAATGAAACCGGTAGTACCGGTGGTGGTGGTTATAATCCGGACAAAAGTACAGATGGTGGTAATAAACCGGAACAAATTCTACAACCTATCCAGGTAAATGTTTCTGTAGATCAATGGACTGATATTGCTCCAACAATTCCTCCGGTAGTATTGTAAATGCTAGAATGATTTCTTATCGAGCATCGTGCTTAAAAACTTAAAAACCTCTTCGAGAATGAAGAGGTTTTTAAGTTTATTTTTCTATTTTCGCAAACCATAAGCATATATTTAAAGTATAAGCGGATTCTTTCTTTAGATTTATGCATTAGAAATCACGCAAAAGAATCCTACCTTGAACAACCATGAAATGTTTTTCTTTTTTCCTCATGCTCACGGCATGCAGCTTATCTACGTTTGGTCAATCGGCCGATCCTGCTATCTACACGCTTAAAAATACTCCGAATCTGGATGGTGAATTAATTCATTATTATCAGTTGCAATCGACAGATGCTAAGCAAGCTGCACGATTGGAACAAGATAGTCGTGCACTATTGGCAAAAAAAGGTTTAGCTGTGCGTTTGGCTCAAGGAGATACGCTGCCTGATTTTGTGATTGACGTGGATCAGTTGAAAAAGCCATCGGCCAAGAAAATTGCCAACCTCGTGGAAAAAGAGTTTTATTCGGGGGTAAGACCAGAGGTAAGTGTTGCCTTTGAGATGAATGTAGATGGTTATCCCGAGTTTCGTATTCCAAGCGTAGTTGCAACTTGCAATGGTGGAGTGGTTGCGATCATCGAAGCTCGTCAACACCATGCCGCAGATCAGGCCGAAAACGACATATTGGTACGAGTGAGCAAGGATAACGGTGCTACCTGGGGAGAGATTATTGTGATTGACAGTCAGGGCGAAGCCAGTTTGAACAATCC
>DLYT01000164.1:2722-2850 GCA_003447595.1 Porphyromonadaceae bacterium
GAAACGCTTTCATATTGCAGTGGACCGGGTGTTGGTGTGGTAGATGGTAAAGGTCGTATTGTAATGCCTTTCAATGCCAATGGTGCCAGTGCGTGGTACAACTATCTTGTTATTTCGGACGACAATGG
>DLYT01000164.1:3115-6961 GCA_003447595.1 Porphyromonadaceae bacterium
GAAAGTCAGGTCGCTTGGATAGAAAACGACCGATATCTGGTAAACGCCCGTTCGCACCGTTTTATGGGAGATACATCGAGAGTGGCACCGAAAGGTTGGAGTCCGTGGAGCTTTGCTCGTGTTACGCGCAACCGTGCCAACATGACGGTAGACTTACCGCACGAATCGAATAAAGCGCAATGGCACCCAACGCAAGTAATGGAAAATCAACCCGATCCTACCTGTCAAGGCTCGATCTTAAAACTACACAATACGAAAGACAAACCGCTCTTGTTGAGTAATCCGGCCAATCAATTGACGCTACCAAGTGAAAAACGTGGAGGTTTTCATGCGACTCCTCCAATGCGTATGAATGGTACGGTTAAGGTGAGTTATGACAATGGCTCTACTTGGGCACATCAGAAACGCATCTACGGTAATCCGTTTACCGAATACCAATACTCGGTACTCACTGATCTCGGAAATGGAATGGTTGGCGCAATCTTCGAAGCGAATGGCATTATCAAGTTTGCCCGATTTAGCTTGGATTGGCTAGAATCGAAGTAATAAGGGAGATTCTTTCGTGACGATTCGTGACCATAAAAGCAGGAATATCCTCACGAATAAAAACAATGTGCGGTTTTGGTGGTTTTATTGATAAAATAAATCAACAATGAAAAAAGTACTAACTTATTTATTCATACTAGGAACAGGGTTTTTAGTAGGATGTTCGACGCCGACATTGGTGAATAGCCACGTGTATCAGAATCAAAATCTGTCGATTATACAAACCTATCGTATTGTGAAACCTTCGGAAGGTGCTTTGCCTGCTCCGATGACACAAACCGAATATGACTATATTGCGAGTGCTATACGTACGCAAATGAATGAGCGCGGCTATACAGAGTCGGATACATCGAGCTATATGATCAACTTTGGATTGACCAGCAAGGTGAAAGCTGAGAATTATTTCGTTCCGGGCGAACAACCGCTTGCCGCATACTTGGGCAGTTACATTTATCCGCGTAATAACTACTGGCCATATTATTATCAGAATGGTAATACCGTGACAGAGGTGTATCGCGAAGGTGTTTTGATCATGGATATCGTGGATGCCGCAAATAAGAACATTGTTTACACAGCTTCTGTTGAAGGGGTGATGGATACGAACAACAATGAGTTTAACAGTGCCTCTACCGTAGACAAGGCGGTGGCTAAATTGTTTGCAAACTTCCCGGCTAAAGCCAACTAATCGCAAGTATACAAAATACATTCCTATAAAATAGCAAGGCCGCGATCTTCACTGTAATAGTGATGGATCGCGGCCTTTTTGTTTGCCTTATCAGCCTTATTTCTGAGGTGACACGCTTTGGGGTGACACGCTTTTTAGAATGTTACATAGTTTAGGTCTTTGTCTACCAGGTAGCCATCGATTGGTTTGAGGTCGAACTTCACGTTGCGACGTGCTTTCAACTTCAACACAAACAAGTCTGCCGTTCCTTCCAATGCTTCTTTCTTTCCTACGTTTACAAAGGTTGGATACAACGCTTTGGTTCCGTTGGTGTGTAAGCGGTCGTTGGTTAGATTTTCCATTGCCTTGATTCCGATTGGCTCTACCGTTACAAACTCGTAATCTTGCGGATTGTATGGCAAAGCAAAGCTCAATGCATTAACAGACTGTAGGTCTGTCCCTTTTACAAGGATCTCAACTACATCTCCGGCATTGTATGCTTTCTTTGGTGTAGAGATTTGCAATGTTCCTGCTACTTTACCGATCGAATCTTTGGCTGCTCCACCGTCGCAACGGGTTGCTACTACCGAGATATCGTATGCATCGATCAGGTCGTTTTTATTCAAATCGCCATTACTGATATATCCTTCAAAGTCGGCATCACCACGACGAAGACCTGTATAGTTCATGTATGAGGTAAGGTCGTTACGGTTGATCAAACGGTCGTTGTTGATATCGCCCGGAATATAGCTTTCTGTACCCGGAACTTTAAATACATACATTTCGCGACCTGAACCATAGTCTCCTACAGCCTCAGTTACATTTAGCTTGATGTAACGTACGGTAGGATTGCCTTTGAACGTAAATACTTTCTCTTCCGTATCTGCTGCCCAGTCAAATGCGCCCGCATCGGTCCAGTTTTCACGGTCCATACTGTAAGATACCGTACCTTTTTTCAAGATACCGTTACCACGCTCACCTCTTGGCAAGTAGTGGAACTTGTCGAGTTGATTGATGGTATTCAAGTCTACTATCATTTCGAACGGAACAGCTTTGGTACTCCATTTGGTATGCCATGTATTGCTTTCGTCGAAGTCGAATAGTTTATTTACCCCTTGACCTCCTTGGTTTGCTGCTGATGTTTGAGCAGTAATGCCTTTAATCGCAAACTCAAGTGGGTTCGATTTCGTAGTCGCATTGAAGGTAGTCCAGTCTGACACGCCATCTTTGTTTACGGCACGAACCTTGAATGTGTACGGTGTTTCTGCCTGAAGATCTTCGAACAACAATTCGTTATCCTTTATCGTAGAATAAAGCATGTTGTTGAATTCGATCTCGTAATAATCGGCATTATCCACTTTAGCCCAAGTTGGCTTCAGCGTGTATGCTTCGATATTTTCTTCAGCTACCACAGCTTGTTGAGGAGCTGAAAGTGTACCGGTTTTTACGCGGTGTGTATCGGCTGGAGCAAACTCAAAGCCTTCTACCGTAACTACAGTTGGAGCGGCTGTGATATCAGCAGCAGCCAATTTCACCATCACTTGCGGATTTTTCTTGATCTCCACATTGGCAAATTCACTTCCGGCAGTGGCAAACTTATTCAAGTTTGGCGACGGATTGTAGAAGTACACGTTGGTGCCTTTGTTGAAAGCATCCTCGGTGGTAACTTCTGTAAGCTTCACCGATTGCTTGTCCACTTTAGCCGTTACTTTTTTCGGTTTGCGTGTTGCATTGATTCTAAACTCGGTTGCTTTGTTTTTCTCGAAGCCGTCGAACGAACCTTTGGCCGGATGTACCGTGATTACCGCATTGTTCTTTTTGTCTACGTTACTTTCGATCAGCGTAACAGCCGATTTACCTTGACGGTATTGCTCGGTAAGTCCATCGTCGTCGTACTCTACAAACGAGCTCGCACCATACGGATAGATTTCATAGATACGCAATCCTTTGTTGATCTCGGCAACATTGTTGTTCGGATTGACCATCGGAATGATTGCTCCGTTCTTTACAAATACCGGCAGTTTCCAGATCGGTGCATCGAAGTTATTGATAATACGGTTGCCTTCGTATAGGTCGCCGTTGAAGTAATCGATCCAAATGCCTTCGGGCAAGTAGATAGTATTGCGAATATCGTTACCTTTTTCGTCGGCACGTGTAGGCTGATAGATCGGAGCTACCAAGAACGACGGGCCGTATAGGAATTGATATTGTGTTGATTTACCGTAGGTATAATCGTTTGGATATTCGAGGAACATGGCACGAATCATTGGCAATCCGTCTACCGACTCTTCCGCAATGCTGTATGCATAAGGCATCAGCTCCGATTTGAGTTTGAGGTAGTGACGATTGATCGATGTAGCCGGTTCGCCCAATGCATGCGGATACTTTTCGTTCGATCCCCAACCGTCCATATTCAGTTCCATCGGTGTCCAGGTTTTCCATTGGAAGTCGCGGATGTTTACAACCGGATTCTTTCCGCCAAAGATACCATCCATATCGGAAGTGATGTTAGGCTGACCCGAGAGTCCCGATCCGATGTAGGTAGGAATGTGGAAACGGATGTATTCCCATACACCGCCCGACTGGTCGCCACTCCATACTCCGGCATAGCGTTGCGTTCCTGCCCATCCGTCGAG
>DLYT01000086.1 GCA_003447595.1 Porphyromonadaceae bacterium
TAAACCAACTAGCCGGCAACTATCCGGTCGTAGTACTTGGCGACTTAAACGCCCTACCCGATTCGGAACCAATCGCAATCCTCAACAACGAACTCAAAGATGCTTACCTGCATACCGAGCTTCCGCCTTATGGCCCCGTAGGCACGGCAAACGGATTTAACTGGGAACGCAACTTGACAGATCGCATCGATTACATCTTTACCAACGACAAAGTGAGTGTGTTGAAGTATGGTTGCTTGTCAGACTTCAAAGACAAACGCTATCCGTCTGACCACTTGCCGATTGTATCGAAAGTTGTATTGCTCGACTAAGCCACGTTCTTGTCTTGCTTTGTCGATATGAATTTGAGAACCTCTAAACTTTCTCATTTTATTATGAACATATGTTCATAATAAAAGATATATTTGCAGCGAAGAAACAAGATTATTCATTCGCAAAATTATCACATGCCACGCATAAGACAGAAACGAAGAGTGTTGTTGCCGCCCAAGATGGAAGGCTTTAAACCCTTTGGAATGTCCCGATGTAAAGTCGGGCAGATCGCACTTACATATGAAGAATACGAGGCGATAAGACTTTCCGACTACCAAGGACTTACTCAGGCCGAAGCCGCGGAACAGATGGGCGTATCGCGTCCTACCTTCACACGCATCTACGAGCATGCTCGCAAAGTTGTGGCATCCGCACTGATAGAAGGGAAAACACTGCTCATAGGCGGCGGAGATTTTGAATCGGATACTTACTGGTATCGTTGCTGTGCATGCAAACAGGTGAATACATCGGATGAACCGGCGCCTTACTGCCAGTCTTGTCGCTCAAAAGATCTAAAGCTTTTACACGATCCGAGTAACGACACCAACGTTTCTACGTTGCTTTGTTATCACGATCTGCGAATATATGTAACGAATAAAGGAGAAATGATTATGAAAATTGCAATTCCTACGCGCGCAAACGTAGTAGACGACCACTTTGGCCACTGTGAGTATTATACCTTAGTTTCGGTAGATGAAAACAACAACATCATTGCCCAAGAAAACCTGCAAGCGCCACAAGGATGCGGCTGTAAGAGCAACATTGCAGGTGTATTGCAGGAAATGGGTGTTACCGTGATGCTTGCGGGCAACATGGGCCAAGGCGCGCTGAACAAACTATCTTCGCACAACATCAAAGTATTCAGAGGATGCAGTGGCGAAGTGAAACAAGTAGTTTCAGACTTCATTGCCGGCAAGATCACCGATTCGGGTATGGGCTGCAACGCACATCACGGAGCGCACGATCACCAGTGTAGCCACCACGAGTAACACAATCCGACTGCTTAGTCGGGCTGTTGAAACTTCGGATTAGGAGCAAAATGAATCGGGGCATGCAGTGCGTCCAACTCTTCGAAGAGCTGATTCTTCAAGGTCGCTGCAAGCTCCGGTTTTTCTGCTACCCGATCGACCCTCTCCGAGACATCCTCCTTCAGATTATACAGTTCGGAGGTTTCCGTTTCATAGTTATAGATCAGCTTCCAATCGCCCTTTCGCAGCACCGATACCGGACGCGAGCGAAACTCCCCATCGGTAGTTTCTTTATTTCCCCCCTCCAGATAGGCCGGAAAATGCCACAACAACCTTTTGTCATCCCCCGAAGGGAATCCACTTTCGAAGTAAGAAAGTAAATTCTCACCATCCAATTGCGGCAACATCGCCTCGTTGCCAAGCAGAGCCATCAACGTAGGATACAGATCGATCTGCCCTACCGGATAATCGATTGTAGCATTCGTTGGCGTTTGCCCTTTCCACCTTACCAAGAGCGGCACACGAATACCCCCTTCGTAAAACGAGCCTTTGCCGGCACGCAATGCCCATTGCTTCGAGATGTTATACACACCACCATTGTCTGACGTAAGGATAACCAACGTATTTTCTTCCAAGTTGTTCCGCCTCAACACCTCAAGAATCTTTCCCACATTCGCATCTACCGCCTCAATCATTGCCGCATACTTCGGATCGTTGTGTGCCTCGGTCGAAGGTTTAGCCTTGTACTTCTCGAGCAATTCGGGCTTTGGTTGCAAGGGCATATGCACCGCATAAGGCGCATAATAAAGGAAGAACGGTTTTGCACCATGCTGCGATTCGATAAAGCGCACCGCTTCGTTGCCCAGTCGGTCGGTCAGATACTCACCCGCTTCACCATCTTGCAGGTTCGGATTCTTATAGGGAGAGAAATAACTCTTGGGATGACCAACTTTCCCTCCACCCACGTTCACATCAAATCCTTGTTGGGTAGGATCACTCCCGAGGTGCCACTTTCCGACCATCGCTGTAGTGTAGCCCGATTTTTGTAGCAGCAACGGCAAAATAGGATAACCATTATATAATGTATCGGCATTGGCAGCCGGGATGAGTGCACGAGAGGCTGCGCGTCCGCGATCGGGCGGATTCACCGTATAGATTCCATGTCGGGGAGCAAAATGTCCCGTCATCAAAACCGCACGACTGGGCGCGCTATTGGCCGCTCCGGCATACGCGTTGGAAAAGAATACACTCTCGGCACGCAACCGATCGATGTTTGGCGTTTCGTAAAAAGAGCTTCCCTGAAAAGAGAGGTCGGTAAAGCCAAGATCGTCTATATTGATCAAAACAATATTGGGACGTTCCGCAGCACCCGCCGCCAAGGTCGAGGCAATCAGAGCGGTATGTAATAAAATGCTTTTCATGTGTTGTCTGACTTAAGTATACCACAAAGATACAAGAAGCCGACGAAGATTCAACTATTTCACTACAGACGGGTTATGTATACACCAGTGGTTGTTTTAATCTATCAAACAGACTATTATGAAGAAACTTATCGGTATCTTGATCGTCATCGCTTTGCTTTTGCACGAAAACGTTGTGGCCCAACAAGCAGAACAGCAGGTGGGCTCGTGGATCAACAGCGGACAATTCTTTAGACTCAATCAAGCATTTCCGCAATTACAAAACGAGCTTACGCCCTTTACGCGAGACCTTGCCCAAGGGTGCATTGAGATGGCTTTCAATAAACCCCATTTGGCCATCCCTAAATTGCAGTACGTGATCGACACATATCCCGAAATACTGGGCGACAACATTGTAAACATCGCCACGCTTCTATCCGAACAACTCTATGCGCAGGGCGAATATGCCAAAGCGGCTGCCGTAATGGAACATTTGCTGCAACTGCAAGGAATGCCGCAAGACATCAAAACGTTTCTCAGCTCTTTCTACCGCAAATACAACGCGCTGCGTAATCTTCCCAAATCGACCGTTACACGTTCGAACGCATTGATTACGGTTCCGTTTCCGGCGAATGCCCCCGAAGACCAGCATCACATTTACATTCCGGTAGAGATTGCCGGCGCAACAGTTCCCTTCATCTTTGATACCGGAGCCGCGGTAAACATGGTTTCGCGTTCCTTTGCCCAAGCTCACGGCATTCGCATTGTGGCCGATTCGATCTTCCTTACCGGTGTGGCCGGCGGTGCCTATGCGCAACTTGGCGTAGCAGACCTACTAAAAATAGGCTCCATCGAATACACAAACGTAGTCTTTTATGTAGCGGACGACAAAGACATTATTCCCGATTCGCTGCGCGATAAGTTCTCTTACTCGATTGATGCAATCATCGGGATGGAATTTCTACTAAAGGTGGGAATCACGCAGGTATCGTTCAAAGACAAATGTTACCGATTTCCGGTGGAGGCACCACAACTCAACACCTCCTCGCCCAATGCTTTTATTTGGGGTGGCGGCTCGTACCTGCAAGCCTATATGCCCGATAAGGATGCGGTGATTCTCAAGTACGACACCGGAGCAAGCAAAGAAGCCTACTTCACCAAGGCATATTATCAAAAGCATCTTGCTTACTTCAAGTCGATCACAAAGCAGGTAGAGCAGATCAATATCGGCGGATTCGGAGGCGTTGCCCAGAACGTTAGCGTACTCGATGTATCGGCATTGCCGCTGCGCATAGGCAATGTAACAAAAGACATCCACATGGTTGTTGTGGATCCCATACCAACCGGAGCGATCACGAACGACGGCGGACTGGGGCTCGACTTCTTTCGTCTTTTCGACAACGTCACACTCAATTATAAAGACATGCAGGTAATTTTCGAATAGTGTACATCGGAAATGAATTAATTTACAGCATTAACATTCTTTATTGTATACGGGTAACAATCTAAGGGATACACGTCTACGCAACACATTTGTCACATATCCGCAATACATACAACTTTTGCGGCAGGTGAGAATTTGCAGATCTAAAAAATTGCGCTATCTTTGTATTGTAATCGAAAGGTTACTGGT